>CAYHJO010000046.1:9579-18280 GCA_964356715.1 uncultured Turneriella sp. | reverse complement strand
AATCGTAATACAGCGGAATTTCAGGAAATGGCAGCCGACCTCCCGGGAGCGAAAACGGAAATAAAATTTGAGGAAACCGGATCGCACATGTTTTTGGTGATCAGCAAATCCAATGCATAAACAGAAACAAAAACTTCTCGAAGTTGAAAATTTCGATATGTACCTGCAGCTCATTACGCACGACTGGCTGCGTACGCTGACGATGCTCGGATTTACCCTGATCCCCGTCTTCTTTATTCTCGATTACTTTATGCTACCCATGGAAAATCTTTCGCGATTCGCCATATACCGCGGCGTTGTTACCGGCGTCATTCTGTTGCAATCGTTCACCATACGCCTGACACCGGCGTCGCGTTATTCGATTCTACACGGCTATTTTTTCTCGGCGATCGTGACGCTGATGATCGCGCTGATGACGGTCGACCTGGGTGGGTTTTCGTCGAGTTACTATGCGGGCATCAACCTCGTGATTATTGCGACGATGCTGCTGATTCCGTGGCGGCTGACGCATTCGATCGTTAACGTCGCTTTGATTATCAGTATCTACGTTCTCGTCAACCTGATATACCCGAAGCCTGTTGCACAACAGATTCTGGTAAATAATCTCTACTTCATGATTTCTACGGGCGTCATCAGCGTCTCCATCAACTTTGTCCAGTTCAGGCTGACGCAGCGCGAATTTGAAACCCGGCAGGAGCTGAAGATTGCCAAAGAAGCTCTGCAGGGCGAAATGGAAATCGCAAAAATGATCCAGACACGGCTGTTGCCCCGGTCGCTCGAGGTACCTGGCTATGAAATTTATGCGCGGATGGTTACCGCAACCGAAGTTGGCGGCGACTATTACGATGTCGTTTCAACCCCCTCTGGAAACTTCCTGGCGATCGGCGATGTCGCGGGACACGGAGTCGACTCGGGCCTCATCATGATGATGACGCAGACGAGCGTCGCCTCGCTACTGACGCAGCGACAGAACCCGTCGATCGCGTCGGTCATCGCAGAAGTGAACGGCGTTCTCACGCAGAATATCCGGAAGCTTGACGTTGACCGTTATATGAGCCTGCTGGTAATGAAAATCGGCCCTGACGGTATCACGTTTGCCGGCAAACATCAGGATATTAAGATATACCGACACCGCACCCGGCAGGTCGAGAGCATACCCACGCGCGGGGCCTGGATCGGCGTTCTAAAGGATATCCATGGGCTATTAGAGGATTATTCTGTACAGCTGCAGTCGGGGGATGTGATGCTCCTATTCACCGACGGTGTAACGGAAGCCATGGACGGTCAGGGGAAGTTGTACGGCGAAGATCGCCTGGAACAGGTTCTCGTGAATGCGGCGCGTTTATCTTCGGCATTGATTGTTGAAGAAATCTTCAACGACATATCAGCGTTCCAAAAAACGCAGAGTGATGATATCACCTTGCTGGCGTGTAAGAAGGTATGACACGATATGCCATGGAAAACAGGAATTTCACGGGCCAGGATACTCGTCGTCGACGATGAGGAAGCCGATTACATCTTCACGCGCGAATTATTGCAGAAGATCTCCCCGGATTTCGAAGTCCAGTGGCTGCAAAGGGCAGCCGATTTTTCCCGGCGCATACAGACCAGTGAATTCGACGTCTGTCTGCTCGATTACCGCCTCGACACCTGTACAGCAATCGAGCTGCTCGCCGCCGCGCGCACGCTGAATCTCAATACCGCTTACATCGTTTTCACTGGCGTCAAGATGCCGGATTCGGATAACGAAGTCATCAGGGGAGGTGCCTCCGACTACCTCGTTAAAGATGAGCTGACTGCGGACAATCTGGAACGGTCGATCCGTTATGCAATCCACCGCCGCAGCGCGGACAAACAGGTCGCGGCGGTGATGCGCGAAAAGGAACTTTTGCTCAAAGAGCTGGAGCACCGCGTAAAAAATAATCTGCAGATGATTTCCAGCCTGTTGAGCCTGCAGGCGAATGCAAGCCAGAACGACCAGGTCCGGAGCGTATTTCTCGATGCGCAGAACCGGCTGCAAACCATGGCGCTGTTGCACGAAAAATTATATCTGAAAAGCCAGAATCTGGATCAGATTGATTTTCAGGAATACGCGCTCGATCTCGCGCACTTGCTGCAGCAAGCCTATCTGGCAGATGGCGACGGCGTGCAATTCGACATCATGCTGGAGCATCGCTTTCTGAATCTCTCGCGTGCCGTACCGTGCGGGTTGATTTTGCATGAATTGTTGTCCAACAGCCTGAAGCATGCCTTTGGCAGCCGCAGCGATAAAAAAATTATTGTCCGATTGCGAAAATACGGTCGCGTGTTCATGCTTGCGGCAGGCGATAATGGCAGGGGGTTAAGCTCACCACCAAGCGAAACAAGCTTTGGTATGAATATTATCCGGCTCCTGACCAGACAAATGCAGGGCCGCATCAGATACTTTCACCGCCAGGGACTCACCGCTTGCCTGCGCTTTAACGCACTAATATAGGCAAAAAAGCACCCGCCAATCATGCTTTTGGGTGAGGGTCGCCGCCGGCAAATCATGGTACACTTCAGGCATGATTACCGCAACCGATACCCTTTCGCGCAGGTACGACCTGCCAGCGCTTCGCAGCTACAATATCTTACTCGCTGAAGACGATATACTGACCGCGCAATCGATCATTCGGTTTCTCGAGGAGTTTAATATCAACGTCACCCATGCGCGCGACGGCGAAGAGGCTTTGCAGCTCTATGCCCAGCAGTCTTACGATCTCGTTATTTCCGATTTCGAAATGCCTAAAAAAAACGGTCTGGAAATACTCCAGCAAATCAAAGGCATATTACCGTCGCAAAAAGTAATTTTTCTGACTGCGTACTCACAGGAAGAAATTCTGGCCAACGCTCTGCATAACGGGGTTACAGGGTATTACCTGAAACCGATCAATCTTAAACGGCTCCTGACAGAAATCAGCACGATCCTTGAAGTGCGTTCAGAAGGATTCGTCAGTCGCGCACACTACCCGCTCTCAATCCAGACCGCTGCGGTAAAATTGCACCATACTGCCATCGCGTTTTCGGGTTGTCCCGGCAACGTTAGACTGATTGATCTTATTATTGGCCGTCTTCCGGGGCCTGACTATGAGCGCATCATCATTAGTCTGCGATTCGATGAGAAATTTGCGCTGCAAAAAGATTCGCTGCAGCTGATTGCCAACCTCGTCGACGACCTTGTCAACCTGTTGCACATCGAGCCCTGCGATATCGACATCGGCGGGGAATATTTCCGTACGCTCGGCATAAAGCAGGCAGCCGTTCCGGGAAAACTGGCGAAATGCCGCATGCTGGTCTAGGGGGACACATTGGCAGCAAATGCTTTTTCACGCTCGGCCTTCCTCAACACGAGTAAACCTCCTGGCAGGGCAAACATCCTGCTGATCGAAGACGATCCCATCATTGCGGAGGATCTGCACAATTTACTGACTTACGAAGGTTACCGGGTGGTGAGCCGATATAAGAATCTATTCGCCACCCCCAGGCACTTTGCCGAGCAGATCGACCAGATCGTCACCGGCGAAAGTATTTCTCTGGTATTGACGGATATTAATCTCGGCCCTGCATTCGACGGCATCGATATTGCCCGCCATGCGCGGCGTAAATGGGGGATCCCGGTAATTTACATCTCAGGTTATGCGCAGACTGGCACGGTGTTGCGCGCGCGTAAGACGCGGCCCGTCGCCTACCTGCTGAAACCATTCCACGCTGCCGATCTGATGGCAAAAATCAAAACCGCGTTAGCGATCGATCTGAATCGCGCAAAGCGACAGAAAAAATTCGGCGACGACGATTGAGGCGGAAATTACAGCTTAATGATGCCATTTTTTACGGCAAATTTGACCAAATCAACCGATTTATGGATGCCAAGCTTGCGCATAATATTCAAGCGGTGAGACTTAACCGTGGCGACTGTGATAAACAGTGTGGCTGCCACTTCGCGCTGCGATTTTCCCTCAACAATCAGCGCGAGTATTTCGCGTTCGCGCTGTGTCAGCGAATCGAGCATCGTCAGCGTCTCCTGTGTGCGATCTTCGCCGGAATTAAACACCCCGACCAGTTGACTTGTGATCTTCGGCGACAGATATATACCCCCCTTGTATACCGCGTCGATGGCCTCCTGCAGTGCGTTGAACGAACTGGTCTTGAGCACATACCCGTGCACACCCGCTTTGAGCGCTTCTTTGAAGTACGAGGTGTCATCGTAGTGCGAGAGCAGGATGACGCGGGTTTCAGGATAATAGCGGATAATCTGTTTGGATACTTCTATGCCGTTGAGTCCCGGAATCGATATATCCAATAGTGCAATCTGCGGTTTTAGCTGGGGTATCTGTTCGACCGCCTGCCGGCCATCGGTGGCGGTACCCACGATTTCGTAACGCCCCGTCGCAAGCAGCGAGCCCTTTAACGCCTCAATGAGAATAAGCTCATCATCGGCAATGAAGAGGCTGACTTTCGGCATACGTGCTTAGAATATATTGCGAAACATAGTGCGGCAACAATAACTCCCAATATCTTCCCGATCATAAGGCATCGCGCCTCACTCTTTGGATCTGAGAAAATCAGCCTTTGGCCTGAAAGACAAAAAGCAGATTTTAGCTAATATGATAGTACAGCAAAAGTCAAAGCGACGGGGGAGAAATTCATGGTAAAGACAAACATACTGCTGATGGAAGATGACCTCGTGATTGCGGAAGATATTAAAGCCACCCTGACCCGCCAGGGATATAAAGTCGTTTCCGGATATCCCGGCATTTTCAATGCCGGCGAGGAGTTTCCGGACAATATTGACCGTCTGGTCAGTGATTCGCATATCGGATTGATTCTGATGGATATCAATCTGAGTTCGCAACTCGATGGCATCGATTTGGTGAAGCATATCCACGAAAAATCGGACGTTCCCGTGATTTACATCTCCGGAGTGTCGAAACCATTTACGATCATGCGCGCCAAAGAAACCGAGCCATACGCGTATCTGCTGAAACCGTTTAGTCCCGCGCAGTTGAGTTCGCAGGTCGAAATGACCTTGCAGCTCTACCGTTCTGCGCGGCAAAAAAAAACGGACCTCGAGGAAATCACCGGTGTCTGGTATCTGTCCGTACAAGGCGATGACGTGCAGACATCCTTCTCGTGGCTCAAGAAATTCGGCTTTGCGGAACAGGCTATCGGCGATGAAGAAGCATTTTTTGCGATTCTGCACGCCGAAGATGTGGAAAATGTCAGGGCCGCGCTGAACATGCTGAAGCGGCGACTCGTGTCAAAGCGGGCGTTCGAATACCGTATTGTCAGCCCTTCCGGCGAGATCCACTGGGTACTCAGCAAAATTGTCGATGCGCGAAAAGGAAACATGGGCGAGTTCAGCTACACGATACTATCTCTCGACGTCACACACCAGGGAATCAAAGAAGGATCTGCTCGCACGTTTCGGCGGCGATGAGTCTGCCTTCGTTATCAGCGATTTCAGAAGATCCGCCGACGTTAACCACGTGGCGCACGGTATTGAAATTGAGAATCATTATCAGTTGACGCCTTGTTTCGCCCGCTCGGAATGCGCTATGGAAATCCATAGCTCCCCCAAAACCGGTGACTTGCTGGCACAAGGCAAGTGTACCACAGCAAACGCCTTCGCGTGCGGCCATATCGTACTTTCCGTCGCGGGCCTGCGCCTGGGCTTCAGTCGCGAAGACTTCGCCGATTTCGCTGCAACGGTACATCTTGCAACCGAAAATCTGCAGCGGCGGGAGCGCGAACTCGCCGAGTGGGGATTGTTTTTTTAACGCAGGTTAACCTGCGCAATCATCAATATTTTACCCACTTGCCGTTTGCCTGCAAGCATTCCTGTTGCGACTTAGAACTGTCTATTGTGCCATCTGCCAGCTTGCAGCGGTGGCTTTTTTTGATTTTGTTTTGTTTGCTGTGTTTATCGCCGGCAGTGTCGGTGGTTGGCCTGCTGGCAGTATTGCCGCTTTGCTTCTTGCTGCTACCGCTGCTACTGCTGCTTTTGGTCCGCGATTTCGCGGATGTCATACCGGCGATGCCCAGGACGCCGAGCGCCAGTGCGCACATAAAAAATCTCTTCATGTATCCTCCATAAAGTCTCATATATGGGTCGCGTAGATCAATACCTGAGCGGCGTCAAGCAGTACGCCCATAGGCCAAATGGTGCTTACTCAGTGTACGAGATTAAACGGCGCGGTAATCTTAAAATACACATTCACACCGGGGTTCAGCGCGAACAGTTTCTGCCGGCTGAGGTAATCGACGTAGCGCTGGTTCAAGAGGTTGTCGGCACCCAGCGTGTACGTCCACTGCTGTCCCCCCACCGAAAAATCCCCGCCGGTCGCGAGCGAGACCAGAGTGTAGTCGGCGAAACCCGAGTAGAGCAGGGACTCCTGCGACGAGATTTCTGTTTTGCGCGCGACGTAGCGGGCTTTGAGCGTAATGTACGGGTTCAGAATCGCGCCAATCTTGCTGCCACTCAAGGTCATGCCAATGCGGTAGCGGTTGGCGGGTATCAGCGCGAGCGGCTCGCCGAGCGTGTCGTTGCGGCCTTTGATGAAGTCGATGCCGGTAGAGAAGGCGAGCCACTTCAGCACCTGCGCTTCGCCGTCGAGTTCGGCGCCATAAATTGTCGCATTGCCCTGGCGGTTTTTATATTCGGGAAACAAGTTGCCGGTTTCGGGATCGTTGAACGTGGCGCCGGTGGGTGTCGAAAAAATATAGTTATCGATCTTGTTATAATAGCCGTTAAGCTCGCCGTGAAAAATTCCCTGTTTTACGCGCAGGCCCGCATCGGTGGTGAGCGTCGTTTCAGGTTTGAGGTTCGCGTCGCCGATGTCAAAAGTATTGGTGCCTTCGTGCACACCGTTCGAAAACAGCTCAAAGGCAGTCGGCGCGCGAAAGCCGCGACCGACATTGGCAAAAAATGAGGATTGTTTGGCGAACCGCCACACTGCACCGACGGCACCGGTCATCGCCGAGTTCTGCACGCGCTGGCCTGCGAGACTCAGCGCTGCATTCTGCGCAGCATCGAGAATGCGTGTGTCGCCGCGCACGCCGCCGAGAATACTGAACGCGTCAAAGCGCAGCTCTTCGAACACATACGCGCCGTAGCTGTTTGAAGTGTAGCCCGGTATCAGCGGTTCATTGCCGAGCGTCTGGTTGCGCTGGTTCACGTGGTTGAGGCCAATTGTGCCGATCAGTGGGCCCAGCGGCGCATGGTGGATCTTCACTTCGGAATTGAGTGTGTCGAGTTGCAGATTAAGCCGTGCGTCGGCAATGGTGCTGTTTTCAAATTCGCGGCGGCGGTTCTGCTGGTAAGAGACATTCATTTCAATTTTGGCGATGTCGCTGTGCAGAAGCGAATGCAGGTGCAGCCGGTCATGTGCGACTTTCTGGTAGAGCGTTGCGTTGGGGTCGGCGATCATTCTGCCAGTCGTCGTGTCGGTGATCGCGGCGGGCAGGTTGAGTTTCATGTCATAGTGCGCGTAGCGCAGCGACAACATGCCCCATTTTTCGCTGATGCCGACGAGCGTGCTGCCGTTCAGGTTCGTGTGCGCGCTGTTGGGCAATGCGCCGTCGGGTGTGCGCGTGTTGCCCGCCTGGCGATAACTGAATGCACCGCGGTAGCCGACAGACCCCGAGGCTCCGGCGAGCGAGACTGCGCCTGCGCCGCCGGGACTGTTCGAGAAGACATCCCCGCTGATTTTGCCAGACAGCGTTTCGCTGCCGCCCTGCGTCGTGGGCAGTTCGGGGGTGACGACATTCATCACGCCGCCGAGTGCGCCAGAACCAAACAGCAGACTGCCTGGGCCGCGCACGATTTCGATGCGCTGCATATCCATGATGTCGACCGATGCGCCGTGTTCGTCGCCGAACTGCTGCGCCTCTTCGGGCACACCGTCGAGGAGCATCAGCGAACGGTATGACGCGAGACCGCGAATGACCGGCTTCGACACGAAGTTACCGGTCGAATAGTTGGCGACGCCGGGCGTATCTTCGACTGCCTGCACCAGGCTTTGCCCGCGCACGCGGTCGAGTTTTTTGCCTTCGATGACGGTGACTGCCTGCGCAAAATCGGCTTCGTCGGTTGCACGAAAGCCCGAGATGACGACGGTGTTCGCCCGCATCTCTGCGAGTTTGAGTTCCACAGAAATCTGTTGGTCCTGTTTACGCAGATCGACGGTCACGACGCGCGAAGGCAATCCTTCTTTGCTTATCTTCACGGCATAGACGCCCGGCGGCAGGTCTTTGAGCTGAAAGCTGCCATTCTCTGCGGTGTGCGTGTGCTGGCGCAGCGCCGGTATAAAGACATAGGCATGGCCAGCCGGATGTCCCTCGTCGTCGGCGACTTGGCCCGAAAGAGTGGCTGCGCCGAGGGAGGGCGCGAGCATGACCACTGATAGCAGCAGGGGTATGAGTGTGCGTGGAAGATGCATAGTAGTTAGTCGCGTACTCTAATTGAGAATGTATTGTCAATTAAAAATGAGAAATCATTATCATTAGTATGTAAGGTTTATTACCTGCGGCAGGCCGCGGCGCCGGCAGTGTTTCACCGCGCATTTATTTACGGCCTGTGTGAGTCTTGCACCGTGGGCTGCGCGGGGGGGGGGGTTGGCCCCCCCCCGGGGGAGGGGGGTGGGGGGGGGGGAACAGGCGGGCCCCCCCCCCCGGGTTTTGG
>CAYHJO010000046.1:0-9569 GCA_964356715.1 uncultured Turneriella sp. | reverse complement strand
TGGTTTCCCCCGCGCTTTTTTTACCGGCGGGGGTGGTGGTGCCCGGGGGGGCTGGGGGGGGGGGGATTGCCCACCCGCGCGCAGAAGAGGAAGTCCGGTGAGAATCCGGCGCTGACCCGCAACCGTGTTTGCGGTAAATATGTGGTGGCGTAGCCACCACATATTTACCGCATTAGCCGGGAACTCTTGTGCAGCAGGCCCGAGGACACGGCCGGCTGCCGAAAAAGGCCGAGTAAATTTTTCCTGCTCAGCCTGCGGGCTCCAATTTAAGGAGCATCTCATGATTAAGATTTTTTTTCGAATACTGTTTGCGCTTGCAATCAGTTTTATGACCATGCAATGCGCTAAGGGCACCAACGGCATTTCGCTCGCTGGCAAATACGCAGACAGACTCACAATGCAGCATGACATTTCAGACAAATACTGGAATCTGAGTTATCCAGGCACAGGCAGCTGCGAACGGCAGGTGCTGAATTTTGACCGCAACGCCGGCTTCGCCACTTACGTCGAGGGTGTGACAAACTGTCCGAATCCCGGTAAGTATGGCAAAGTGTTTTTTGAAAGCGAAAGTGCCGATCTCCACTGGTTCTGTACTTTCCTGTCAGGCAAGGCGACCGCCAGTGAAGTTGAAGAGGATGCAGAGCGTCCACAAAGCGTTTCTCCCTCGCTCGGCGGTTGTAACGGTAGCGCGTGGGGGAAATTGACGCCCATCGATGCCAACCTGACGCTGAACGGCGATTTCACCGATAACTGGAGCAGCACGCACAAGTTCACCAACACGTTGTGGACAACTTCGGGCTGTACCTACGCGATCATATTTTATGATACGACGAACGGATTTTTCTTGTACCAGCAACAGGGTGACGCTTCCTGTTACGCCGCAAACAACTACAAGTTCGGCAAGGTTTTCTGGGCAGTCAGCAGCGCCAACAAACTGTACTATTGCCAGCTGCTTTACGATAAGGCGAGCTACCTGACCGTTGCGAATGATACGAGTAAACCTGGTTATACGAACCCCGCATCATCCGGTTGCGGCGGCTTTAGCTGGACACAGCTGATCCGCTGACTGAAAAAGCAGCCCGCGTCCACGGGCCGCAGCAATTTCTATTTATAGAGGAGTAATTATGCAAAAGCAAACCATTCAGACAATCACGCTGGTAACGATCATCCTGGCCGCAGCGTTCAGCCGCATCGTTCCGCATATGCCCAATTTTTCGCCGCTTGGCGCTATGGCGGTATTTGCCGCGGCGCACTTTTTCGACCGGCGTCTTTCGCTGTTGATACCCGTCGCCGCAACCTGGCTCAGCGACCTGTTTCTCAATAACGTGATCTATGCTCAGTCGGGGCAGGGTTTCGCCTGGTTTTATCCGGGGTTTTACTGGCAGTACGCGGCCTACATGATCATTGCACTCATGTCGCTCGGCGTGTTCCGCCGCGGCCTGACGGTGACGAAAATTGTTTCCGCTTCGTTGCTGTCGGGCGCCGTGTTCTTCGCCGTCTCAAATTTCGGTGTCTGGTTCAGCGGCAGTCTCTATCCGCACAATTTTTCGGGCCTGCTGGCGTGTTATGCCGCAGCGCTGCCGTTTTATCATGGCACGCTTTTGGGCGACGCAGCGTATGGTGCGCTGCTATTCGGCGGATTTTTCCTGTGTCGGAAACAGTTTCCGGTTTTGCAGCCGGCGCGTGACTTGCGTTGAGCCCGGCGCCGTTAAAAACATTTTTTAACTGGAGTACCGGCAAGGATTCTGCACTGGCGCTCTACCATTTGCGCCGTGACGCAGCTTACAGCGTCGAACGCCTGTTGACTTCGGTGAACGCCGCGCACGACCGTGTGTCGATGCACGGCCTCAGGCGTGAATTCATGCTCGCGCAGGCTGACGCCATCGGTCTGCCGCTGAAAACAATTGAACTGCCCGAGCAGTCTGACATGCCGCTTTACGAAAACAAAATGTCCGAGGCCGTTTCGGCTCTTAAGGCAGACGGCTTTTCGCATTCAGCGTTCGGCGATATTTTTCTTGAAGATCTGCGGCGATACCGCGAAGAAAAACTCGCGGCGCTCTCTCTCAAGGCCGTGTTCCCGCTTTGGAAACGCGACACGCGCGGGCTGATGCGGGAGTTTCTCGAACTCGGCTTCAAGGCCGTGGTTGTGTGCGTGAATTCCGATTTTCTCGACGCTTCGTTTGCGGGCCGGCTGCTCGATGAGAGCTTTCTCGCCGATTTGCCCGCCGGGGTTGACCCGTGCGGCGAAAATGGCGAGTTCCATACCTTCTGTTTCGCCGGCCCGGTTTTTCGGCAGGCAATACCCTTCCGCATCGGCGAACGGGTGCTGCGCGAATATCCGGCGCCGGCGGCCGGCGGCAAAAAACACGCTGGTTTCTGCTTTTGCGATATTCTGCCCGCCTAATGGCTTTACGTTGCGTTTCTGCCGCAGCACCTGTCTGCAATGAAGCACGTCCTTTCGGTAAAGGTCAATAATTCAGCCGGGGTGCTGAGCCATGTCACCGGGCTTTTTACGCGCCGCAGCTATAACATAGATTCGCTATGTGTCGGGGCGACCAATGATGCGAAATACTCCGTGATCACACTCGTCATCGATGAAGAAGCGTCGATGATCGACCAGATCACCAAACAGCTGTTGAAGCTGATCGACGTTATCGACATACAGAACCTCACCGGCGAAATTTCGGTGAAGCGCGAGTTACTCCTGATTTCCATTGAAATCCAGAAGAACGAGCGCGCAGAGCTGTTGATGCTGTCGCGTCTGTTTGAAACCTCCGTGATTGAAATGTCGCAGTCGCAGATTTTGCTGCAATTGGTCGCCGAACCGCGGCGCATTAGCTATTTTCTCGAAGCCATTGCGGGCTTCAAAGTCATACATATGGCGCGCACGGGAGTGGTGGCGCTGGCACTGCCATGAATCTCTGTTTAAGTAAGCGGCAAAAATACGGACTGGGCGCAGCCCTGTGCGTATTTTTGCTCATTTCAGCCTGCGGCCCGACACCTGAGAAATTCATCGAAAAATCGCAGGCCGCGCTGGCGCGCGAAGATTATGAAGCAGCGCTGCTTTACATGAAGAACGCCTATGAATTATCGCTGCCAAAAGAATTCTTCATAACCAAACGCGATCTGTCTTTTTCATTCTTGCGCGCTTCGCACGATGGCCAGAAAATTCTCCTCGTTGAAAGAAAAACTCCCAAAAAGGCTTTTGAACAGCTCAAGGTCCTGGTGATCGACCGCCCGCGCGATAAGCAGGCAAAATCTGTGGTCAACGGCAAAATACGCGACGTCAATTTCGCCCCCGACGGCAGCCACGCGGTGTTTCTGCAGCAACCGCATGAGGCGGCCAAGGACTGTAAGGTTATTTTATGGCAGGTAGAAAAAGAGAAAGTGAGCGAGATTGGCAACACGCACTGCCTGACGAAGCCGGCAGTGAAGAACGACGGTACAGTCTGGTATCTCAGAGCAGACCAGATACACGTGTTCAATCCGGCTACGGGAAAAGACGCTCTTTTCAACAAAGGCGCCCGTCCTGAAAAATCGGCGAAGAAATTTCCCGCGCATGCATTTTTTTACGCGGCTCCCGACAACAAAGTCTGGATGATTTACGGCGCCGCGGGCAGCTATCGTCTCTACCAGCTCGGAGAAAAACTCAAACTGGTGTCGAAAGAGATTGCGTCAAACCGCCTTTATCTCGTCGCCGAAAGCAAAATTGCCGGCGTGTTTGTTGGCGGCGCGGGCGCGCAGCAGTTCGTCACGCTGAACCCGAAAGATTCACAGATCGGCCGCCGCATGAAGGCCAAAGTGTGGGGCGACGCGGTGTTCGTCAACGACCGCCAGTTCTATTACATCGAAGACGGGGTGCTGGCGTACAAAAATGACAAAGAAGAAACCGAACTGCCGTTCTGGGCCGAACAGCTGGCCGTCGGCGCAAAAGACGAACTGCTGTTTCTTTCCTCCACCGGGTCGGCGCTGCGTTACCCGCAGAAAATGCCGCCCGCAGAATCCCTGCGTATCTATAATAAGGCCGTTGAGATCGACGACAGCAAATCATGATCTACATAGTTTTTGTTCTTATTGCCGTGGCGGCGGCGATGTATCTGTTCCTGACCGAAGACCGGCTTATCCGCCGCGCGGGTGCCGGCGCCGGCCGCGAGCGCATTCGCCTCGAAGAGCGTCAGCAATCGATCAGGCTGTCGCTGAAAGATATTGAATACGAAAAATCTGTCGGCAAGATGGACGAGGAAAATTTCGCACGCCTGCAGAACGAACTGCTGACCGAATGGGAAAGCAATACCAAAACGCTGTCGCTTTTGCCGGTCGAACCCGCCGAAGCGCAGACGGAGCCCTCGAAAAGTGAAATCCGCTGCCCGTCGTGCAAGACAGCGATACCCGTGGCGACTGCGCGTTTCTGCCACGCCTGCGGGCATAAGTTGGCGCAGGTACTGTTTGCGGTTTTGCTGCTTTTTTCTTCCGTTTCAGGTAATCAACTGTCTGCGCTCGATATTCAGGCGACGGTGAAAAATGGCACAACGAATTCAGTGCACACCGCGCCGCTGAACATCCAGCTGCTGAAGCTCGAGCAGGGGATGCAGCCGGTTGCTTCGAAAAACTCTGTGGGCGGTAAGGTGCGCTTCGCCGATCTGCCGGCGATGAAAACCGGGCCGTACATGCTGCAGACCGTATATCAGGGCGTTACCTACAGCCGCGTGATTGCGCCGAATATGCCAGAGCCGATCGACACAACGCTCGAAATTTTCGAAAGCACCGAGTCGGTTTCCAGGCTGCGCGTGCGCACTCTGGTCGAGCTGCGCCGTGTCGAGAAGGGTATGCTCGCCGGTCTCATGATTGTGTTTTTTATCAATACCGACAAGCGCACGTTTAGCCCCGGCAAAGAAGGATTAAACTTCTATCTGCCGGCAAACGCCGAAGTCGATCAGGCGTCGATTTCAGTCGGGAGTGGTGCGTCGAACATACAATGGCTCAAACTCAATGCACAGAAAACCGCTCGCCGCGGCGTTTTCAGCGTGGGGCAGAGCGTAAAACCCGGCGAGCGCATTCTGCAGGTGATGTTCCACATGCCCTACGATGAGAAAGGCACCCTGCTGAAATTTCAATCGCTTTATCCGCATCAGGAGGATCGCCGGGACAGGGGAATTCAGGTTCTCACCGAACCCGAGGACATTGAGTTGCGGCGGGGTGAGGAACTTATGCCCCGTGCGATGGATAAAGATCTGGGCCGTGGTTTGATTTCATTCGCTGTGCGTGAAACACAGATAGAATTCACTCTTTCCGGCGGCGGCATCGCCGAATTGAAGAAGGCCGAAGAGTCCGCCGAAATCGAAGTGAAATCGCCGCTGCAGCTGTGGCAGAAGCTGGTGTTTCCCGTGATTGCGCTTCTCATATTTGCGCTCGCGGCCTTGCTGCGCGGCCGGCAGCGCGGTAGTGCGGCCTAATCTGTATCTGCGAGATCAGCGAAATCGTCGTGGCTCATCGGAAAAGCCTGTTCGAGATAAATTTCAGCGAGAATTTCAAAACGCTCAGGAATCGTTTCTCCCTTTTCGTTGGCAAAGCGCCGGTAGCGGTGAATCAGAAATTCGACGGTCGGGTCTTCGAGCGAGAATTCTATTTTTAAAGTATTCAGCTTGCGTACCAGCCAGTTGATGTTATAAGTCGTGTAATCCCCGACAATTTCTAGACTGACAATGGAGGGCTCGAATTTTCTCAGCACTTCGCAGGTATAGAGCGCCTTTTTGAATGACTCATGCTCTCCCGCCAGTGCATCCTGAAGGCTGCGGCTCAGGTTCTCGATGATTGCCATTTGTGGCGAAAGATAATCGAGCATCTTGACGAGAAACTGCGGAAATTCATCCATCACCTTCATCAGGTCGATGGGTTCTCCCAGTTCTTTGAAGTGATTCATCACCATAGTCTGGTTGTCGCCCTTTGCCACGGGATCGTAGAGCGGAACATACAGATATTTCACCTGATAGGCAAAACGGCTCTCCTTTGGAATGTAGTATTCGATCGTGACGGGTTCTTTGTAGTAGTTGTCCGACTCGATGCTCGCGATTTTGGGAACGGTCTCGATGGCTTTCAGCACCGCGACATTTTCGGTAACGACGCGCGATCCGCCTGCTCTTTTGGTGAGCAGGTTCTTCATCATGCGGCGTGAAACGAGATTAGCCATTGTTTATTGCGTCGTTACCGTTGCCGCTGCGGATTTCATCCGTCTCGGCGGGTTATATGATATTCAGCTGCTCTTGCGCTTTGTAAACTTCTAATTTTCCCGATTGCGCCGATTTGTCAGCGAGTTTCTCGAGCAGTTTGAGGACGCGCGGGCCGCTGCCGCAACTGGCGGAATCTTCAATAATTCCCGCGGGCACGCGTTTGCCGAGGTTCGCATAAGCTGCCTGCAACTGCGCCAGCGCCTTGAGCGCCACCGCGTTGCCGGTCTTATGCGCCGAAAAAATAATCAGAATCGTGCTGCCGGTGCCGCGCGCGATCACGGGAGCCTCGTCGGCGGAAAAATTCTCGCGCAGAACGCGTATCGCCGTCCGGGCGGTTTTGGTCGCGGTACCGCTTCTGAAATCCGCATCGGCAAAACGCAGGTATGCGGCTGAAAACGGCAGGCCCGCGAGAATTTTTTCTTTCATCGAGAACATTGCATAGGGATTGCTGTACAGTCCGGTGTCGGCATCGATAATCGAATTTTCATAGTAGTGTTCGACCATCAGCGCGCGGCTGTTGACGCGCACGAGTTCGCCGATATTGGCGAGAAGGTCGCTCTGCGGCGCGTCGTCGGCAGAGGCAAACTGCAGCATAAAGCAGAGCTGTGCAGATTTCGCTGCCGTATTGAAGAAGAACCAGCGCTGCTTATCGGGAGAGATCACGCTGTCTTCCGCTTCGGCTCCGTGAAGAAGCAGCGCCGGAATCTCCATTGCTTCGCCGCGCACGACGAGCGACCCGTGCAGTTCGACCGCGCACTGCCATGCACCCGCCGGGCGTGTGTACAGACTCACGCCGGTGGCACCGGAAATCGAGCGCAGTTTTTCGAGCACGCTGTTGATCGTGCCCTCAGCCATAATTCCACTCCTGAGTTGCCACGCATTGGCTTTGGCGTTCGCAGGAAATTTTGTCTGCGTGCCCGGTCTTGCGGCAGTAGGCGCTGAAGGCGATGCCTTGCGCGTCAGGTTGAATCTGGGCGACAGATTTTTTTCACCACTGAAAAAGTAGTGAAAGGCAAATAATCCCAGAACACCGGCAAGCAGGTAGAGCGGAATGATATAGTGCAGGGCGTAGTTGCGGCTCATGCCCGCCAGGTATTCGGAAAACTGCGCGCGCTTCAGGCTCAGCGCGACAATGCGTAGCTTGCGGCGCTTGCTTTCCCAGATGTGCAGCTGGTAGCCCGGTATCACTTCTTTGCCGGTTTCGAAAAGTTTCTTATCGAGAAATATGCGGTATTCGGCGCTACTCATGCGGCGCGAGTCATACATTGCACCCAGAAAGCCGCCGCGCAGATCGCTGATCTTGAGGGCAGCCGCGTGTGGGTTTTCTTTGAACACCACCGGCAGGTTGTCGACGAGCTGCGACAGGTTAAAATGCGAAGCCGATACCAGAGTCAGCTTTTCTTCGAGTGCGTCGCGGCTATACGGCGAAATCTGCAGATAGTGCGTGGCCAGCACTGCTGCGCCGGCCAGAAGATATACCGCCGCAAAAATACTGTAACGCCTGAAGATGCCCATAACTCTCTTTTATTATCGGCGTCGGGGGCGTGAAACTTGGGCAAAAGCCTTCACCCTGCAGGCTGTGCGCAGGGTGGATTATCGACGCACCGCAGCGGGTAAGTTTTTGCCTGTGGGGTGACATAATCTTTTTCGCTCTCAATGAAATACTTTGCATTCATGCCCGAGGGCTGGTTGGATTTTTTTTCAGGGCCGAGGCAAACTGCTTTTCCGCAATCTGATCTCGGGCGAGTCGGCGAGTGTGCCCCGAGCTCCAGCGGAAAGTGCACCATGCAGCATACCTTTTTTCACCCGAGCAGAATTTTGCCGATCGTCATCAGCTGCATGAAGCTCGTGCCTTCGTAGATCTTGCCGATTTTTGCGTCGCGGTAGAGCTTCTCGACCGGATAGTCTTTCACGAAGCCATAACCGCCGAAACATTCGACTGCGAGCGACGCAACGCGCTCAGCCACCTGGCTCGAATGGTATTTTGCCATCGCGGCTTCTTTGACAAAATCTTTGCCCGCGTCTTTGAGGCGTGCGGCGTTATAGACCATGAGTTTTGCGGTTTCGACGTCGATTGCCATCTGCGCGAGCTGAAACTGCATTCCCTGAAACGACGCGATCGGTTTGCCGAACTGGTTGCGTGTCTTCACATATTCGACCGCGTGGTTGAGCGCTGCTTCGGCAAGGCCGACCATCTGCGCGCCGATGCCGATGCGGCCTTCGTTGAGCGTTTCGATCGCGACTTTGTAGCCTTTACCTTCTTCGCCGAGCAGGTTTTCGAGGGGCACTTCACAGTCTTCAAGCACAAGTTCGCAGGTTGAAGAGGCGCGTATGCCAAGTTTGTTCTCCTTTTTAGAAACGGAGAAGCCTTTAAAGCCGCGCTCAACGACAAATGCAGTAATGCCCTTATATCCCACTTCGGGGTTCAGGTTCGCAATGATGATGAAGATATCCGCTTCGCCGGCGTTGGTGATCCACAGTTTCTGACCGTTGAGGATGTACTTATCGCCTTTTTTGGCGGCCTTGGTTTTGAGCGCAAACGCGTCAGAACCCGATGAACTTTCCGAGAGGCAGTACGAACCGACCTTACCGGTTGCGAGCTGCGGCAGGTATTTCTTTTTTAAAGCATCTGAGCCCCAGCGCATAAACGCGTTGTTGACGAGCGTATTCTGCACATCGACCATAACGCCGACCGAAGGGTCGACCTGCGAAACTGCCTGCACCGCAAGAATTGCCGTGAAAAACGAAGCCTCAGACCCTTCGAGGCTCTGCGGCACTTCAATGCCCATGAGGCCCATATCGAACAGTTTTTTGACTATGTCTTTGTTGACCTGTTGTGCTTCGTCCATCGCCGCGACATGCGGCGTGATTTCTTTTTTGGCAAAATCTTTAATCGCGTCGAAATAGGATTGTTCTTCGTCTGAAAGAATTGTTAATGCTGACATGGGTAAATCTGTCAGATTTACACAGTGTGAAAAGGATATTGTGGCCGGCCCGCGCCCGTGCCGAGCGAGTGCGGCAGATCGGCCACAGAATGCAGCAGCAGGTCAGGTTTGATTGCGGATTGTTGCGTGTAGTCTTCGCGGTATTTACCTGTCGTCACGAGAATACCCATCAGCCCCGCGTCCTGTCCGCCGCCGATATCCGAATCGATGTCGTCGCCGACAATCGCGGCTTCGTGCGCCGCAAGGCCCAAATCGTGCAAGGCAATGTCGAAGAACGACCGCGAAGGTTTACCCATCACCGTCGCGCGTTTGCCGGTCGCGTATTCTATGCCGGTTACAAAGGCGCCGATATCCATCTGCAGGCCCTGTTCGGGCTGCCAGAAACGGTTCTTGTGCA
>CAYHJO010000045.1:18970-23166 GCA_964356715.1 uncultured Turneriella sp. | reverse complement strand
GGCCTCCCCCTGATAGGGGGAGGTGTAAAGAGAACGCCCACTTCAAACTCCCTCCCCTATCAGGGGAGGGCCGGGGTGGGGTTCTTTTTTCTAAAAAAAAGTAACAGATTTTCACCCCCCGGTTGTTACAGAGGTTATGGAAAACCCCACCACCCCCTACTCCATTCCAAAACCAATCCGCGAATGCGGATTGCTTAAATATGGCCCGATACCAGTCTGCCGCATGAAGCTGATACTGACCATAATCACCTCGATCGCACTTTGTTATACCTTACCGCTCGCGGCACAGGGCAAAAACCGCGGCACGCAGGGTAAAGGTGCCCAAAAAACACCGCTGAAAGCCATAGAACCCGCTCTGGTGGCCGAAAACCAGCCGAAGCCGCTGACTCCCGAACCGCCGCCGATGGCGCTCAGCGAGCGCTATGAAATATTCACTTCTTTCTCGCAGGGCAAAAAGCTCGTCGGCTTCACCGACCCGCGTTACACAGCGAACGACAAGACCGACTATTTAAAATCAGACGCAATGACCGGCAATCTCGAATTCACGGTCAAGGTGCCTTACCAGATCAAGGGCAATGCAAACGATTCGACACTGCAGGAAATTTTCCACGGCACAGAATACCTGCGCATCGGCGGCCAACTCACCGGCTGGGGCATTCTCAGCGGACAGAATGTGTCGATTCCGAAAACATCGGCGCCGATCAATGGCCAGGCAGTGAGCGCGACGCTGAACTCCGCGACGCGGCCCGGCATCGGCTTCTTCTTTGGTTTCGGCAAACGCGACCTCGAAGTCGACCTCGGGATCACGATGTCGCTCGCATTCGAAAACGAAGGCTCGCGCACACGCCGCATCGTCGATGCGAATGGCAACCCCGTGCTCGATGGTTCGGGCAATGTGACCACCGAGCAGGTCGCGGGGCGCGGGCTCTTTATCTCTAACGCATTCGTGCTGCCGACCTTTAAGCTGGCCTATGGCGCACGCGGCAATCTGCAGTTTATCGTCGCCGCAGGGCGAGAACTGTTTGAATTCCAGCGTGACTATGTGCAGAGCTATTTCCGCCTGCCAGTGCTGTCTTTCTTCAAGTTCGATATCGGCGTGGGTTTTTTCCCGAACGCGACGCTGTTCATGCAGCCGAATTTTGACATCGGGCCCTTGACGCTCGGCATTCGCGGCGGCATCACACTCAACTACTATGACTCAGAACTCAGGCGCGTTTCTATACCCGATGCAATCTACTTCGGCGTCTCACTGTCGGGCCGCTTCTGATTTGTGCAGATAGGGCAGCCGATACGCACCACAAATGCCGCGCCACATGAGGCAATCCATCCTCATCTTTTTTTGCACTGCATTCGCTGGTGCGCAGGCCGCAGAACGCAGCGTCGACCTGTCGGCGGCGTATTCGCTCTCGCGCGCGGTTGAGACATTTCCCGACCCGCTGTACGTCGGCGAGACCGACTACCTGAGTTCACCCGCGCAACAGATGCGGCTCATGGCAAAAATGGAGAATGTTTTCCCGGCGTACTTTCAGCTCGCATACCAGGGCCTGTCGGTGAAGTCAGTCACCGAAGCGCGCGGCACAAATACCTATAGCATCGAAGGCTATTATGCATCGTTTATTCATGCATCCACCGCTATCGATTCGGGCGTGTTCCGCTGGCACTTTGGTTTTTCTGCGCTGTTGAGTTTTGCCAGCCGCTCGTTCTATGACGAGGCCACGGGCCGTGTGCTGAACGACATGGCGGTGAACACTAGGTTATCGCAGGCATATCCGTCCGGTGGATTTACGCTGTTTCCCAAAGCGCCGATACGCGTTTCGCTGTTTTTCTTAAACGGCGATGCGAATCTGCTCTATGGCTGGCTCAGACTGCAGGTAGAATTTGAAACGGGCATGCACACGTTTAGATCGTCGTTCGAACTGTTGAACCACCAGAGTTTCGGCAAGGGTTTACCGAATTTTGTGCAACCGCCGGGCGCCTTCGTTCTGGGTTATGGCATCCGGTTTGACGCCACACAACTCTTCACGCGCGTCGGTTTCGTGCTCAACTCGACGCAGGGTTTCGACAGCGCGCGCGTGAGCTTTGTAGACCGGCTGTTTTTTGAATTCGGCGCGGGCTACCGTTTTCGTCTAGCCGAAAAATAACCCTGCGCTCAGATTTTCAGCACGGCGCGCAACTCCTGCAGCTCTTTATTTTTAAGCATGGCAATTTTTCCGATGCGGTCAGCGACTGCGTTGTGCTCTTTCGTGCCGAGCGCCGCTTATTTCTCCAAGCATGACCCGGATGTGAGACGCACGTACCAGCTCTTGTCGCTCATATTCCCCGTGAGAATATCGAGAAAGCGTTCTGCTTGTGCGATACGGTCTTTTCCCGCCGCAAGGCGCGAACAGCTCGCCCCGCGCACGTTGCGGTTCTCGTGCGATAACATGTCTGCAATGCGTCTGAAATTCTTTTTCTGCCGGTAGTAATCAAACAGGATGTAACAAGCAGCTTCGCTGTATGAATCGTGCGACTTCTTGTACATCAGCTTCTCAATCGCCGGTAAATCCGCAAGCTTGATTTTTCCCGCGTCGAAGAGTCCGCGCACGAGCTCGATTGCCATCGGCAGCAGCCTTGCATCACCGAGCATGGCGAGAAAGAGCTGCTTTCCCCGGCTAACGTCTATACCCGCCTGTTGCGCCTGCCTTAGAGTCCACAGCGCCTCGTCGCGGTACGCATATTTGCGGTTGCCGGCCAAATCAACGAACGCGGGCACGAGCACCGAAATATTCTGTCCGTGCTGCAGCGCTTTTTTCGCGACCGCATGCGCATAATAACCGAGTTCAACGCTGCGAAAAAGCGGCAGCAATTTCGACAGAACGCGTTCGATCGATTGTTTCGCAGCCAGATTTCCCAGCGCGCTGCATGCCTCTGCGGCCCTCTCAGGGTCGGCGCCGCGAAGATCGGCGATAATATCTTTCAGCGGATCGTCGCCGCGCCTGATTTCACCGCGCTCTATAGCCTCGTCGATAATGTAGCGCGCGTAGCGTCGGATTTCCGGATTATTGCCGCGGCTCAGCGGATTTATGAGCGGCATCAATGCGGCGACGGCATAGCCCTCGCGCGCAGCGAGCCACAGCATCTGTAATGCGGCCAATTGCCGAATCGCATGCACGCTGAGCAGCAGATCGCTGAGCCTGGCGTTGTCCGCACGCTGCCTGAATATTTCAGCGAGCGCGCGGGCCAGGTCATACTCAATCTCTGTGTTCTCGCCATCGAGCTTGCGCGCGATGAAGTTGCAGAGCTCGTTATCGTCGGAGCAGATTTTGCTGTATTTACGCAGCAATTCCGCCACCTCTTTACGGATTTCGGGCGTGTCGCGGAAAAAAACCTCGAGTGCAGACCATTGCCTGTTTTTTATGAGGCATTCCGCCGTATTCCATACGGCCTCTTGCCTGACCCATAATAAGCCATGCCGAACGCGGCTGGCCCACAACTGCTCAAGCTTCAGCAGACCTGCCTTGTGCTCATTGAGTTTCTCCGCCGGAATCGCCCGTTCGGCCTCGACAGTATTCAGCCGGTAAAGAACAATAGTTTCAAAATGCAGCATGTCATCCCATTCATCGTCATACGAATATTCGTAGAACATGCCGCAGTGAGGACAGACATAGAGCGTCATGCCTGCGCTCGTTGAGGGGAAAGGCAGTATTTTCAGTTTGCCGAATTCGGCGGGTACGCTCGCCTCGCTGCTGTACGACGCGCGCCTTTTGATTTTTGTACAGATCGGGCAGAGCGGTGAGGGTTCGCTTCCCTGCCCGATACATTCAGCCAGCGCATGTTTTACCGCGCCGCCGAGACGCGGCAGCAGTGCGCTGACAGCCACCCTGCCCTGTTCGTCGCCGCAAAACAGGTACAGAAAATGCCGCACCCTGGTGTTTTCATGCTGCTGTAATAATGGCATGAGCACCGCCTCACCGAGAGAATAGCCTCTGCCCCTTTGCGCAGCCTGGTCGGCGATCGAGAGCGCGCGCCCGGAAATCTCATCTTCGCTGTGCGCGATGAGCGGTACGACGCGCGCCATAATCTCTGCCGCGGTATTGTCATCTGCCGCGCAGGAAAAGATTTTTGCGCCGAGCGCCTGTAAGACACCCTGCAAAACAGCAGGCCTGCTGTCGCGCACGAGCACGTCCGCATAGGTCAGCCGATTGGAGCCGAGGTAA
>CAYHJO010000045.1:9403-18960 GCA_964356715.1 uncultured Turneriella sp. | reverse complement strand
CGACTCCAGCAGGTAGGCTACTGATGACTGAAATGCTCCCGATTTGCTGTGGAGCGCACCACGCAACGCCGGTTCGATCTGCGACAGATCGCATTTGTTATCGATTAGCAAGCGCAATGTGCCGGCGGCATCGTCGCGCCGCTTTGAGTCTGCCAGCAATCTGCCCAACAAGGGAATTAGCGCCGCAACCGATTCACCTTTGTACTGTATTTCGCGGCAGAGACGAAAGAACAGCCTATCATTCTCCGTGTCGGCGAGCAACACTGCCGAGAATTTCTGTAAAAATTCATTTTTTTTGGCAGGATTTTTCCGGCAAAAGGAAATGGCGGCATTGGATATCAGAAATTCATCTTTTTTCATCAGCACTCTGAGAACCTCGAGCGCCGGCAACAGGTCACAGCCCTCTTCGGCGATCTTCGCCACGGCCTTCGAGAAACTGCCGCTATATTCCGCATCGTCGATCATTTTCAACATGTCTTTGAACTGCCCCCGGTTGAACCAGTGCCGAGTCAGCGCCTCGGCGATTGGGTCGAGAGCAGGCACCTGAAACGTACTGAAATAGGCTTCGGTGAGACCCGCCACAGCGTCGCTGATGTCCGTGCCCTTTTTCGCCTGCGCGGCAAAGTAGTCCGCACCTTTTGCGCGGCCGACGGCAAACGCGTCTCCGGTATCTTCGGTGAGATTACCCAATGCTTCTTTGCGGTCAGCGCGCTGCGACACAGATCTTTATGGCCACTTTTGCAACCGCGTCAATGCGAAATACTTGACGAGCGAACTGGGCCGTGCTGACCCTGGCAGCACTCGCTGCCAACGGGGTCACCGGTATCGGTGTCGCAGATTTCGATATCTTCTACTTCGCATGGGTGACCGAAGTCAGCGACAATTCGCCCATGATTCTCAAATTGCTGTTCATCGCGGCGTTTTTGGCAGACCTTTTTCTGAACGCGCGCGCATACATTGCATACAACATGATGCTCAGCAGTCATGAGAGATCTGCCGAATCCGGCGTCATCGCCGATCATGCCCTGCCAATCACACTCGCGCTGATTTTCAGCATCCTGATCGCAATCATACTGGCGGGCGTCGTGCTGTGAAATGCATGCGAACGACGGGCAGAGGATTTGTCTGCGTCAATAGAAATTGACGGCCGCACGATGGCCTGGCGCGATGCCCCCATGCGCGCGAAGATAATACTCGCCCTACTCTGCGCTGTGGCGTGTGCACTTCGGCTCGCGGGCTGGTCGTGGACCGCCCACTTCTCGGGGGTCATCGCCAGCGCGGCGCGGCGCCGCGCCCGCTCGAAATTCAACTTTCCAAAGACCGTGACGCATTCCTCATTTTTGATCCGCGCCATTTTGCGATTCTGCCATGGGATAGCGGAACACCTGACTATGAACATTTGCGGCGCATGCCGCAAACCTGGCGCGAGAATATCACGGTCGAAATTCCGCCGCATAGCGCGCTCGATATCGGCCGGCTGAACAACGATAAATATGACCACCAGGGGCAGAGATTTATCAACGGCCGCATATTCAACCTCGTGCGCCTCAAAGCGGGCATTAACGAGGTCACCCGCGAGACGTTCGATAAGCATTTCCAGAAAACATCCAGCGGTGTGGTGTGGCGATTGCCGCATTAGAGCCGCGTCACGAAAAACATGCTGGTCTCAGGCAAAATGAGAAAAAAACATTGGACCACCGAGGTCACAGAGAGCCACAGAGTAGAAAGTACTGGGAGGTATCCCGGTAAACACCTCTGTGCTCTCTGTGTGCTCTGTGGTTGAAATCTGACTGATTTTCAATTAGCGGAGCCCATAAAATTGCTCCGGTCTGTTCTTTCTTGGCATTATACTTGCAGGCGGGAGCGTTTTTGGCACCAAGGTTGCATGCAACAGATCGATAGCGGCACCACGGCGTGGATGCTCATCTCCACAGCGTTAGTTCTTCTTATGGTGCCCGGCCTCGCCATGTTCTACGGCGGCCTGGTGCGCACCAAAAACGTCATCGGCACGATGATGCACAGCTTTGTCGCGATGGCAATCATCGGCGTGCTCTGGGTCGCCGTCGGCTATTCGCTGACCTTCGGCAAAAGCGTGCTCGGCGGCATTGTCGGCTGGAACTGGGACTATTTCTTCCTGAAAGGCATCGACGATTCGGTCTCGAACCACGTGCCAGAATACGTGCTCGCGATGTTCCAGGGCAAGTTTGCGATCATCACACCGGCGCTGATCAGTGGTGCGATGGCAGAACGCATCTCGTTCAAAGGTTATGTCCTCTTTATTATCCTCTGGTTTCTCGGCATCTACTGCCCGCTCGCGCACATGATCTGGGCGCCCGACGGCTGGCTGTTCAAAGCCGGCGCCGCGGGGGTGATCGATCTTGCGGGTGGCCTCGTGATACACGTCTCTGCCGGCACCAGCGCACTGGTGATGGCGCTGTTTTTGGGTCGCCGCGTCGGTTTTCCGCATAACACGCAAAACCCGAATAACCTGGTCATGACGCTGATGGGTGCAGGCTTATTGTGGGTAGGATGGTTTGGGTTTAACGCGGGTTCGACCGTGCAGAGCGGCCTCGACACTGCGCGCGCGCTGACGATGACACAGATCTCGGCTGCCTCCGGCGCCACGATGTGGATGCTCATCGAAGCGATTAAGTTCCGCAAAGTGACTTCACTCGGTTTTGTTTCGGGCATTCTCGCAGGCCTCGTGGTCATCACCCCTGCCGCCGGCGTTGTGCAGCCTAATGGGGCGCTGATCTTGGGTGCTGCTTCGACCGTCGTCTGCTTCTACGCACTCGAACTCAAAAACCGCCTGAAATACGATGACAGCCTCGACTGCTTCGGCATCCACGGCGTCGGCAGCGGCTTAGGCGTGTTATTGCTCAGCTTCTTTATCCGCAAGTCATGGATGGACGCTGCAAGCAAGACCGCCGGCGTCGCATGGACATCTACCGACCAGCTGTGGGTGCAACTCAAGGGCATGGGTGTGACTATTGCTCTGGCCGGCGTCGGCACGTACATCATCTGCCTTATTGTGCAGAAAACCGTGGGCCTGCGCATCAACAAGGCCGATGAGCTCGCCGGCCTCGACCACACGCAGCACCGTGAAAGCGGTTATGGCCTGATCAACCTGAACTGAGGTAACAACTATGAAAATGGTAATTGCAGTTATTCAACCCGATAAACTCGACGAGGTGCGCGAAGCACTCATTGCCGCCGACATCACACGTATCTCGATCAATCGTATCACCGGCCATGGCCAGCAGGCCGACACCGAACTCTTTCGCGGCCAGGAAGTCACCCCCAACCTGCTCTCCAAAGTCGAGATCAAGATTGCCTGTAACGATAAATTTGTCGATACCATCGTGCAGACGATCATGAAGGCCGCACGGCACGGCGCGGGTGAAGTCGGCGACGGCAAAATTTTCGTGATGCCGCTCGAAAAAGTCTACCGCATTCGCACGGGCGAAACGGGCACGCAGGCAATTTAACACTTACGTGGGTAGGGGGTAGACTTAAGTCTACCCCTACCTAGGTGACGGGCGCTTAGGTTTGGCGTTAGCGGCTTTTTTCTTCGCCGGCTTGACGACAGCCTTCTTTGCCGGCGCTTTGGTTTTCGCTTTAACTTTCGGCTTGGCTTTGGCTTTTTTCTGCTTTGGCAGCTTTGCAACGGTCTTCTTCAAAATGCGTTCGAGCTCATTGCGCACCTTGTCCATACCCTCGCCGGTCTGCGCCGACAACGGTATCGGGTCGAGCCCCTGCTTTTTGTACGAGGCGATCAGATCTTTGAGGAATTTCTTATCTTCGAAGCGGTCGATTTTATTGAGCACGAGCAGCGAAGGCTTTGTGAGCAGCTCACCGCTATAACTTTCAATTTCGGTGCGCAGAATTTTGAGCTCGTCTTCGACGTATGCATTTTCCAGGTCGATTACAAAGATAATGATGCGCACGCGCTCGATGTGTTTAAGGAACGACAATCCCAGCCCGTAACCTTTCGACGCGCCTTCGAGAATGCCCGGGATATCCGCCACAATCACCGGGCGGCCGATCAGGTCATCCATTACGCCGATATTCGGCGACAAAGTGGTAAACGGATAATTCGCGATTTTGGGGTTTGCCTTGGTCAGCGCCTTAAGCAGCGTCGATTTACCGGCGTTGGGAAACCCCACAAGGCCGACGTCGGCGATCATCTTCAGCGCGAGTAAGAATTCTTTTTCTTCTGTTTCTTCGCCGGGCTGCGCAAAGCGCGGTGCCTGCCGGCGGGCGGTTTTAAAGAACGCATTGCCTTTGCCGCCGCGCCCGCCGTGCGCCGCGACAAAGCTGCCCGGCTCGGTGAAGTCATGTAACAATGCCCCGCTAATGGGATCAATGATCTGCGTGCCGAACGGCACGCGTATTACGAGATCCGCGCCTTTTTTACCGTTGCAGTTTGAGCCTTCGCCCGGCAGGCCATTGCGCGCCCTATAAACATGCTCGGGGCGAATGTGCGATAATGCGAGCAACTGCTCTGATGTTGTGAATATAACGTCGCCGCCATCGCCACCGTCACCGCCGTCGGGGCCGCCGAATTCGACGAACTTCTCCCTCAGAAACGACACCTCACCCGCGCCGCCCTTGCCGGCCTGGACGCGAATCTGTACTTCATCGACGAATTTATGCATTTTTTCTGTTGATCCGTCCAAAACAGGGGGCCTTGAACTGCCATTGTCAAGCGTTTCGCATTGCGCGCGTCCGCATTGGCGTGGGTAGACGTCTTACACCATGCGTGGTGGTACGGATTGTCTCGCCGCGAAAGGAGTTCTATGAAATCAATTCTCGTTATTCTGGCCACCGCTTTGATCGGGGTCACGGGCATCTCAGCCAAAGGCGAATGCCAGGCCGACCGCCAGAAATTCTGCGCCAAAGTCATGAAGGGCGATCACAAAGGCATGTGGACGTGCATCAAGTCGCACGAAGCCGAACTTTCTGAAGGCTGCAAGAACCATATCTCTGCCGTGCGCGAAAAAAGCCGCGACATCAAGAAGAACTGCAAAGCCGACTACAAAAAGCTCTGCAAGAAAGAAAAATCGGGCGATGGCCGCATCATCAAGTGCCTCAAAGCCAACGAATCAAGCCTCAGTCAGGAGTGCAAAGACGCGCTCAACAAGACTGAGTTGAAGTTGAATTAAGATATTCGCGGCTTCGCCGCGGATTCAGAACGATAAATCCCTGGCCTCAGCGGCGCTGAGGCCAGGGAATCTTTTTTGCTTTACAATCCACAATCTGGCGTGACCATTTTTCTATGCGCACGGTGCAGGCAATACGGGTTTCAATGCAGCAAGATGAACTGACACTCATGCCAGACATGCGCGATTTTCTCGCGCTACTGATTAAGCATCAGGTTGACTTCATTATCGTCGGTGCCTTCGTTCTTGCACGTTATGGCATACCCCGAGGCACCGGCGCGTATTGACCTGCTCACAAGATTATCCGGCGTCAGCCTGGACGAGATTTTGCAGAGCCGCGAAAAGGGTCAACTCGCAGAATTTACTGTTGATTTTTTGGGAAAAGAGATTTTCATCAAAACAAAAGGGCAGTCGGTCGTAATAAAGATCTTGCGGATATAGAAGCGCTGGATTAGTTTACATCCTGCACATCCTGCAGATCTGCAGTCGGGACGCGAACCGTGCCTGCGGTCGTGATAATTTCCATTTGCGCACCTTTGAGCCTAAAATAACCGGTGTAAGATTTTCCGCTCTTCAGATTCACTCGCGAGATTTTGCCATATTTTGCCCTGATGTCTGCAAGCGTGAGATTTGGCGCTGAGGTTGAACCTGCACCGCCCTCTTTTGCGAGCAGGGAGTCCGTATGGATGACCTCAGCAGCCAGCCTCTGCAGCGAAGCCACCTCTGCTTTATCTATGCTCAGTGCGGTAATTTTCTGCAATTTTTGAAGATAGGCAATTTCGTCGGCAGCCAGAGTCGCGAGAGTCATCTCGCCATTTAAACCAAGTTTAAGTTTTTGTTTTGCGGCGATCACGGTGGTTGCACGCAACTTTTCTCTTTTTATTGTGTCTTTTTCGGCAGCTGCAATATTCTCTGCAACCACGGATGTGACTGTGCCATCGAGTACACTCACTTCTGTCGCGTCGCGGCCCACCCGCACCGCAAAACTCGTACCGACAACACTCACTTCAGAAACGGGCGTCTTGACCTTAAGGCGCGCCAAGCCTTTCGGCAAAGTAAAGAATGCCGTACCATTGCGGCTTTCGAGCAACAATTCGGGCACCTGACTGCCGCGCGCCAGTTTGAGAATTTGCATTTCGCTTGCGGGCCCAAGCGTCGCGGTCACTGCATCGCCGAGTCTCAGTACAGCAAATGCCCGACTATCAGCGGCCACCTGCGTTGTATCGCGAGCCATCTTGCCAACAGACAATGTCCCGTGATTCGTTTTTAATCCGCCTTGTACATAAAGGGCTTTTATCTCGGGCTGAGCGTTTAGCCTGAGCATCAATATGACGCCAACGGCGATTGCCGCGGCCGCAGCGACACCCAGAGGCAGCCAAAGCCGCGTTTTGCGCACTTTTGCCGGCGCGAGAGTTGCAGTGGCGTCAAGATTGCGCAGTATAGCATCTTTCTCAGCGAGCAGGCGATTTTTTACCGACTGCGTCGCCGACGACGACAGTTTCTGCGGCGCGCCTGAAGACGCGAGCTTCTGCTCTTCGAGCGCAATCATCTGCGCGAGCATGGTTCGACTGCGCACCGATGACGGAGACTCGCTTCCGCTCGTCTCACCAGAACTTTCATCTCCCTTTTTCATATTCGCGTCACTCATTGTAGTACACTGTTTCCCGGGCCGGCTATATGCAAATCTTTCAGCTCGTCGGCCATCTTGTGCAACGCACGCGTATACCAGGAATTCACCGACCCCAGCGGCTCGCCAATCATCTCTGCAATCTCGGCGTTCGAATAGTCGAGCAGTTTGTACTCGATCACGCGCCGGTAAGGCTCGTCGAGCCTCTGTATCACCGCGCCCATGCGCTCGGCAACTTCTTTCTTTTCGAGAGTATCGTGCACGACATCGCGGCCGGTGACCGTGCGCCAGTGCTTGGCATTGTTTGCATCAAAAATTTCCAGCGGCGTGTTCAGGCGAATTTCGCGGCTGCGCCAGTCGCTCGAAAAATTGAGCGCGCTCTTCACGAGGTACGCCTTAAACGCATCTTCGCTCTCACCGCCAAATTTGGCAAACAGGTTCACCCTGAGAATATGGTAAAAAAACTCCTGCGTGGCATCTTCTACGTCATTGGTATGCACGCGTTTGCGTATGAAAGCCATGACTAAAGGAGAATATTTCTCCATGAAATGCCCGAGAGCATTGTCTTCGAGATTGCGAACGCCTGCTAGTAGCTGGGTGAATTCCATGGTCGGTGGGTGTGGGGAGAAATTGCGCGGGGGAATTGGTGTAAAGGATAATTGGGGGCTATTTCACCTTCATGATCCAGACGACCGACATGTTGACCGGGCGGGTTTCGTTGGCGGGGCGGGGGGTGCCGTTGGTGCCGTCGGTGGTGGGATTCATGACCTCTGAATTGGCGCCGAGATTTTCAGTCGTGAGCATTAGCGAAACAGCAACGGCTGGATTTGCCGATGTTCCATAGGTAGAATGCGAATTCGCATGCCAATGTCCCTGAAATGCATCTTGCTGACCTGTCCCGGAGTTCAATCCGCCGCGCAAGAACATAGCCACCTTGGTGGTTTGTCCGGGAGAATTGGCACCAGTGGCATCGCCATTTAGATTGGGGACGACTTGGCCATTAAATGGCGATTGCGCATCGCTCAAGGTTTGCCCATTGCACTCGACCCACTCACCGCTGGCGGGTAATCCCGGTATGCCGGCAAGGGATTTATGCCAAGCGAGAATCGAGCCAATTGGAGGGTGGTACGCAGCGAGATCATTGACTTTAGTAAAGAGCTGATCGAAGTTCGCGTTCACTTCGGAGGCAACGGTGGGATTTCCTGCGGTGAAGGTGAACGATTTCGTGATGCTGACGGCATAGAGCGTGACGGGGACAATTACGACCACCGCGGTTAATCCGACAGCGAGAAGTTTGTTTCTCTTAATAGCGCGTATGGCCTTTTGGGCACGCGACAGCTTGAGTTCGGCAAGCTCTGCTTTCAAAGCTTCGAACTCAGAGCGAGTAACCTGCGGTTCAAGATCCATGGCGCATTGGGTCGGGTGCCGGTGAATGGCGCGTCAACTAAAACTCATCCCCCCGGCCCCCCTTCTCACCTAAGACGGAGACCCGAAGCGGGTCATGAAAAGAGAAGGGGGAGATTCTAATCCCCCCTCTCTTCGTAAGAGAGGGGGATAGGGGGTGAGTTTTTTTGAATACAAAAATTCGCCAAATCCGTGTTCCATGGTATGGGCACAAAAATACACACCACAATTCTGTTCCTCCTGTTCTCAGGCTTTACCAAGCTATTCGCCGCGGTAAATCCAGACGGCTCTTTTAGCCACTCGTTGCCGATTGAAATTCCCTCTGGCAGGCAGGGCCTACAGCCACAGCTTGCGCTCAGCTATAACTCGAATTCGCCCAATGGTATCGCGGGCGTGGGCTGGAGTCTGCAAGGGTTGCCTGCGATTACAAGGATGAATTACGGTAATGGAATTACATATGCGGCCAGTGATACCTTCGTCGGACCGGAGGGGCGGCTCATCGATGTTTCTTCAAGTACTATCTTTCATGCCGAAAATGAAACCTGGTCTAAGTATGAGGTCGTAGGCAATACCTGCAGCGGCCCGTGTTCATGGAAAGTAACAGATCGTAATGGAATTGAATATCTCTACGGCTCAACAACCGATTCTCGCGTTCTTGCCAGAGACGCAACCGGCGGCTTAATCAACGGCGGCGCGGTGCGTGTTTGGGCTCTCTCAAAGGTTACAGACCTACATGGAAACTCATACGAAGTTACTTATTACGTAAACGCGGGCCAGTTCTATCCCGAAAGAATTAGCTACACATTAGGCAGTGTCACCAGCAAAAATTATGCGATCTCTTTCTTCTATGACGAAACCGGCCGTCCCGATAAGGATACCAGTTATGCACAATCTGCCCAGGTCAAAACAAACTGGCGGCTCAGCAAGATCGCTGTGGATTATCAAAGTTCTTGCTTCTTATTTTTCACTTGCAGCGATAGAGTTAGAAGTTATGTTCTTGGCTACGATTCCACCTCGCAGATTGCCATCAGCAAATTGGTTGCTTGGAATGAGCTTAATGCCGACAATGTTTCCAATTCTTCGAGAACACTTGTGTGGGCTAGCGGCACCCTCTTGTTCGATAATTGGGGACCGGATATTGGAAAGGCCTCTGCCTATAGTCGGACTACATTCGCCGATATTAATGGAGATGGTAAGGCTGATCTGATTGCGTATGCTCCTGATGGTGGGAATTACCTGCAATTTAAACTCAGCACTGGCACGGGTTTTGGCCCTTGGAGCGCCGATCAAGGAAAAGTATCTGCAAACAGCATAACGGTTTTTGCTGACGTCAACGGCGACGGAAAAGCTGATTACATTGGCTA
>CAYHJO010000045.1:0-9303 GCA_964356715.1 uncultured Turneriella sp. | reverse complement strand
TGGACCTGATGGAGGAAACTACCTACACGTACGTCTGAGTAACGGAAACGGATTCGACCCTTCAAGTCCGGACCAGGGAAAAATATCCGCAAACAGTCTCGCAACTTTTGCCGACGTCAACGGCGACGGAAAAGCTGATTACATTGGCTATGGACCTGATGGAGGAAACTACCTACACGTACGTCTGAGTAACGGAAACGGATTCAGCCCATCAAGTCAAGACCAAGGAAAAGTGTCGGCAAATAGCGCTACTGCTTTTGCCGATCTTAACGGTGACGGCAAATCGGATATTATTGGTTACGCACCCGACGCCGAAAACTACCTTCAGTGGCGCCTCTCAACGGCAAGCTCTGAAAACCTACTTTATCAGATATTGATGTCGACAGGGAATTCAATCCAGGTTAATTATCTGAGTTCCTCTGGACTGAATGCAAGCATCTGTGTAAACAGCTGCGCCCACCCCGACGGCAGTATGATCGGCACCAACGGCCTCCCCAACCCCTCCCCCCGCTACCTCGTCACCAGCGTCAAAACAACCAGCAACATGGACCTCGACACCACCGCGGGCAACGACACGTTCGAAACCAAGTACGACTACTACAACGGCCGCATGACGACAGGAACATTGACTGAACGCGCCAACCTCGGCTTCGAAAAAATCAAGACCACCGATCTGAATTCAGGCAGCTACAAGATCGACACCTACCGCCAGGACAAACCGTTCCACGGTCGGCCGTTGAAGACGGCAAGTTACCTCGCAGGTGGCGCCAAAGTATCCGAGACCGTTTTTCCGGCTCTCGCACAGTACTACTGCAACGACGCCGGTTGCACTTACAACTCTACGCCTATCGCGGTACCGGCACAGCCGCAACAAATCAGGCCAAAGATCACCTCTGAACTTAGCGGCGGTGAAGTAGCGACAAGCATCTCGACAAGTTTCGAAAACGGGACGCCATATGCCTCTAAGAGCGAAGAGATTCTGGCTTATGACAATTATGGCAACCCGACGGCAGTCACGCAAACAGTGAGCGGCAATGGCATGACCAAGAGCACGTACAAATATGTGCAATACCTGAACGATGTTGCAACGCTGCGCACGGTTGGCTTACCCTTCAATGAAAAAATCTGCCTGACAAATACGGCGTGCGCGACGAATGATGCCAATTTCGTCGCTGAATCGAATACCTACTTCGACGGACAAACGACACCGGGAGTTATCGGTACCCGCAAACTCGTGACGAAGAAAGAAAGCTATTTATCCACCGGCTCCGGCAGCGGCGTCTGGGTTCCCGAGACCTTTAGCTATGATAGCCTGGGTAACGTCGTCCAGAAAATAGACGCGCAGGGCATCACAACCACGATAACCTATGACAGTGACTACAAACAATTTCCGGCAACCGTAACAAAATCGCATGGAAGTACTTCTTCGATCGTAACCTACGAATATGACTACCGCTTCGGAAAAAAGACCCTTGAGACCTCGCAGGACGACGGGACAGTCACCGTCTACACAATCGACGCCTCTGGTCTTGTTACCGGGCAGCAGACACAAAACGGCGCCACGATTTTGGCGAAAAAATCTTTCGCGCATTCACCTTTTGGCACAGCGCCCATCTGGACTCAGGAGTGTACATTTTACGGCGCGACATTCACGACGCAGGCCTGCCGCAAGAAGTTCAGCGACGCCTTAGGACGGGCCTACCGCGAAGAGTACCCCGAACTCGTGAATGGCACAGAAACGCCGCGTGCGATTGAGCGCCGTTACGTACAGACATTAACACAAAAAAAAGAATATGCATCACAACCACAGGCCGTGAATTTTGATTTTGCCGCCGACTTCCAGACACTTGCCTTTCCCGGCAAATGGAGTGAAACAGTGTCAGACAATCTGGGACGCCAACTGACGACGCGCAGTTTTGACAACAAAACAACTTCCGCGCAATACCTGAACGCCGCCACCGGCACAACACCACCTTCTGGTTCAGTCGCCTGCACAGTCACTAGCGATGTGGACGGTACACAGAAACGCAATTGCACCGACATTAGCGGCAAGCCGAGTGCCGTGGTCGAAGCGTATGGTTCTGCGCAGGCGACCGAGGTGAGCTACCTCTATGACAGCCTCAATCGCCTTGTCGGTGTCACTTCGCCGCAGGGCACAACAACGATCACCTATGTGGGTCGTTCGCAGCTGCAGGAGAGCATCATCGATCCGGTTGTCGGCACCACCAGCTACGAATATTTCCTCACGCCCGGTCAGGCCGACTTCACCAAGCTGAAAAAAGAAACACGTCCAGCCACAACCTCCGGCACGGTCGTGACAGATCTCGAATACAACGCAGCTTTTGGCCGCGTTTCTAAATCCGCGAAAGCAGATTCGGTGACTAACTACATTTATGACGAAACCGACCTGAGCTTCGGCAAAGGCCGACTCACAACGCAATCGCATGTCGTCGATGGCTACACGATTCAGGAACGCTATAGCTACAACAATCGTGGTGAAACGACGAACACCACACGGCGGATTTCACACGCCACCGAAACATTGTGTTCGAATGTGAATGCCATGCCGTGCCTGCAGACCTATGGCTCGACCAAGGACGAACTCGGCCGTGTCAAAACGATGACTTACCCCGACGGCAAGGTGAGCACAGTCAACTACCTACCCGGCAGCACGAAGAATGTATCATCGCTCGTGCATGACGGCACCACGTACGCAACGTATAGCAATTACACATACGATATTGCTCCGCATGTCGGCAAGGTGACCTATGGCAACGGCGTCGAGCATACGTATTCTTACAACGCGGCCGGTAGCGTGAACACCGACAATCCGCCGGGTCTCTTGAACACTGTCACGATCGGCCTGCCCGCACAGACAGCGTATATGGATCTCGAACTCACCTACTACGCGACGCTCAACATCAAGCGCATCACCGACAACGTGATTCCGATTCTCTCCGTCGCCTATGCCTACGACTCGCTAAATCGCCTGAGCACTGCGACGTGGGATCCCGACGGCTATGAAATCACGCGCATGAAAACCTACCAATTCGACAACCACCCGGGTGCGAACAGCAAAGGCAACCTCACGCGCAAAGACCAGCGCCGGCTTACCTATGGCACGAACAAAACTTACCCCGTGAGCGATGAAATCTGGAACGAAGGCACGCTGTCATGGCAGGCAAACGCCGCATACACCTGGTCGGGCAATGGTAATCTACTCACCAAAGGCCCATACACATTTACATACGACAGCAATAACATGCTCAAGCAGGCAGTCGAAGTCGATGGCTCCTCTGCCGTCGTCGGCGATACGAAATTCATGTACGACCAAAGCGGCCAGCGCTTTCTGAAGAAACACACACGTGGCGGCGTCACGATCAAGACATGGTACCTAGGCGATGGGATTGAGATACGCGAGAAATACGTCGGCGTAAGTGCGGGCACACCCGAAGGCACTTACGATTCTTCGCAAACCACAAAATATATCTACGGCATCGACAATAAGAAGCTCGCCTCGATCACCGGCGGCGTCTTTACCGCTGCGCTGACCGTAACCTCAAGCTCAATGCTCGCACTGGCCGACGGCTATTCATCGTCGACAGTGAACGGCATGGCCTCGAAGACATTCTATACGTTCTATGGTGCATATGCCCACGCCAGCTCACTTGCCCATGATTTAAATCATGGGCAAGTGAGGATGATTGCACGGGCGATATTGGCATTGATGGTAATGGGATGGCTTGGTGTAACTCACCGCCTATCCCCCTCTCTTACGAAGAGAGGGGGCAGCAGAACCTCCCCTCTCCCTGTGGGAGAGGGGTCGGGGGTGAGGGTGGCCCTCTGGCAACGCGCCACTGCCCTCGGCATGGTCTTCGCCTTCTTCACCGTGAATTGCGGCAGCCAGTTGCCCTCGGGCATCACGCAGGGCCAGGTCGATACCGCAATTTCAGAACTCTATACCGGTTTGCCCACCGGCACGGTATACTACAGCCACAACCACCTCGGCTCGGGTGCACTCGTAACCGACGCCGCGGGCAACGAAGTCTTCCGCATCACATACACAGAATACGGCGAGATCGATCTCGTGCGCTCGGGCAAGTTCAACCCGGCGACAGGGCTCATTGAGCACGATGTTGAAGATGCGAAGATCCTGATCACTGCAGTCAAATACACGGGGCAGGAGTATGATCCGGAGACGGGGTTGTATTATTACAATGCACGGTACTATGACCCGCAGTTGGGGGTTTTTACGACGGCGGATAGCGAAGTGCCGGAGTTCTCTGATTCGCAATCATACAACCGCCACATGTATGTGCGCGGTAATCCAATAATGTATAATGATCCGACGGGACATCTATTTTGGTTTATCGTGGCTGCCGTAGTTATTGGTGCTCTGGCAGGTGGAACAAAGGGACAAAACCCGTTTACGTTTGATTATAAGCGGAATTTCGATTGGAAAGGGGCAGGTATAGGGGCAGTGACGGCCCTAGCAAGTGCCCTCACTGGAGGTAGCGCAGGTGCCTTGGCGGGTAGCGTCACATTTGGCGGTTTTGTTGGCGGTGCGACGGGTGGTGCGTTAGGTACTGCCCTGAACGGGGGCGACGTCGGTGACGTCCTGAAGGGCGCATTATTTGGTGCAATGGCTGGTGTCGCAGGCGGCCTTCTCGGAGATATAACTAGTGGCCTGACGAAAGACCTGTTCGGCAATAGCCTCGCGGGAACGATAGGTCATGGCCTCACAGTGGGCGGCATTAGCGGTTTTGGAAGCGGCCTACTTGGAGTTGGCCTGGCTTGTGCAGGTAGCAAAGCGGGCTGTTCGTCGTCGGATATTTGGTCGATGGCCGGCCGAACGGCAGGATATGGCGCCGTTCTCGGAGCAATTCATTCGGCCGAGCAATATAATGATCGTCCTTCGGAAGTACAAAAGGAGAATGAGGTCAAGGAACAAGAACCGCCAAAAAAAGTCCAGACTGCCAAAATCAAGCCTGCAGTGATGAAGAATCAGAAAGCCCCACAGCAGCGGCCAAAGAACAACAAAATAAAGGATCCGATAGATTGGTCAAAGTATCAAGATCAGCCTACTTACATGTATGGTGGTCCGTCAGTGAAAAGCCAGATGAACAGAATAATGGCTCCGCGGGAACCTCAAAATAATGGCGGTGGAGTTAGGCAAATGGAAGTATGCGATTTTGAGATTGAAAACAATATGTCCATGCGCCCAGCCAACGCCTGCACCTAATGGATAACTCACCCCCGATCCCCCTCTCTTAACAAGAGAGGGGGCAGGTATCAAATCAGAAGAACAAAGAATATGCATCCTCCAGAAAACAACTCTCCCTCCCCCTTCACCGCCGAAGAAGAAGCCGTTCTCATCGACTTCTTCCTCGCCCACTTAACCGAAGAACAACTTGCAAGAATGAACGCACCCAAAAAAGAAACCAACACCAACAAGGAGCAAACATGAAACTCACCAAACCTCTCACCACACTTCTTTCTCTCGCACTCATCGCGCACTGCGCAACGCCACCCAAGATGGTCGACACCGCTGCACTGAAGGCGAAGTCGCAGGCCGAGCGCGAACAGGCATTTAAAGACAACCAGATCATCCCCGGCGGCATGTTCACATCCTACAAAGTCGGCGCATCGCCATTTGCCGCCGAGGCGCTCGAGGCGCTGTTTGATGCACCTTATACAGGACAAGCTGCGAAAGACAAATTTTCCTCCGGCAAAACACTGAGCACAATCGGCGGTATCTTTGCTGCGGCGGGAGGATTTATGGTGGGCTGGAATCTCGGCACCGCAGCGCGCGGGGCCGAGACCAATGCGGGGCTATGGGCCGGCGGCGGCGCTTCGATTCTCGTCGGTTTCATTTTTGCCGGCGTCGCAGATGGCAAGTTCAGCGATGCCAGCAAGCTCTACAACGACGACCTCTACAAAGCGCTCGACCTGCAGCAGAAAACCAGCGCGGTCAAACCGCAGGAGCAGTTTGCGCATTATACGGTCGGCTTGCAGCAGGCGTTTTGACCTCACCCCGCACTGCCGGGCGCTTGCGGTAGGCGCAAGCCTACAGGGCATGAGGGGAAATGAGTAGACACGGCAATTGTCTCTGGCCGTTCTGAACCGTAAATGGGTCTCACCTTTATCGACGGAAAAGTCAGCCATAACAAAGCTCACGCAGCCCTGCGATTTCTGGTCGATAGCGGCGCAACGTACACGGTAATACCACAATCTGTTTGGAAAAAGCTGAAGCTGGCGCCGAAACGCGAACAAAGTTTTATCCTCGCAGACGGAACAGTCATGAAGCGCAAGGTATCAGAATGCCTTATCGAAATTCCGCAGGGCTCTTGCCACACGCCAGTCATATTGGGCGAAAAGAATGACGAAGCCCTTCTGGGGGCTGTGACGCTTGAAGAACTGGCGGTGGTGCTGAACCCTTTTGAGAGAAAGCTGCAACCCATGCAGGCGAGATTGGGTTAATCCCACACATCATAAGGCTGCGACGGCGAATTGGCATGCCAGTAGGTGCCCGCACCCTCTGTACCCCACACGCCCTTCGACTGGCAGGTTGCCGACAGCACGCTGCCGGTGTTGGTATGCCCGGCTTTGTCAATACACAGGTACTTGAACGTCACCTGCCCGTGTGTCGTCAGCGAATAGCCGCCACTCGTCGGGTATGCGAATGAGTTGGCACTTGCTGTCGCGCCCACCGATGCCCCTGTTGCGGTAACCGTAAACGACGGCACTGAACCGTCGATGGTGTAGATAATACGATCAGAATTGTCGCTGCAGGTTACGCTGATTGTGTACGGCAGCTGGCAGCGCGTGAGCGACAATGTGCTCAGAGTCGGAGCGCTATCGTCGCGCGCTACTGTCACCGTAAATGCCGTCGCACTCCCCAGCGTAACCGGGGTGAGGCAGACACGAATGGTGTCAGTTGCCCCCGCAGTGATCTGCGAAAAATTCAGATTTGTGACGACTTGCCCGTTCGAGGCCACTGTGCCAGCCACGTTGCTGCCGGTCACTGCCGTGGCACTCGTGCAATCCGCACCGTTCTTTTTCACCGCATAGGTCATCGTGTATGGCGTCGTGTTGGTCCAGGTAATGTTGGTTTCAGCGTAGCCGCCCGCAGACGTGACAAAATCAGGCACCGCGGCAATAGAACTCGTGAGCACCGTCACTGATGCTGGCGACAATGCATTGCCCGCCAGGTCGGTGAGCCGGCTTAAATCGAACACGACGCTGCCCGAACCGACGGCACCCGTGAGATTTAGCTGGTATGTCTGCTCGTTGATTTTGGTCACCGACACAATGCTCAAATTGCTGCCACTGCCCGTTGGGTTCGGATAATTCGACAGATCGGCGGCATTCTTCATCGGTTCGGAAAAATTGAGCAGCAGAGTGTTAAGCGTCGCCACCGCCGCGGGTGAAGTCGTCGAAGGTTGCGAAGCCGGCGTGGTCGACGCGATGCGCGGCGCCTCGCGGTCGCGCTCGAAGCATGCTGCCTTGGGGTTCGTGCAGTTGATCTCGCGGTTGAGTTCGTAAATTTTGCAGCCGGTCACGAACATGACTGCGCTAAAAAAAAGGGAGGATGTATACCGAATCTCAGAACGCATACCCAAACGCCATGCTTATCCGTGTACCGCGCCCCTGCGCTTCATCACTCGTCACGCTGAATTTAAATGCCTGCTGCGCGCCCGCGGTAACATTGCCGAGATCTGGTTTTATGAGCCATGCGTGCAGCAGGTTGCCGGCATAGAATACCGCGGTGGTGATAAGCCCGGCCAAGGCCACCTTGCCCCATTGGTTGGTTACGCTTTCAAGGCGATCGAACTCTGCCTGCGCAGCGGCCTCGTCGTAAAGACCAATGTGTCCCGCCGAATTGCGGTAAAGCTCGGGCGACGACTGCTGGTATTTACCACGGTAGACAAGAAAGACAGTCGTCGATGCGAGTGTGAGTGCTGCTGCGCTACCGGTGCCAATCGACCAGAAATAGCCCCAGCCGCGGCGTTCTTTGTAAAAATGCCCCCAACCGGGAAGCGCGGCGGCGCGCCACAAGGCGCCACGATCAGAGGGAATGAACAGATCCTGAATCTTTGCCGCGAGCCGCTCTGCGAGAGATTTGATGTCGTTGAACATCGTGGAATCTTGTTTTGTGCTGCTTTTTTCGTGGGCGAGCGTTTCACCGTCCACCACCGACAGAATCACGCCCTGTAGTTCGAGCGTATCGGCAACCGGTTTGAAGCGACCAAAAATAACTCCATCCGCCCCAAGGTCGAGGCCCATCTGGCGTATCTTCTTCGCATCAGAAAAGTCGGCGGGCTGCCATTTCTTCTCACTGGCATACTTCTTCCACTGCGCCGGAGATATCGTCGAATAGCGGTATTTGCCTTTGATGGCTGTATTTACCGCTTCTGAGAGAGAATTCGACAGAAACGCAAGATTCGCGTCGTTCGCCTCGTTGTGGAAGTCGAGAAAGATGAGTTTTTTTGCGTTGGCCGTTACGCCCGCGCGCAGCACCACCGGGTCACTTTGCAGCGTGGCTGCACCGAGGGGGGAAACAAACAGAAAGATCAGCCAACTCTGCTTTGCCAAACAAACTCCGGAGTATCCGGTGTGATGGCCTTAGCGGCCTTGGCAATTGAATTAGAATCTCATTGGCCCTGAGGCATTCATTGGGCCGGGGAGCTCCGCCTTAGCACCCCTTAATCCCAAGTATCATAGGGCTGTGGCTGGGCAACTGCCGACCAATTCGTTTCATCCCAGACCAATTTAGATTGCAGCGTTGCTGTTTGTACGCCTCCTGTATTCAGATGGCCCGCTTTATCAATGCAGAGATATTTGAAAGTCACCGCTCCTCGCGTTGTCAGCGAATATCCACCGGCAATCGAATAGGCAACGGAATTTCCGCTGGCAACTGCACCTATGCTTGCGCCGGTCGGAGTCACAGTAAACGATGGAGTGCTGCCATCAATAGTATAGATGATTCTATCCACGTTATCAGTGCAAGTCAGCGTAATTGCATAAGGAATTTTTACCCGTACAGAAGCTAGCGCGTTTATACTGGGTACAGAATCATCCCGCGATACGCTTACGGTGAATGCAGTAGCCGTTCCGGTTGTCACCGGAGTCAGGCAAACCCTGATTGTATCCGTTGAGCCTGCTGTGAACTGCGCAAATCCCAGATTGGTGACGATTTGAGTGTTCGAGGCAACTGTGCCGCTAACATTCGTACCGGTGACTGCAGTCGCTGATGTGCAATCGGTTCCGTTCTTTTTGATTGTATAATTCATCGAATCAGAT
>CAYHJO010000044.1:0-23978 GCA_964356715.1 uncultured Turneriella sp. | reverse complement strand
TTGCGGTGATGGCTTCGGGGCCGCGCCTGCGGTCGCGCACTGCGTAGGCATCGCTGTGGCGCGGCAGAAATTCCCGGATATAGCGTTGCGCCGGCGCGAATATTTTGCCGTCTTTCTGTTTCGCGAGCCGTACCTTGTACGCCGCCAAATATTTACGAAATCCGGCTTCTTCTTTCCCGTGCAGTTCGTAATGCCGCACCGGAGAGGGAAACGCGTGCCGGCAGGCTTTGACGCTGCAGAAAGCATCGAACGCGCGCCACCTTTCTGCCCACGGCGATTTTTTCTGATCAAGACTTGCGTACCAGTTGGCAAGTGTTCCCGGCAAACCATAGTGCGCGAGCGACGCCACAGCGGGAATCATTACCAGCACGATCGCAACGCGGACGGCGCCGCGGCGGAACCAGGCTCCGGCCGCCGCGAAAGCGATACGCAGCACAATGGCCAAGACAATGGCCAGGCCCTGAACATAAGAAAAAAATTCAGAAATCACTCCGGATGATCGGCCTTGCGAGACATGTGGTAAAGCGTAACTGGCCCGGAATCCCTCTTGACGCTGCTGAGATGGCAGCGAGAATGTGGGATGCGCAATTATTTTCTGGTCGTGCAGCTGTTGCTTTCCGGCATTTACGGCCTGTATGCCGCTGAACCCGGCGCGTTGCCGCTGCCGGTTTTTGATGTCCATTTTGTCGTGGCGAGCGATAATGCAGAACTGGCCGCGAAAGTCTCGCGTGAATTGTTTGAGCGCGAAATAGAAATCCTCAATCGGGATTTCGTCACCGATACCGGCGCAAAAATTATCGAATTCCGTTTTAAATCGCTGGCGACGCATGCCGAGTTCGGCGCCGCCGATTGCGCAGCACGCGACACACTGAAATCCGTCGACGTTAAAAATGCCGCATGGAAGAAAGATCTCTACCGGCTTTATCGCGAATGCCGCGACCCCCGCCTGCGCGACCTCAAGGCAATCAATTTTATCGTTGTCGATAACTGCTCGGAAAAGTCGGGATGCAGCGATGTCGACTCGATGGGCGGGGCGGCGGGCAACCGACCGTTTGTGCTGATCGACCGGGAAAGGCTGGGTAACAATATCCAATCACCCGAGGTGCATGAGATGGGCCATGCCTTCGGTCTGGGGCACAGCTGCCATCCGGGAGCGACGACGAAAACAGCGACGAATATCATGGGAAGCCGGGAAAAATGCAAAGGCAGCGGCGGCCTGCGCAATCTGGGTTTTACCGCTAAGCAGGTGAAGACAATTGAGGCGCGGATTAAACTCTACAAGAAACAGGGGCTATAATTCCGTGGCGTTCCGGCTACGAGGGTTATCAACGGTAACAATTCAGCAAGCGCACGTTGGTTGCCTCGTTGGGGTGGATCTCCATTTCTCGCAATGCTTCCGCACAAAGGGTTGCATTATTCTTCAAGCCCCGCCGTGATGGCGAGCCGGGCGTACATTGCGTACTGCGGTTGCAGTTTTCTGCCTGATCTCTCAGTACAAGGTTTGATGGGCGATGTGAGTTCAAGCGGGCGCCGGCATCACGCGACTGAGCGGAAATTGCACCAAAGAGAATGCATGACACCAACACCGCAGCGTTTCGCATATGTTCAGAATAATACGAATTCCAATTGTGGGCGAAAAAATTGGATTTTGCTGCGCCAGCAGAGTGTTGAAAAAGTCAAGTGCGCGTCGAGCGCGCACGCATGAATACGCGAAAATGGAGACATTTTCGCTCCTAATTTTGGCTTTTTCAACACCCTGCTAGGACAATAGTTGACGCAACGTTCATTTTTTACGCTGTGCACAATGAAATATTTTGAAGGCAAGACGATTCTTTTGACCGGAGCGGGCGGTGGCCTCGGCAGCGAGTTCGCAGCGCAGCTGCTGGATCTCGGCGGCCAGTTAGTCATGTCTGACGTAAAACTTGAATCGCTCGACCGCTATAAGTCTTATGCGGGCAAAGGCAAGGTATTGGGGCTTATCGCCGGCGATATCAGCAGCAAAGAAGGCACAGAACGTTTTCTCGCTGATGTTAAAAAAATCACTCCCTGCCCCGATATGATTATCAATAACGCCGGTATCGCTCAGGCCGGGGCCTTTGGCGATGTGCCGCTCGACCGCTGGGAAAAGCTGATGAACATCAACCTGATCTCACCCATGCGCATTTGCCATTATTTTCTGCCCGATATGAAAAGCCGCGGCAGCGGGCATATCGTCAATGTATCCTCGGTCGCGGGTATTGTGCCTTTGCCCGGTGGAGCGCCATACACCGCCTCGAAGCACGGCATCAAGGGTTTTTCCGATGCGATTCGCCTCGAATACGACAAGCACGGTATCGCGGTATCGACGGTGCATCCGTTTTTTACGCGCACGGCAATTCTGCAATCCGAGCGCTTCGGTGTGAATGTCAGCATCGAAGATTATCCGCAGTTCCTCATTGAATCGCCGGACAATGTTATCCGCGAGACGATCAAAGCTATCGCGGTCAAAACCGATTTCATTTTGCCCGGCCCGACCTCCAAGGTACTCGATCTCGTGCGCCGTTTGGCACCGGGCATGCTCGGGCTGTTTAGAGTATTTTGACCGCCTGAACGTATTTGTACTCTGCTGTACCCTTGGCATGTTTTCCCTCCCTGTCGAGGCAATTTTTTGCGGCTTGATTTAGCAGGCGGATTATGTACGATGGCGTATGCGCGCAGCGTACGCCATGGCATTTTTCTGCACATTTGCTCTGGCGCTTGCCGTATTCCCGTATCTCGGAGCAGCGACGTTTGTCATCAACGAGCCCGTGCGCGTCTTTGGCGAATATGGCAAGCTGCAGACTCTGGCGATCTCGCCGGACGGAAAAATGATTGCCTTCAGCTCTGACTACCGCGACCAGAAAGGCGACATCGTCACTTACAACCTGGAAACCAATGCCAAACAGACGGTGACCAAGACGGCCTATCTTGAGTCGCAGCCGGTATTCTCGCGCGACGGCAAAGAAATCTATTATTTCATCAACGAATCGGGAAGCGGTTCGATCAAAAGAGTCGATCTGCTCGACGGCACGGTGAAGCAGATTACCGACCGGCGATTCTGGTGCGAATTTCCCTCGTTGTCGCCCGACGGCAAGACGCTCGCGTATTATTCCAAGCGGGAGAACCGCTACAACATCTACGAAATGAATCTTGCCACCGGCAAAGAAGCTCAGCTCACGAACGAGCAGAATTTCGATTTCGGTCCGGTGTATTCGGCCAACGGCCAGAGCATCTTTTTTTACTCGAACCGCGCGGGCAGTTCGTTTTCTCTATTTCGGCTCGATCGGCAAACTCTCAAAGTCACTCCGCTTTTTGGCCCCGGCGGATTTACCTTTCAGCCGACAACAGACGTGCATAACGCGCTGATCTTCGCCGTATCAAACGTGTCGGGCAACAACGACGTGTATGCCATCTCCATCGGCAAAAACCGTGTCGATCAGGTGACCAATGCGCCCGGCAACGACCTGTTTCCGGCCGTCGATCTCAAAAGCAGCAGGCTCTACTACATCAGCCAGCGCGAGGGCGACTACGCAATCTACAAACGCCACTTCTCCGGAACGCCTTAAGGGCTTGCGGTTGAATCTTGTGGTGAGCCTGTCGTACAATTATTCATGGGTACGAAATTATGAAAGCCAAAAAGACGACCGTTGCAGCAAAGCGCGGGAAAAAAACCGCACTCCGCTTGCCCTATACCGCGGAAAAAATCCACCCGATGGCATTCATTCATGAGCGCGCTTACGCTTATGGCGACCTGGCCATGGGTGAGTTCTCTTCGCTGTGGCCGGGTGTTGTGGCGCGCGCTGACATGAACGCGTTCATCATCGGCAACTACGTCAACATCCAGGACAACTCGACGCTGCACAGCGATTCGAGCCGCGGCATCACGATTGGCGATTATACGCTCATTGGGCACAACGCAATGATACACGGCTGTACGATAGGCAAGGCGGTATTGATCGGCATCGGCAGCATCGTGCTCGACGATGCGGTGATCGGCGACGGCGCGATGATCACCGCAGGTTGTATGGTGCGCGGCGGCACAAAAATCCCGCCGCGCGCTCTGGTGACGCCTGACGGTTCTTCGATCAAGATCTATGAAAAAAAGGCCAAAACGGTCTATACCGTTGCGGGTTCACTCGAATATGTCGAGCTGGCGAAAAGAATGCAGAAAGGCATCTACGCGCCTTTCACGCGGGAAGAAGAAGAGGTATTTTTTGCCAAGGCGAAGGAAATAGTCGCGAAATTGTTTGCGTAACCCCGGACTATAGCCCGGGGAAGAGGAAAAAACTTATCTCCTTCTACGAAACACAATCACCGCCACGATCGCGGCGGTCAGCAGAAACAGTCCCACAAGCACCGGATAATACGCGTTAGCGCGCCACGCGCGGCCGCCTTCGAGGAAAATGTCGACGCGGCGCTCGCCGGTTTGCGGCTTGGTAAGCCTGACCGCGCGGGAATCGATGATAACGCGTTCGAGTGCGACTCCCTTTTTTTCGAGCGCGATTGCCACGCGCTGCGCCCGTTCTGCCGCGAGTTCGGAATTTTCTTCGACGCCGCGTTTGCGGTCGGCATAACCCACGAGAATCACGCGCCCGCCGTTATGCGTGCGATCTTGTATGCGTGCAGCCATATGCGCGAGGTCGTGCAGGGCTGCCCTGGTTAGCGTGGAAGAAGAGGTCGCAAAGTAGATACTGCCAACAAATTGTTCCTGGGAAGTATTGCCGGCGGAGCGGTACGACGATTGCAGATTGTCGCGTTCGCCATACTGCCCGAGGCAGGCTGTAAAACCCAGGGAGCTGATCAGCGCGAGCGCGGACAGCAGGTATTTTGTCGCAGAGGTCATGGCGCTATCATGCTTTTTTTTTGTCGTTGTCAAGCAGTAAGCCTGTCTTTTTTGAGCGGCATGGCTCCTGCACAGAATATTACCGGCGACAACAAGATTGAGATTCACCTTGATCCCGAGATATTGAAGGGACTGTTCGCCAATGTGACCAATATCGGGCATGCCAAAGAAGAGTTCATTCTCGATTACCTGTTCATTCAACAGCACCCGGCGCCTTTTGGCAAGCTGGTTTCGCGCATTATACTCACACCTGGCCACGCCAAACGGCTGCTGCAGGCGCTGCAAGAGAATATCCGCCGTTATGAAGAGCAATTCGGCACAATCGACACGGGCGTGGCAGTACCCACCAACCGCACACTACAATAGCACAGGCCAGCGCTATTAGCTACTGAGAACGGGTAGCCCCCTTTTTTTGGGGGCCGCGCGGCGCCCCCCAAAAAAAAGGGGCTTAAGCATGGCTTAAGCCCCCTAACCGTTGTTTCCCTAGAGGGAAACTATGCGAAAAACTATTTCTTTTTCGCTGCTTTTTTCTTTGCAGGTTTCTTCGCTGCTTTTTTCTTAGCAGGTTTCTTCTTTGCTGTCGCCATGTTGATCTCCTTTGTCGTCTTCTTCTTAATTGTCGTCTTCTTTTTCGAAAAGCTTTCAGTTTTTGCCGCAGTTTTTGCCGCTTTCTTCTTCACGGTTTTCGTCGCAGCCTGATCACCTTTTGAATCTCCCTTTCGGGGGGTAAGGTCAATAGAACGTGTTTCGCCCAGCGCAACCGGTGTTGCATTTCTCCAGATGCCCTCGAGATTGTAGAATTTGCGCTTTTCGTCTTCGAAAATGTGGATAACGTAGAAACCAAAATCATAGGTCACCCAGCCGCTGTCAAACTGCGGAGATTGCGGTCGCGGGCGTTCGATATTGTTTTCGACTGCGGTTTTGTGCACCTCGTCGAACAGCGTCTTGAGGTGCGCGCGCGACAGGGCGGAAACTATCACAAAATAACTCAGATAAGACGATTGTTCGCGCAGATCGAGCACGACGATGTCGCCGCCCTTTTTCGCGTCGAGCGCCTTAACGATGAGACCGATACTGTGCAGGTCGCTGTCAGCGCTCATCGTATGACATCCTCACCTTTCAATTTATTGTAGTCTTTGCCCAAAACCAGCACGAGATCGGTAAATAGCGAACGGTTGACGGCCGCATAGGAGCGCTGCACGCCCATGATGCGGGCAATGCTTTCGAGATAGAACGCATTACCGCTGGTACCGAGCAAAATGGTCTGCTCATAGTCGTTGTGGTCTGCATTGGTGAACTCCAGTATTTGTACGCCTTTGCGGCTGAGTTCGGTGCGCATGGTACGTGCAAGGTTGGCAACATGCGTGCCATTCTTGACCTCCATCTTGGGCGGATCGTTCACAAAAGGATGTTCTTTTTGCGTGAGCTGTTTGGTCAGGTTGCGGAAATAGAGCGCGGCTGAATCTTTGTCGACCAGAAACGAATCTTTCACGCGGCGCACCGGCACCTCGAGTAAAATCGGCACCCAGGCCTTATTGGTCGCGAAATTCTGGCAAAGCACATAGAGATCAGAAGCCGAGCTGTTGGTTTCGACGTTTTTGATCGCGATCGCGAATGTTTTCTCGTCTTTGATCAGCGGCCAGAGTTTTGAGCGCTGGTGCCATGCGTTCAGCAGCAGAGAATAGTAGCGAAACAGCTTAAATGCCGGGGTGTATTCGTTCTTTTCGGGCGGATTTAACAGACGGGGTACCAGACTGCCGTCGAGCACAAACTGGCCGTGCGGCAGGTTTTCATCTTTCAGCAGGTCGCCGGAGGGCAGAAAATAGTCGATGCCACCCAAAATATCGACAAATTGCGCCAGCACGTTGTCGCGCACTTTCACTTCGGCAACAATGCGCTCACCCAGAAATTCGGCAACCGCCGAGCTGACCCCCGCGACACCCTTGTTTTTGTAGATTTCGTCGAGGCTCTGCTCTCCGTCTTTCAGGCGAATCGCAGGGAAAAATGAAATTACACCGATGCGCTGCGTCGCGGGAAACACCTGCGCAACCGAAACGACCTGAACTTTTTTTTCATCTGCCGCGGAGGTCACCACGTACAGCATAGAAAAACCGTCGCGGCCATTCAGCGCTTTTTCCAGACTCGCGCGGTTAAAGAATCTGAACACATACACTGTCGCAAAGATCGCCAGTGTGACAGCTGCGCCGACAAGAAGCAGCGGACGAATTTTACGGAACAGTTCCATGCGAATCAGCCGATTGCTCCGTTTTGTTTTCCGCTTTCAGAATTATGTCTCATCAGGAAAATTATGTCACATCGTATTCTACACCATTACGGTGTCAACCACTTCCTTGATTTATTTATCTGCGCAGAATTCTCACTTCGCATTTTTGAAAATAGTTTGTGCCAATTTTTTTTGAAAACTTTTGCGCGCGAGATAATCTCACTCACCGACAGTTTTCTGCACGGCGATTTCATGGCAGTCGTCTTTGCGCAGACAGAAGTTGCACACTTCGTAAATTTTTTCCGGGAACATATCTTTTGTCGTGCGCGAGTAACCGCACCGTTCAAAGAATGCAGGTGTGTAGGTCAGCGCGAAAAACCGCATGGGTCTGTCTTGCATGAGCTTAAGCGCTTTCTGTTCCGCGCCCAGCACCAGTTTTTTACCGACGCCTTTGCCCTGCGCGGCATCTGAAATAGCCAGCGCGCGTATCTCGCAGAGGGAAGACGAGAAGAACACCAGGCTAACTGTGCCGATAATCTCCCCGCCCTGCTCGCAAATCAGCGTATTGCCGATTTCCTGCCTGATTTCTTCGAGAGAGCGGTGCAGTAGCACCTTCTGCGTGACGTGGGGTCCAAGCAGCCCCGCAATGGCTGCCGCATCAGCGGTGACAGCGCTGCGTATCAATTGCTATTTGCGGTAGAGAATGGCGCCCGAGAAGTCGGAATTCTTTTTCAGTTTGCCGAGCACTTCGTACGCTTCGTTCTTGCCTTCGATCGGCCCGACGTAGAGTTTCACTTTGCGGCCGTTGCGCGCCATGAATGCTTTGTGCCCGCTGCGTTTGAGACTCAAACCCGCGAGCGAGGCTTCTTTTTCTTCGGCGAAGATTTTCGCGAGAATGAGGTAACTGCCCGCATTTTCTTTGCTGCCCGCCGCCTGTGCTTTTTCATCCGGGCGCGTCATGCGCACGGAATCGCTGACCTTTTCACCTTCGGGCGCAGCATTGGCGACGTTGGCTGTCACAATGCTGTCGGGCACAACTTTGCCCTCGATTTCGCGCACCATTTTGTTTTTTTGCAGCTGCGTGCCGCCGATAAAACCGATCGCCAGCGACGAAAAGGCGATTGCCAGGTATAATGAAACTTTGTTCACCGGTGTGCCCGTTGGCTTGCTGTCTGCCGGCCCTTTGCCCGCATACGGTGGCCGCTGGCGACGATAGTAGCGGCTGAAATCTATATCCTGCATATAGTATTTTCGTGCATTTACGCAGGATTTTATAGCATTAAATTATCGGAAAGCCGTTTCCGGGCTTCGCGCGGACGCGGTTTTCTTTACCACAAAACGCTTTTCGACATGAGTTTCTTCCTTAAAGAGAAATCCCATTGCTCAGACACGTTTACACCTTTGCGGCAGCCCTGCCCTTTCTTGCCTTCTCGCCGCTTGCGGCCGAATACACACGCGATTACCTGAATCTGCCGCTGCGGCCGTTTAACTCGGCGATTGCGGGCCAGACAGGCCACAATATGCCGGCGCAGGCCGCCGCGCTGGTAAACCCGGCGTTTTTGGGTTACGGCGACCAAAACACTTTTTTCGGCGGCACTTTGCAGGGTTCTGGCATTCAGGGCTATTTCGCCGAAGGCGCGCTGTTCAGCCCGTTCGGCGGCGTAACCTTTGCGGCCGAATACCTCAAGGCACAGGACCAGTCCTTCGCGCTGAGTTTCGGCTACGGCAGTTTTCTTTCCCGACGCCTTGCCACAGGCTTAGGTCTCACCCCCAGATATGTCTACTCCGACTCGGCGCGGGCTTTTGGGTTCGGCATAGATCCTTCTCTGCTTTTCGACAGTAAGTGGCAGGCCAGCATCGGCGGAAACGACGGCGTCGGCATCTATTCGCCTGCGGTTTTTGTGCGCACGCAGAATCTCGCAATACCACTCGGCGACACCGACATGCTGGCAAAACCGTCGGCGCATGTCGGCGTTCTCTCGGGTCTCTACCACAGCGCGCACTTCAATTTTGCGCTGATTGCTTCGACCTATGGCACCGGCCAGTTTGACAAACTGCCGCTGAATGCAGGCATTCAGACGCAATACCGTTTTTTGCTGCTTTCTTTCGGCTATGGCTTCGGTAACTATCACGCTACCGGCAACGGCGTTTCGCTGGGGCTCGGCGCCGCCGTGCCGCTGAGTTTTGGCGACACGTTCATCTTTTACAGCTACTCGGCGGGCAACAGCCAAAGGGCGGATGTCCATGCGTTCAGCGCCGGCGTGCGTCTCGGCGGCCTCGACGCCGACGCGCCGGAAGTGGTGTTTGAAAGCGAAGGCACGGCCTTCTCTCCCAACAACGATGGCGTACGCGATGTTATGGCGTTCAAAGCGGGCATCAGCGACAAAAGCCCGATTGTTTATTATGAGTTCCGCGTGCGCGACGCAGCGGGCAATATTGTCTACAAGCAGAACAAAGACGACCGTATTCGCGAAAAAGATTTCAGCTGGATGCTGTTCTTCCGCAGTTTTGTCGCGCCGATGGGCCGCGCCGATATCCCCGCGCGCTTTTTCTGGAATGGCCGCGCGGGCGCAGAGAAAAAGAAGCCGGTTAAAGACGAGATTTTTCAGGAAGCCGAGAGCGACCAGGCGCTCGGCGACGGTATTTACCGCTACGAGTTCTGGGCGGTGGATGAAAAAAACAACGAGAGCCGGCATGTAACGGGCGAAATCCGCCTCGACACGCGCAGCCCCGCCGCGGCGCTCGAGCTGAGCGACGACCTGATTTCACCCAACGGCGATGGCCAGCGCGACGTACTGACTGCCACACAGGACACCTCGGCCGGCGACAGTTACGAAGCGCAGATTATCAATGCGCACGGCGAAAAGGTGCGCAGCTGGCGCTGGGCTGAAAATGCGCCGACGCGCGTCGACTTCGACGGCCTGAAAGACGACGGCACTTTGGCCGACGAAGGTTCGTACCGCTATAGGCTGACCGGGCGCGACGCTGCCGGCAATCAATCCGAGGCGATTAGCGGAAACTTTTTCGTCTCGCGGCGCATCGATGCGGTCATGCTGCGCAGCTCCGCAGCGGGATTCAACCCGGGGGCGAAACAGTTTGCCGAGGTGCAGCTGACGCCGAGCGCGATGTACGATCAGGGTTATCTCGACGGCGAAATTCTCATCCACCGCCGGTGTCCGGCCAAACCCGAGGATCTCGTTTTCCGTATCGCGGTTACGGCACCACCGGTGCAGCCAAAAGGATCGCGCAAGGCGAAACCCGCCACTTTCGTCTGGCGCGGCGAAGCCATGGGACAATCGCGCGCTCCCGACGGCATTTATTGCGCGGTTTTCCGCGCGCGCTTTGAAAACGGCAACCAGCCCGAATCTGTACCGTTGTCGGTTACACTCGATACATCTCCACCGGAGATTGAAATCACGGCAGATCTGGACATCCGCCAGTTTACACCCGACAACGACGGCGAAAACGAAGAGCAGGCGTTTCGCCTTTATGCCAAAGATCTTTCGGGTGTGAAGTTTTACCAGCTCACCATCAGCGAAGTATTGCCCGACAGTAAAGGCGGAGTGAACCTCATGCCGGTACGGCGTTTTCAGGGCAAAGGCGAACTGCCGCAGACCATTTTCTGGGACGGCAAAACAGACACCGCCTTACCCGTCGAATCGCTGACGTTGTACGAATATACGGTGCAGGCGGCCGACGTCTACGGCAACACAAGAATAACTGCACCGCGCCGCTTCGAAACAGGTGTGCTGGCGCTGAAAAGCGGCAGCGGTTACCTTGTGCGCCTGCCCAATGCCGTGCTCGATGAGCCACTCAATGACCGGCTCGACTATGTTTACCGCCTGCTCAGCCGCTACCCGAAATACAAAATCAAGATCGAAGCTCACGCCGTAACACAGAACGGCATCGAACGCACGCTGCGACTGACCGAAGAGGCGGGGCGCAAAGTCTATGACTACCTGATCAACCGGGGCCTGGCAGCCGAACGGCTGAGTTACCAGGGTTTCGGTGATTCGGCGCCGGTTTACAATACGCGTGGCCCGCAGGCGGCAAAAAATTCGCGCCTGGATTTCCTGCTGAGCAGATGATCAACGGCTCGCAGGGCCAGCCATTAATCATGGATCAGCAGCTTTTCGACCTGCGTGCGCAGGAAAAACGTATAATATAGCACGCGCTGCATGCCGGCCTTGAGGTCTTCGCGCTCATCGTCGTCGATGATACCGTCTTCGACCACCTCGGCGTAGCGTTTGAGCAGCGCCACGATTTCGGGTGTCAGCTTATTGTTGTAAATCTCCTGAAAGTTTTTTACCGGCCTGACAAAAAAATTCGGCACCGTGCCGCTGGCTTCCCAGAGGCCATTGCGTTCATTGATAGTCATGAGAAAATTTACATTTTTGTTCTCGATGACAATCGTGTTGTCGTTGCGCATCTCGAGTTTTTTCCAAACGAGAATCATGCCGTTGAGAAACCGGTCGACCTGTTCCAGAATATCTGTGCGCTCTTTTCCGACAATTTTGCCATCGTTGCCCACCGCCTTTTTGTATTCGCGGTCGATGTTCTGATAAAGGCCGATTACCTTCGATATCCCCTGCGCAAATTGTACGTTGCCGAGGATGTTCTCGACCTCAAGCAAGGCGCCCTTGCCGGTGAAAGTCAGGTTGTTGAGTATGTTAAACGATGTTTTTGCCATTAGTCATCCCCTTGCCCGAGATCGCGTATTTTGATCCTGGTAATGCGAATCGTCTTGAGCGTTCCATTGAGCTTCTCTATTTCATTCTCGACACGTTTCATGTCGTAGGCGCGCGGATTTGCCAGGGAATCTTTCAGCCTGAGGTCGGCCAATTCGTTGCGCGCTTCTTCCATACCGGTTAAGATAACGCCGATGAACAGGTTCAGCAGAATAAACGTGCCAATAAGAATAAAAATGATAAAAAAAGCCGGCGCGATGGCAATCTGCTGCGGATGCGTGCACAATGTCTTAAACGGTTCGTAACCTATTTTGTCGCAGCCATGCACCTGTATGTTCAATAGTTCAATCCACCCCTCCAGTGTCACCGTCTGGAACAGCGAAAGCAGCGATTTACCGAGCGTGCCGAAATGTATCGGATCATTTTTGCCGAATAGCAGCACACCCGCGATCGCAAAGACATAAAAAAGCAAGGCCATTAACAGCGCCACATAACCCATCGAAGGAATACTCTTAAACAGGGCTCCGACCAGAATCTGTAGCTTCGGAAAAGCCCGCAAGAGCCGCAATACGCGAAGCAGGCGTATCAGCCGCAGGACGGTAATATACTGGTTGTCGAACGGCATGAAGCAGGCCGCAACGATGACAAAATCGAACACGTTCCACGAGTCCCTGAAGTACCGCCAGGGTCTGCTGCCTTCCGCCGCGATTTTCACGACAACTTCAAGCGTGAAGATCGTGATTATCATCATATCGAGTATGTGCAGGATGCGCTGATATTTATCCATCTCGGGGTAGGTTTCCACCCCGACCAGAATGCTCGCCAGCACGATGACGACGGTAATAAACGAATGGAAAATCTGCGCGTGTGCTATTCCCTTAAAGAATGCTTGCATATTCCTGGCACACGGAGCGTGAAACGGTCACAACCTGTCAAACGCAGCACAGCTCTCGCACCGTCTGCGGAGCAGGCCGGCGCTTCACCAATTTCTGCTCTGTTTCAGCATATCTCCGCCCGCGGATTTTCCACTGCCGCCGTAGAGCAAAAAGGTTCCGCCATTTTCTGCGCGCAGACTAAGCTCTATGAGTTCGCCTGCATCGCCCCGCGCATCGCCGCCAAATTCGCTCAGCCAGCTGCCGGGATGCTTCCAGTCTTCGCGCAGCCACTCGCCGTAGCCATAACCAAAGCGGCCGGGGCCGGCGACGTACACTGTGTCCCCCTTGCGAATGTGGCGCCCGGTTTTTTTCCAGTCGCCGGTCAGCTGCAGTTTCACGGCCGGACTTTCACCCAAATACAGAATCTGCGATTCTGACGGCAGCATCACCAGGCGTTTCTTCGGATGCATCTGCGCCTGAATGCCGTCGTTTCTGCCCGACGGACCGTAATACAGGCGCTGCTTCCTTTTGAGATCCCAGAGGAAAACAATGTCTGAACCCGCCATGAGATAGTTTTCATCGGCGCTCAGCGCCGGCTTCGGATAAGGCATGTGCACATACGCCAGCAATTCTGCTTTGTTGAGATCGGGTGACATGCGCACGAGCGCACTTTTGGCCATCGAACCGGGTGCACCCATGCCGAAATAAATTTCGCCGCGGCGGTTGAACACCATGAAGCCCGCGCCGTTCACCGGATCATAGCCGGCACGGCGCAGCATGTAAGTGATGCCCTTTGAAGTTTTTTTCAGAGTCAGCTTACCGCGTGAATAAGACCACAGCGAGATTCGGCCGTTGCAATGCGAACTCGCGATGGTCTTGCCGTCGCGCGAGATCGCTATGCGCTCGGGCGCGCTGCACCAGATATTGTCCGGTTCGCCTTCTTCGGGTGCATTAAAGGGTTCGAGTGCTATCAGGCGGATATCCACTGCAGATTTTGCCATATTGTTCGCGAGAATATATTTCTCCGCAGCAACCATGCAGCCGCCGCGGTTGCCCTGTGCATGCGTCTCGTAGAGGACGAAAAAGGTTGTGCTGTCAGGCGACCACAGAAACTGCGCCGGGTCCATTTTCGTGACCTCGGCGCACTGCGGCGAAAACGCTTCCTGCACGCCCATGTCGGTCACCGCACCGTCGCCGGCTATGTAATACGTATGTGAAAAATCGTTCTGGCCGGGCGTCTTCGCCGCCAGTAACTGCGATCCGCTGGCATCCATTTTCAGCAGATGCACCGCCTCACCGCCGGCGATGACCGGAACCTTCCACAGAGTCTGCTGCTTCTGTAGATCGAACATCGCAACATTCCCGTTGTTATCACCGATCGCGAGATATTTGCCGTCGGGCGTCATATCGGTCGCGGTAATTTTGGCATCCCACGGCAAAGCGCCGACGGTCACCCAGGTCGCGTCGCCCGAAGGCTCAAAGCGCGTGCGCACGTTATCGACGAAAGGCAAAATGGGTTCGGCTTCGCCGTGCAGCGCAAGCGTGCTGCACAGCAGGCAGGCTGCCAGGAATCGTTTCATGCCACAGAATCGTCTACGAGCTTCTTCTGTCAAATACTCTGTAAAATCTTCTCCGCCTCGGCGAGAGTCGCACCGAACGTGATCAATCCTTCTTCATGGCCGGCCATAATCAATATCTTGAGCCGCGGCAGCTTAGACGTCTCGTATAACCTGCGCATCTCAGCCGCCATCGTGGGTGTGCCGTACGCCACTGCGGCGGCAGTCGTCGGCAGACGATTCATACCCTGCTGCCACAGCGCGCGGCTATGCACATGAATCACTGCACCAATAGCCGGATCTAACTCGTAGACCGCCGCGTGCGTCATCGATTCCGAGGACGCGGCAATTTTCCCCCGGCAGTGCACGCGGTTGTCGCCGATGCTGTAATCGACCACTTCGGTAAAATCCTGAGCCGTCAGCGCAGCTTTTGCGCCCGTCTGTGTACCTGTAATAAGGAAGCGATTTGAACTCCCGATGCGCACGCTGACGTTGCCATAACCGATACCGTCAGGGTAGACGCCGATGAACGCCTGCGCAAAGAGGCGTTGGCGGCAAGCAGAGAGTTCGGCAATGCCCCGGGGGTCCGGCGCATCACCCGGCTCGAGAATGCACTGGTATTTGGTGACGCCCTCGTCTCTCACGCGGCCAAATATGGAGACGCAGCAATCATTGCAACCGCGAAGGCGATTGCAATGGTTGCTGCTCTATCCATTTGGCTCGACGGCGTGTTCAAGTTTCCGTAAGCGCTGCGAATGGCAAAGTTAATGGACGCCGCTAAAGCGGGTCAGGCAAAATTCTTTCTGCAGTTCGGCGGTCAGGGCGCGCCTTACCTCAAAGAGATGCAGAAACTCCACGCCGAAGCGTCGATGAAACAATTTTTCGACGTGGCAATCGCGGCGATCGAAGCGGCAGCCAAAATGGTAGAAGGCACCGCAGCGCACCCCGAAAAAGTTGATTTCCGCAAATGGCTGACAGAGCCTGATCACGCTCCCGCAGACGACGCGATGTCGATCGCCGGCGTATCTCTGGGGCTCATTGCCGCAACACAGCTGGCGCACTATGAATACCTGCACCTGCAGGGTTTTGACCGAAAAGACATGCTGCGACACACCGTAAGCGCCAGCGGGCACAGCCAGGGACTCATCACCGCAAGCTTTACAGCGCTTTCGCTCGAAGGGAAGGCACACGACGACGCTGTCTATAAATACATCCAGTACCTGTTTCTGATGGGCGTGCGCGCGCAGGAAGTCTTTCCGGCGATCCATGCGACGGCCGATGAAACCGCAAAAAGCGAAGCCCTGGGCGCCAAGGGACCCGCGCCGATGGTGGCAGTGCTCGGCGACAGCCATGCAACGATCGAAGGCTGGGTGAACGCTTACAATGGTGGCGGCGCGAAGAAGATCTATGTCAGTCTCTACAACACGCCCAACAACCGCATCCTTTCGGGTGCGCGCGCAGATCTCATTGCTTTTCACGAAAAGCACAAGGCAGATTTCGAAGCCAAGCAGATCAAATATGTCTACCTGCGCTCTACCTGCCCGTTTCACTGCGAGCTCATGACGCCGATTCTCGAAAAATTCACGCCAGACATTGCCAAAATCGGTTTCGACTATAAAGGCTCAGACCTCAAATTCCCGGTTTACTCTTTCTGGGACGGCGCGAATCTGCAAAACGAAGGCGAACTCGCCATGCGCATGACAGACGACCTCATGGTAAAAACCCTTTACTGGGAAAAATCCATGCTGCATGTGAAGAACGACAAATCGATCACCGCCATTCTTGACTTCGGCCCCGGTAAAACCAGCCAGCGCCTCAGCATGGACACGCTTTCAGGTCTCGGCCACGAAGTTCCGGTCTATGCAATTGCGTTCGCGAAAGATCTGAAAACAGTATTAGAATAAGCCCGTTAGCCCATGAATTAATTCATGGGCTAACGGAAATCATGCGCTGGCTTTATAAGCAAACCGGAAGCGGCAGGCGGGACAGAGGTATTCGCCCGCTGCCGCGACGCGCAGTACACTCTTGCAGTTCGGGCAGCTGATCAATCGCTTTGTGCCCGTATTATTCACGCGGATTTCCTGCGCCTCGACCGAAGTTGCCGCGGCGGCTGGATTTGACTGGGCGCCTGCGGTTGCGGCCGGCGCAGCGGGCTCGCTGCTCTGTTCCGCCAGTTCAGGCTTGATTTCAGCGGCAACGGGCGAAGTCGAAGCGGAAGGGCCAGTGTCGCCGTGCATCGGGTGTAGCCCCTTTTTTTCGGCGGAAAAGTTCTCTTCCATGACCACTTCGCTGGCCGTCGGCTGCGCCACTGCGCCGGATGCCGGTGCTGCTTCGACCGGCGCGGTCGCTGCAGGTTCCGGGGCGGTCTTCTCCGCGAGAGGCGCTTCGCCTTTTACCGGTGCTGCGGCCTCTTCTGTGTTCGATGCAGATTCCTTCCCGCCAGGCAACACTTTCAGATCGGTGAGTTCCACCATAGCGGGGGCCTGCGGCTTCGCGACTTTTTTTACGCCGGTGAGCGCCGCGATGGCATCATCATAATCTGAAACAAGCAACATCTTTTTTTCAATCTGCAAAAAACGCAATAGCTGTCGCGTCTCACCCGAAAGCTGAAACAGCACTACCTTGCCGCTCTGGTTTTGCAAAATGTTCTGCACGTCGAGAAGCGCAGTAATGCCCGCAGACGAAATGAATTCGAGACAGAGGCAGTCTATCGCGAACGCACGGTAGCCCGCCGCAATTTTCTCGTTGAACCAGCTGCGAAAATCCGATGCGCTGTGCGAGTCGAGCGCGCCCTCGAGCTCAATGACCAGGATTTCCTTATCGAATGCGGTATTAAATTCAAGCATGGTAGTCGGGTAACGGCGTTTTGCGGTTCATTTTGCGCTCTCGATCAGAATAGCGTCGAGGATTTCCGTCTGCGGTCGCTGCGCTGGCAAAGCTGGCGGCTGGTTTACGCGCTTTTCAATGTCGTTCAACTTGCCGCTCAGCGCCTGGAACCCATGCGCGAGTTCGGTCTTGATCACTTCGTTTTCCCACAGATATGTCAGCGCGCTTTTCCATTCGCGCTGAATGTTGCGGGCGCGCAGATAAAAGGCAAACAGCAATATTGCCGTCACAAGAAACCCCGCCAGAAATACGATCGCAAAGAGCAGCAGGTATTTATGGAGAATCGCGGCAAGGTAATAATACTCCCCCAGACGATTCATGACCACGTGCAGCGTGGCGAAAGATTTTTCTTTTTTGGTCCGCGCGTCGGTTTCTTTGAGCGCGACGCTGAAATCGGTGGAGTAATGTATGTCGGAGCTCATCAACGAATCCACAATAAAGGAATTCTTACCATGGAAAATTCCCTCTGGCTTGGGCAGATTCTGCTGCTGCACGCTGTTGGCCTCGTAAAACAGCGAGGCGTGATAGAATTCATTGTTATATTTTGCCGACATCTCGTTGGCGGCCTCGTGCGTGCGCACGGTCACGAGCGAGAGATCAGAGTGCGCCAGCACACGGCCGTCTTTACGCAGCAGAAATATCTCAGTGATCGGCCGTTCGCCTTCGAGATACTGGTTCTTGTTCACAATTCCGGCAAAAACAGCGGAGAATTTCGCCATGGATTTCACATCGGTATTGATTGCGCCCGCAGATACCGCGAGCGTAATTTCGCGGCCCCGCTCGGTATAACCCATTTCCAGCTGGCGGGCGGTCTCTTTGAGAGACACGAAACTGAAAATTGTGAGGCTCGAAAGCAATACCAGCTCGACGAGCAGAAAAATGCCCAGCGCGAAACTGAATGTAAAGCTGCGTACGGAAATCTTATCTCCCCGTATCGCCTGACTCCCCTGAACAACCATATTCTGTTATCGGACTGTTTTCCGGGGCTTAACACAAAATATTTTGTGGATTTAGGGCCAATTGCTCCGAAAATAACTTATGGCGGCAACAGCCGAAGTATCGGCGTTTCTCGAAGATCTGTTTGAAAATCTCGGGGCGATCGATGCTGCCCTCGCGCGCGCTGAAGACGCGGGTGCGACTACCGAAGATCTGCACGAGATATTCCGCGCGGCCCACACAATCAAGGGAAATGCCTCGATGATGGGATTGGCAAACCTCGTCGCGCTCGGGCATGCGCTGGAAACTGCTTTGCAGGAGGCGATTTCCGGCAATATCCCGGTCGACAGGTCTGCGCTCAATCTGTTCAGTGAATGCCGAAACGCGATGCACCAGATCGGCGCACTGCTCAAAGCGGAAAAAGATCCCGGCGCGATAGCAATCCGCAGCGTCACGGATAATATCCAGGTGCTGCTGCTTAGCACCGCAGATACGCCCGGCAAAGTTAATGTGCCGGCCGGCGAACGCGACGTCGAGATCAGATTGCATATTGCGCGCGGTGAGCTTGCGCCATCGATCAGGGCGTTTCTGGTGGAAACAAAGCTCGCCGAACTGGGCACCATAGTGCGCAAAAAACCGAGCGAAGAAGAAATTGAGACGCCGGCATTTCTGTCATCCGCGCGGCAGCTTGTCTTTGTCATTCGCACCCGCGCCGATACCACTGAAATCCGCGAATTCCTGAACATTGACCTCATCGAAGATATCAGCATCGTCGAGCAGCAAGGTTATGTGGCCGCGCCGGTTTCGGCGGCCGTGCAGCAACAAAAGGCCGAGGTATTGCACGAAGCGCAGGCGACCGGGGGCGACACGATACGCCTATCGGTCAGCACCCTGGACAGGTTGCTCAACCTAACCGGGGAGCTGGTGATTGCCAACACGGGCCTTACTGACATTGCCGATGAATTTGCGCTCAGGGAATCTTTGCGTACAGAGTCTTTGCGCCTGACGGAAAAAAACCGGGAGATCTTTCGCATTGCGGCGGATATTCAGAATATAGTCATGAAGTCGCGCATGCTGCCGGTCGATCATGTCTTTTCCAGGTTCAGACGCTTTGTCAGGGATTACGCCGAGAAAACAGGCAAGGCGATTCGTCTCGAGATGGCCGGAGCAGAAACCGAACTCGACAAACGCGTGATCGATGAAATCACTAAACCGCTGACGCATCTCATCAGAAACTCCCTCGACCACGGTCTCGAAGCCCCAGCAGAGCGCCTGGCATCGGGTAAGGGCAAGGAGGGTACACTGCGACTGAGCGCGGCTCAGGCCGGCAGCCACATAATGATCACGGTCGAAGATGACGGTCGCGGTCTCAATCTCGAAAAGATTCTGTCGCGCGCAATCGAAAAGAATCTCGTGACGGGCGAGCGCGCACAGCAACTCAGTCCGGAAGAAATCCGCAATTTTATTTTTATGCCAGGTTTTTCCACGAAAGACACCGCCGACGATCTTTCAGGCCGCGGCTTTGGTATGGATATAGTGCGCGACTCCATAAAAAAACTCGCGGGGGACCTCACCGTCACCTCAACGGCCGGCACGGGCACGCGCATGCAAATCAAGCTGCCTTTGACGCTCGCGATTGTCACCGCACTGACCTTCAGAGTGCGAACCGACATGTTTGCGATTCCATTGACCGCCATCGAAGAAACACTGCGCGTCGAAGCCGGCAACATACTGAAAATCGATGGCCGTGAAATTCTGCACAGCCGGGATCGCATGCTGCCGTATCTGCGGCTGGATAACCTGCTGGGCTATCCGCACATCGCCGAGAAAGTCGCCGACCGCGTTGCCGTCGGCGCCGCATTTCACCGGCAGAAATATTCCGGCGCCCGGGGTGAAATAGCGAGAAAGCAGGAACTCGTCATCAAATCTCTCGGCGAAAATTACCGGCAGGTGCAGGGTCTCGCTGGTGCGGCAATGCTTGGCAACGATGAAATCGTTTTTATACTCGACATCGAAGAAATCGTATCGCTCTATCGCAGCCGCCACGCGGTCGCGGCAACCGGCAGCGTCGCGCCGCCGGCAGCGATTCAAGTAACAGAAACCCTGCCCGCCGAGGAAAAATCCAGCGGACAAAATACGGGAGAACCAATGAGCATCAAACCCATGTTTGACGCGGGAAACAAAGAATTAATCCGCAGCTGGATTTCGCAGAGTAATAAGGCGGCCGTGAAAGGGATGAAGATACTTACGGGGACCAGCGAGATTTCCGTGCGCAGAAGCCGCGGCGCTCTGGTAAAACCCGAAAAATCCAAATCGGCGATCGAACGTATTATCAACCGTGCAGACGATATTATCCTGATTCATTTACCCATGTTGCCCGCAGCGGGTGCTATCGACCTGATTATCAGCAAAAAGAGCGCGCGGCGTATGGCGCAGATTTTGTTCATCGCCGCGGGCCTGAAGGCCGAAGAGGAATTCGATCCGAGTCCGTTGCTCGAAATTACCAATATTCTGGGCAGTGCGTATACCAATACGCTGACCTTTCTGACTGAAACCAGCGTCGAACCCGCAACCCCCACGCTTTTGTCGACGGCTGAAGAAATCAAAGCGGTTATCGAGCAGCTGTTGCTTTCGCCGCAAGCCGAGATTCTGCTGGTCGAAAACCAGTTCCATATTGCGAACGAGGATATCGAAATCGAACTGATGATCTATCTGACCAGGGAAACCAGCAAAAGCCGGGCTAACTAACGTGTGTGAGACGTGGTCTCTTGCAGCACGTAGATCTGTTCGACTTTGCCGTTCATCTCGACCATACCGATCAATGCTTCCCGCGCGGCTTCGACCGTCGTAAAATAAGGAATGGAATACTGCAGCGCGGCGAGGCGTATCTCGAGCGCATCGTTGCGCGTTTTCACGTCGGTCGGGATATTGATGATAAGCTGAACATCCCCCGATTTGACGCTGTCGACGACGTGCGGCCTGCCCTCGTGTACTTTGTTCACGCGCTCCGTATGCACGCCGGCTTCGGTGAGTCTTGTGGCGGTGCCGTCGGTGGCGAGAATGCGGTAACCCGCGGCCTGCGCGGTTTTGAGCGCGGGCAACAACGGCGCCTTTGCCAAGTCGTTGACGGACACAAAGATCGTGCCTTTTTCGGGCAATTTCTGCCCGGCGGCAAACTGCGCCTTGTAAAACGCCTCGGACACAGTACGACCAATACCCATCACTTCGCCGGTCGATTTCATTTCGGGCCCCAGGATTGTGTCAGCACCCGAGAATTTTTTAAACGGCAGCACAACTTCTTTGACATAATAAAGGTCGGGAATAATTTCTTTGGTGAGCCCGAGTTCTGCGAGTGTGTGGCCAAGCATCAGCTTCGTGGCGACTTTCGCCAGCGGCACGCGGATAGCCTTGGAAATAAACGGCACCGTGCGCGAAGCGCGCGGATTGACTTCGAGAATATAAACCGTATCGCCGACGATCGCGAACTGAATATTGATGCAGCCGATCACGCCGAGCTCGAGCGCAATCGCCCGGGTGGTTTTTCTCAGCTCCGTGAGAATATCTTCAGGAATATTCTTGGTCGGCAGAATGCACGCGCTGTCACCCGAGTGCACGCCGGCTTCTTCGACGTGTTCGAGAATGCCAGCGATAAAAACATTCTTGCCGTCGGACAGCGCGTCGACGTCGACTTCAAGCGCGCCGGAAAGGAACTGGTCGATCAGCACGGGACGCTCACGGCTCACCTCGACGCTGGTCTGCATATAGGTGCGCAGCTGGCCTTCGTTGTGCACAATCATCATCGCACGGCCCCCAAGCACAAACGACGGGCGTGCGAGCACGGGGTAACCGATTTCCTGCGCGGCAGCCAGCGCCTCTTCGAGCGAAGCGGCCATCTTGCCGCGCGGCTGCCTGAGTTTCAGTTTGGCGATTAGTTCATTGAACAGCTTGCGGTCTTCTGCGCGCTCGATGCTCTCGAAGCTGGTACCGAGTATTTTGACGCCCTGCGCGCTCAGCGATTTCGCGAGCTTCAGCGGTGTCTGGCCGCCAAATTGCAGAATCACGCCCTTGACTTCGCCGCGCTGGGATTCCTGATTATGGATGTGCATAACGTCTTCGACCGTCAGGGGTTCGAAGTACAGGCGGTCGGAAGTATCATAGTCGGTCGAAACTGTTTCCGGGTTCGAATTGACCATAATGCTTTCGATCCCGATTTCCTGCAGGGCATAACTCGCGTGGCAGCAGCAATAGTCGAACTCAATACCCTGGCCGATACGGTTCGGGCCGCCACCGAGAATGAGGACTTTCTGCCGGTCGCTGACATCCGCCTCGTTCTCGGTTTCGTACGTGCCGTACATGTAAGGCGTGAAAGACTCAAATTCGGCCGCGCAGGTATCGACGCGTTTGTATACCGGTACGAGATCCGCACTGCGCCGCAACGCGGCAATTTCAGCTTCGGTTTTGGCCATCAGCTGTGACAACTCGTGCATTTTGCCCATAAAGGCAGATGAGCCCTGTTCGAGTCGCGCAAGTTCGCGCGCCGCCGCGTCAACGGCGTGTATATTTTTCAGATATGCGAGCTGGCGGTCATGGAACCCGGCCTGCTTAGCCTCGCGCAAAAGATCGGCAGGCAGCGTGCCCTGCTGGTAAGCCGCGACGACCTTATCTTCAATCGCGAGTATGCGTTTCAGCTGCGTCAAAAACCACGGATCGATGAATGTGCGCTGGTAGACTTCATCGAGCGGAAAGTTGCGCACCAGCGCTTCCCGCAGATACAGAATTCGGGTGTCGGAAGGCACGCTGATCTTTTCGAGAATATGTTTGCGCTGCGCGGCCTCGTCGCCGATGCGCAGCACTTCCAGCACAATTTCGAGGTTGCCGTCGGCGCCCCAGCCAGAACGGCCGGTTTCGAGCGAGCGCATCGCCTTCTGGAAAGATTCGGCAAATGTGCGGCCGATGGCCATGGCCTCGCCGACCGAGCGCATCTGCGTGTCCAGCACCCGCGGCGTCTCGGGAAATTTTTCAAAAGTAAAACGCGGTATTTTGGTGACGACATAGTCGATCGTCGGCTCAAAGCTCGCGGGAGTTTTTTTGGTAATATCGTTGGCAATTTCGTCGAGGGTATAACCGACCGAAAGCAGGGCCGCAATTTTCGCAATCGGAAATCCGGTCGCTTTGCTCGCCAGCGCCGACGAGCGCGAAACACGCGGGTTCATTTCGACGACCATGATCTGTCCGTCACGCGGGTTGATGGCAAACTGGATATTCGAGCCACCGGTCTCGACGCCGATCTCGCGAATAATGCGAATCGAGAGGTCGCGCAGATTCTGGTACTCAACGTCACTCAAAGTCTGTTGCGGCGCAATTGTGATCGAGTCACCGGTATGCACACCCATCGGATCAAGATTCTCGATGCTGCAGATAATGACGACGTTGTCGGCTTTGTCTCGCATGACCTCGAGCTCATACTCTTTCCAGCCAATGACGCTCTGGTCAATCAGCACCTGGCTGGTAGGGCTTTCGGTAAGCGCCTTTGCCACCATGTTGATGAATTCTTCTTTATTGTAGCAGACGCCGCCACCGGTGCCACCCAATGTAAATGACGGACGCAGAATCGCCGGCAGGCCAATGGATTCCAGCAACTGCAGCGCTTCTTCCAGCGTATGTGCGATGCCCGAACGCGGCATTGCGGCGCCGATCTTCTCCATAGCTTCTTTGAACAGTTTGCGGTCTTCGGCTTTTCTGATGGCGGTCTCGTTCGCGCCGATCAGTTCGACATTGTATTTTTTAAGCACTCCCGCGGCAGCGAGACTGAGCGCCGCGTTGAGCGCGGTCTGCCCGCCAACGGTCGGCAGCAGTGCGTCGGGGCGCTCCATTTCAATGATTTTCGTCAGGTAGGGCAGGGTGATCGGCTCAATGTAGACGCGATCGGCGAGTTCCGGGTCGGTCATGATC
>CAYHJO010000043.1:0-24010 GCA_964356715.1 uncultured Turneriella sp. | reverse complement strand
ATTCGCCGACCCCAGCGCCGCAGCGCGCAGTGTCTTCAAATATTCGCCGCGCACAGATTTTTGTATGCGGATCTTTTCGCGCAATTGCTCTGCGCGCTCTTCTGCCGCGAGTTGCGGCGCTCCGGGCTTGCCTTTCGACACTCTAAAAAGCGTCAAACGCGAGTAAGTTCCGGTCTTGTATTTGGTGACCGCAGCCACCTGAAAATAGTAATCCCCCGGTTCGAGCTCGATCGAGAAAAAATTCTCCTCAGATTTATGAATGCCGATCTGTGACTTATTTGCATCGAAGAGCTTAATGCTGTAACCGCTTACCTCTTCGATCGGCGACCATTCGAGACGGGCGTTCTTTTTGCCCGGCGCCTTTGTGCTTAGGGTGCTGATTTCGTCTTCAACCTTTTTGAGTTCAGTCTGTAGTTTCTCTAACTCGGGGCCGAGTTCGGCAAAACGCCGGGTCAAACCCTCTATTTCGGGTTTTCTGTCTGCGGCGAAAAAAAGGAATTCATAGTCACCGGGACCGGAAAGCGGAACTGCATTGAGACTCTCGGCGTGCAGTGCGCCTGCAAAGGAGAGCAGACAAATCAGTATCGTACGGAAAACGCAGGGATTTTTTCCAAATAGCACAATGGTCACGTCAGTGAAGCGAAAGTGGCAGTGTGCGGGGTACGTCAAGCAATAGCATGAGACGGTACTGTATGGAGTTTGCCGACCATCAGGTGTTGAAAAAGCCAAATTTAGGAGCGAAAATGACCTCATTTTCGCTTATTCATGCGTGCGCGCCCGGCGCGCACGAGACTTTTTCAACACCGCCGGGACAAACCGGTTAGTTTCAGTCCACGGTGTCCAAAAACCGATAGCATTAATACATCCCGCACTGCAGTCTGGAACCATTCGGGCGTGGCAGGGGTCTGCGGATAGGTACATATGCGCTACTGCTTCCCTTTATTGTTGCTCGTACCGCTTAGCGCGGAAACCATCACCATCGATTTTCCAGCCGCGCTCAGGAGCCTCGCCGAAAACAACCGCGATCTCGCGGCGGCGCGCAAAAACCGGCAAACTGCGCAATTCAACTACCGGGGCGCATACGCGGGATTTCTGCCGCAGGTGACCGCCGGTATGAATTACACGCAGGGCAACTCGGCCACGACTGCGCAGCTGGCCAGCCAGAGCAGCAAGTACGAACTGTATTCCGCCTCTCTCGGTGTGAGTCAGAATATCTTCTCGGGGCTCGCGGATTATTATAAGATCAAGATTGCGCGCGCCGCCGCGGAGCTTGCTGAAGCCAATTTCCACCAGACCGCTGCACGCGTGCTTTACGAGCTGAAATCCGCCTGGGCATTACTGGCGCTGGCCAAAAAACAGCATGAACTTGCCCTTGAAACGCAGAAGCGGCGTCAGGATAACATGAAAATGATATCGCTGCGTTTCTCCAGCGGCACCGAAAACAAGGGATCGCTGCTGCTCGCGCAGTCGTACCGTACACAGGCTGACCGTGATGTAAACCAGTCACTGCGTCAGAGGATCAACGCCGAAACCGAACTGCGCCGCCTGCTGGCCCTGCCCGAAAGCACGGAAATTTTTCTCAGCGGCGGGCCCGAAGGGAAAAATCCGCCGGATGCAGCAGCCTTGCACGAGCTGGCGAAAAAGACTCCCGAATACCGCCAGGCTCTCGCACAGGAACTCAGTGCCGAAGCAACGGCAGATCAGTCGATATCGCCCTTTTTCCCGACGCTCAATGCCTCGGGTTCTGTTTTTCGTCAGGGTGCGGATTTTTTTCCGCAGGGCGATCGTTGGTCGGTGAACGTGGGCGTATCTTATCCGCTGTTTTCGGGCGGCAAAGATTATTATGCCCTCAAGGCAAATAAGTCGGCCTTCGAGGCCGCGAAACAGAACCGCGAGAGCATCGGCGCGCAGCGCCTGGCCAGATTGCAGCTGACGCTGCAGGCATATCGTGCCGCCGTCGAAAACGCGCGCGTCAGCGAGGCGCTGCTCGCCGCCAGTACGGTGCGTGCGCAGATCGCGCGAGTGAAATATATGAGTGGTCTGCTCTCCTTTGACCAATGGGATATTATCGAAAACGAACTTATTAACCGTCAAAAAGACGCTTTGCAGACGCGCTACGATCTCGATGTCGCACAGGCCCTGTGGGAACAGACCCGCGGCGATACCTGGACTGCGCTCGGCAGCCACGCTTCGACTGAGCTTTCCCCGGGCAACGTCGAAGGTCGCAGCAATGAATAAAATCCGCAGAACCATGATCATCACGGCCGGCGCGCTCGCGCTGGTTGCGACGCTCTATTTCCTTTTTGGCAGGGAGAAAAAAAAAGAGATCAGCTATAATGAAGTAAAACCGCAGCGCACCGATCTGCGCATCACCGTGACCAGCACGGGCACAGTTGCACCCGAAGGACGCATCGAGATGAAGCCGCCGGTACCTGGCCGCATCGACAGCGTGCTGGTCAAAGAGGGGCGCAAGGTACGCAAAGGACAAATTTTAGCATGGATGAGTTCGACCGAACGTGCCGCGCTGCTCGACTCGGCCCGCGCCGTCAGCGCCGAAGAGTACAAACGTTTCCAGGAATATTACAAGGCAACGCCGATCATGGCACCGGTTTCGGGCACGATCATTTTGCGCAACGTCGAGCCCGGACAAACTGTCGCTGCCGCTGACGTGATGCTCGTGGTATCTGACCGGCTGCAGGTCGTGGCCAAGGTTGACGAAACGGATATTGCACAGCTTAAACCCGGCGTCGCGGCGGAAATCATTCTCGACGCCTATCCCAAAGAACCGATCGACGGCAAGGTGCAGGCGATCGCCTTTGAAGCCAAAACTGTGAACAATGTCACCACCTATGACGTGGACACTCTGCCCGTTAAAGAACCCGCGTTCATGCGCAGCGGGATGACGGCCAATGTCACTTTTATCCTCAAAGAACGAGAGGGAGTCCTCGCTCTGCCACTGGCGGCGATACAATTCAAAAAGGAATCGCCTTTTGTGCTGGTGAAAAACGCAGAGGGCAAGCCCGTGGAAACTCTGATTGAAATCGGCGAAGCCGATGGCAGCAACACCGAAATCGTATCCGGCATAGACGAAAACACGATCGTCCTGATTCCGCGCATACATATGCCCGGCAAGCAGGGCACGAATCCTTTTGCGCCGCAGCGCGGTGGACGCTCCTCTGGCTCGGGCAAAAAAAGTGTGCACTGATTCTCCATGGTATGCAATTTCCCCAGAATGCCTCGGCGCGGCATGAAATCTTGCCAGAAAGCCCTCGGCCCCGCAGTTTGCTACCGCAAACCGCTTCTAAAGCGGCCCGTTGGGCCTGCCTCGGGCTTACAGTCCGCCCGTTCGGGGCGGATGCGCAAGCTTTCATGCCGCGCCGAGATACTCACGCGCACGATGTGCAGAACATCTAATCTGCAGCCTTTTTGGGAAATTGCTTAATGATCGAAATCTCCCATCTCAGTAAAAAGTACGAACTCGGTGGCGGCACTGTTTATGCGCTACGCGATATCTCTATCAACATCGGGCCAACGGAGTTCGTGGCAATCATGGGCCGCTCTGGTTCAGGTAAATCCACACTGATGCATATTCTCGGTCTGCTCGACATACCCAGCGGCGGCAGCTATAAACTCTTCGGTCGCGAAGTTTCGCACCTGACCGAAGACGAACTCGCGATCTACCGCCGGCAGACACTCGGCTTCATTTTTCAACAGTTCCATCTTTTGCCGCGCCTCGAAGCGCTCGAGAACGTGGCCATGCCGCTTTTGTATTCGGGAAAAATGGGTCTTAAATCCACCCCCGAAACACTGATGGCCGATGTGAATTTGAGCGACCGCATGCATCACCGGCCGTCGGAGTTGTCGGGAGGCCAGCAACAGCGCGTTGCGATTGCGCGCTCGCTCGTGAACGCGCCGCGCATGCTGCTCGCCGATGAACCTACCGGCAACCTCGATACCGCTTCGCAGCACGATATTCTCATGCTGTTGAAAGAGATGCATGACAGCGGCCTCGGTGTGATCGTAGTGACTCACGATGAAGAGGTAGCGCAGCAGACCAACCGGGTAATCAAACTGCAAGATGGTAATGTCGTTTCAGACAAGAGCAGGAAAAAATCAGTTCTCATTAGCCCCCGAATTAATTGGGGGGCTAATGAGATGGAACCCGCGATAAAACAAAACTCGCTGAAATATTTTATGCAGCACCTGCGCGAGGGCTACCGCGCGGTGCTCGCGAACAAACTGCGCAGTGCATTGTCAATGCTCGGCATCATGATCGGGGTCGCCTCGGTCATTGCTATGCTGGCGCTGGGTCGCGGCGCACAGCAATCGATCGAAGCGCAGCTCAAGAGTCTGGGCGCCAATGTGATGGTCGTGCGGCCGAATGTAGTGCGCGTCGGCGGTGTCGCTCAGGAATCGGGTAGTCCGGCCCGCATCACCTATGAAGACATCGCCTGGGTGCGCGACCGCATACCCGGGATTAAATCGGTCTCAGGCAATGTGACCAGCCGCGCCCAGGTTTCCTTTGGCAACAAGAACTGGAATACACAGGTACAGGGAGTGAATGTCGAATACGCGGCGATCCGTTCTTCCGCACCTTTCATCGGGCGCATGTTTACAGAAAAAGAAAACCAGACGCGCGCACGCGTGGCGCTGCTCGGGCTCACGGCCGTGCGCGAACTCTACGGCACAGAAAACCCGATCGGCACATACATCAAAATGAACAAAGTGAATTTTCAGGTGATCGGTGTGATGCCGGAGAAAGGTGGTACTGGCTTCCGCGACCAGGACGACGTCGTGGTAATTCCGCTGTCAACCGCAATGCATCGCCTGATGGGCAAGGTGTACATCGACTCGCTCGACATCGAGGGCGACGGCAAGGCAAACCTCGACGACCTCGGCGACGCCGTAAAACGCAGCCTGTATTCGCGGCACCGTATTCCTGTATCGATGCAGGAAGACGCGTATCAGGTCATGAATCTTGCGGATATACGCGCCGCGGTCACTGCAACTTCGTCCACCATGGGGGCACTCCTGGCGTCGATCGCCGCCGTGTCGCTCCTCGTCGGCGGCATCGGCATCATGAACATAATGCTGGTATCGGTGACAGAGCGCACGAAAGAGATCGGCCTCAGGAAGGCAGTCGGCGCGCGCCGCCGCGATATCCTGTTCCAGTTTCTGATTGAGACGCTCGCAGTGAGCCTTTCGGGCGGTGCGTTAGGGCTTGTTCTCGGTGTGTTGATTTCTCTGGGGATGTCTTCACTCGCAGGCTGGTCTACCTCAATCAGCGGATTTTCCGTCGTATTGTCGGTCTTGTTTTCGGTGGTTGTCGGTCTCGTCTTTGGCATCTACCCTGCCCGCAAAGCGGCGGGGCTCAACCCGATTGAAGCTTTAAGACACGAATAGTTTTTTTGCTGGCCACGGGCTACGGTTCGGTCAAAGATTTCGCGTGACGAAATCTCGGACTCACCGCAAGTAGCCCTTGGCTACAAGGTACCGAGAGTGCGCAGTTCAGGAAAAACTCTGCTGATCCTTTTGTTCACCTGCGGCTGCGCAACCTGGCATAACCAAACTGCGACGGACGAAGCATACGCGCAGAGATATTCGACGGGCAGGCAGACTACGCTCTACCAGCGCGGCACCAGCTCAGGCGCTGGCGCATTGCTCGCAACAGCCTTAGCCGTGCCAATGCTGTGCGGTGAAATCGACCGCGCTTCAACCTCTAAGGCGCGGTCAGCAAAATGCGAAGAACTATTTCGCCATCTCAGCAACTCAGACGCTGCGGCGCACGAGTGGCAGAACTATTATACTCGCTGCAAGAGATTGTGAATCGCCTTCTGCTAGCCCGGCCCGCCCGTGGTGAGCCTGTCGAACCACAAGGGCCGGGCTAGCAGAAGATTATTTCGCGTTCTTGATTAAATCCGCAAAGCTATCGGCCTTGAGGCTTGCGCCGCCGACCAGTGCGCCGTCGACATCGGGCTTCGCCATGATCGCACCGATGTTGTCGGGTTTCACCGAACCACCGTACAGAATGCGCAGTGAAGGCGCAATCGCCGCATTGAGTTCGGCGACGCGCTTGCGTATCGTCGCATGCATGTTCTGCGCATCTTCGGGCGTTGCATTTTTACCGGTGCCAATCGCCCACACGGGTTCGTAGGCAATCGACACCTGTTTCCACTGTTCACCCGTCAGCCCGGCGAGCGATGCATTCAGCTGTTCGAGTACGACGGCTTCGGCACGGCCCGCCTCGCGCTCAGCCAGCGTTTCGCCGACACACAGCATGACCAAAAGACCCTGCTCGAGTACGCGTTCGACCTTTTGTTTCAAGAATGCATCCGTCTCTTTCAGCACGTGGCGGCGTTCAGAGTGACCAATGAGGATGTATGACGCACCGGCGTCTTTGGCCTGTGACGCAGAAATTTCCCCTGTGAACGCGCCGTCTTTTTCGGCAGAACAATTCTGCACACCCAGCGCCACTTTTGTGCCAGCGACAGCTTTGGAGACAGGCACAAACTGTAAAAATGTCGGATAGATCAGCACGTCGCGGTCAGAATATTTCTGTGCCGCTTCGCTGACGGCCTTGCCCAGCGCCTCGGCGTCTTTGAGGTTTAGATTCATTTTCCAGTTACCGGCTATGAGTGGAGTTCGCATAGATTTAATTCATTTACGTGCTAAGCACGTAAATGAAAAAATCAGGCATGCGTACGTACGCCGAAGCATTAGCTGTCGCCGAATCGTGGTCCAAAGAACCCTTTGACCGCGAAACTTACTCTGCCGTGAGGGCACTGCTCGATATGCCCGAGTCCGAACGCGAGACCGCAATCATGGACCGCTTCGGCTATGATCTCAGCTTCGGCACCGCCGGCATGCGCGCCATCATGGACGTCGGCACCGCGCGCATCAACGAATACACCATCGCGCGGGTTTCGGTCGCGGTGGCGAAGACCATACGACAACAGGTCGGCGCTTCGCGCCGACCTGTTGTCGTTATCGGCTACGACGGGCGCAAAAACTCAGACAAATACGCACGCATTGCGCAGCAGCAGTTTCTCGCACAAGGCGTCGATGTGCTCGCATTCAACCGCATTGTACCCACACCGATCGTGCCGTTCGCCACGCGCCGCTTCAAAGCCGATTGCGGGGTCATGATTACCTCAAGCCATAACGCAGCGCCATACAACGGTTACAAAGTCTATAACGCCAATGGCGCGCAGATTCTCTCTCCGTTCGACACTGACGTGATGACCGAAATGGCGACCTTGCCCTACCACCCCTCTCCCTCCGGGAGAGGGGTCGGGGGTGAGGGTGGCAAACAAACCACGCTCGACGAAACAATCCTCAAAACCTACGTCGAGTGGGTCACCGCCGAAGTCGATTTTGCCCAAGACCGCAGCATGAAGATTGTGTTCACACCGCTGCACGGTGCGGCCGGCGCGCTGATGAATGCCGTGTTCTATCGCTCGGGCTTTAAGAACTTTCTGCCAGTGCCGCAGCAATATGAACCGCACCCGATGTTCCCGACGGTGAAGGCGCCGAACCCAGAAAACAAAGACAGCCTCGACATGGCGCTCGAAAAGGCGCGCACCGACGAGGCGGATCTCATACTCGCGACCGATGGCGACGGCGACCGCATCGGCATCGCGTTTCGCGAGCAAGAGAACTTTAAGGTACTGACAGGCAACCAGATCGGCACGGTACTGCTATTTTATCTGCTCAGCAAATTTAAAGAAAAAAGCATCGATCTAAAACACGCGTTTGCGATCTCGAGCGTGGTGTCGACGCCATTGACGCGCGTCATCTGTGAAAAATTCGGCATCGCGCACTACGAGACGTTGACCGGTTTCAAGAATATGGGCAATAAGGCGCATGCAATCCACGAAGCCAATAATTCTGCGCGCATGGTACTGGCATTTGAAGAGGCGTTCGGGGTCACAATCGGCGATTCGCGCGACAAAGACGGCATCATCATGGACCTGCTCGCCGCGCACTGCGCGGCCGACGGCGGCATCGCGCACTGGCTCAATAAAATGTATGAGACCTGCGGCTACGCGGCCGAAGACGCGGTCGAACGCGAATTCCCCGGCGCCGACGGTATCGCTGCAATGGCCGACCTCGTCGAAAAGCTGCGCTTGTCACCACCCTCTGAAATGCTCGGTTCGAAAGTGACAGTCGTCCGCGATTTCAAACGCAGTGTGGAGACGCGCGAGGGCAAAGAATTCCCCATCAATGACATACCAGCGCAGAACCTGCTGTACCTGATCAACGAACGCGGCGACTGGCTCGCAGTGCGTCCCTCGGGCACAGAACCCAAGGTGAAGGCCTATGTCGGTGTGAGGGATGAATCCCCCTTCTCGCCCACGGTCGAAGCCGCGTGCCATCAGCGTCTGGTGGCACTCTGCCACTTTGCGCACGGGCTACTTTCTCCATAGCTATGGATTTCCATAGCTGAATCTATGTGCATTATTGTTGTTTCATACAAGCAGCACCCCGATTATCCGCTGGTCGTTGCGGCGAACCGCGATGAATTTTACCGCCGCCGTGCTGCGCCGCTCGCCTGGTGGGGTGACGGCAAAATTCTTGCCGGCAGAGATCTTGGCTACGCCACTCTCTTGGGTAGGCTGCTGTCAATGCTTGGGCTAAGACAACTCAAGCCGCAAGGCACATGGCTCGGCGTAAACCGGCAGGGCCGATTTGCAGTGGTCACGAATTTCCGTGAACCGGGAAAAGAGTCGAAAACGGCACGCTCGCGCGGCCTGCTGGTGCAGCGCTATCTCGACAATGCGCTCTCCGTTGCAGACTTTGCCGCAGAGCTGACCGCCACTCGCGCCGAATACAACGGCTTCAACCTGCTGTTCGGCACTATCGACGAGCTTTTCTATTTCAGTAATCGCAACGACCGGGGTGCAATGCGGCTCGAACCGGGATTGCACGCGCTATCCAATGCATTTCTCGACACTGAGTGGCCCAAAACCGAGCGCGTGCGGTCGGCGTTTGCCGCTTTGCCTGGCATGCCGCCCGATCCCGCCGCGGTGTTTGCAATGCTGCACGACTCGACCCGTGCGACACCTGAAACTGAGCAGCAGACCGGTCTGCCGCTCGAGATTGAACTGGTATTGTCGTCCATCTTCATCGCACTACCGGGGTATGGCACGCGGGCTTCGAGCTATCTCACTTTCAGTGAATCGGGTGCACTGAGTTTTGCCGAACGTACATACGAAAAAGGCCAGCTGCAAAGCGATCGTGCCTTATCATACGATACGTGATTTGGCCGTAGGTCAAATCACGTATCGGTCTTATCGACGCTGTTGAACCACAGAAACAGCGGCAGTGCAAACGCGAGGCCGCCGGCGAACGAGGCCAGCAAATAATAGAAGACCCGCAGCCAGGATTTTTTGATAACCCAGACTGCAACCAGGAACATGATCAGCAGCAAACCTGTTTCACCGAGAAACGCCTGCCCCAGCGGATTCGCCAGCAGATCGTTCATCAGCGCGGGATTTTTCATATAGCGATACAAAAAATATCCGTTCGGCAGGGCGAAACCGAAGACCGCACCCATGAGCAGCGCCGCGCGCACGTGCCTCTCCATGCGTATAGGTATCATATGGTAGTGGTGTCCGCTCATTTTCTCTCCCGCCGGCGGTTACCGCGAACTCAGGCGGAATTGCATTGCCTACTGGACCGTTTATGAAGCAAGCGCCATGCCGAGTTCTTTCAGTTTTTTTTCCGCCAGATAATAATTATCCTTATGATCAGGATCGAAACCCGGCGTAAAGTATTCGGTATTGTGGCGGATAAGCGCGGGCAAAAGATCGCCCGAAATCTGCGGCAGCGCCAGCAGGTCTTTTGTCAGGCGTGCCAGCGTCAGCTCTTTGTCGCCGGCCATAAACCACAGCGTGCCGATTGCGGTATATAATGAAAGAATTGTCGACCCCAGCACCATGCCGGTCGCGCGTAACAGATAGTTGTCATCAATGGCTCTGAGCATATTGAACGCGACCGATTTGTGCTCGATCTCTTCGGCTGCATGCCAGCCCATCATCTCTGCCACCTCTTTCTGCATTTCGGATAGTAGTTTTGAATCAGGCTGAAACGCCGTGTCGGCGAGTGCTGCCGTGTAGTGCTCGAAGCCGACCGTCGCCGAAAGCAGCATTTTTTTACCGAGAATTTTCTCCACCAGCGGTTCCATTGTTTCAATAGCCGTGGCCGTGAAGAAGCGCGCAAAACTGTCGACCGGCAGACCCTGTTCTCTCAGCCGCGCCCAGAACTGGCGGTGCACCTGGTCGTGGACACTCTCCTGCCCGATGAATTTCTTCAGCTCCGTTTTTTGCTCTGCCGGGGCCTGATCGAGCATGCCACGCACTGCGCGGATAAAAAACACTTCGCCGATCGGCACCAGCACGTGCAGCGCATTCATGACATGCGTCGCCCATGCGTTGTCGCCGTAGTAATAACGGTCGACCTTCGAGAAATCAAAGTTGGGCCTGCGGACTTGCATGGCCGCCCTTGGCAAATAATGACAACGGTGTCAAGTTTAATTTGAACATATGTTCAGATTTGCGGTGCGCGGAATGGCGTAACGAAATGGTAATCTCCCAGGTTCTTAATCCCGCGCCATAAGATTCAGCCAGAAAAAACACCTAAAAGTAGTCGATGCCACCAATATAGTTATATTTTGAGCGCATAATGAATTTAACGCTGCGAGACATACCCGAGGCGGTAGTCGCTAAAATCCGCACCACTGCACAAAAAGAGCACCGCAGCTTAAACAGCCAGATTCTCACGATCATCGAGCACGGCCTTGCGGAAACGCCGCCGCAAAACGCCACTGCCCGATTATCGAGCGCTGCGCAGCTCGGTCTCTGGAAGCAACTGGCCGGACATTGGATAGATGATCGCAGTGCAGAGGAAATCAGCAGGGAGATTTTCGCGTCACGTACATCGGGCAGGGAAGTGACGTTTGATTCTCCTTGATACTGATATCTGTATCGCCATACTGAAAGGCAATGAACAAGTCCTTTCACACCGCGCCCGATATTCGGGCGCGGTCGCCATTTCGTTCATGACCGCAGCCGAATTATTTTACGGAGCGCATAAATCGCAACGCGCGGGTGAGAATCTTGTTACGGTCGAGCAGTTTCTGATATCGATCGACATATTGCATTCAGAGCAGCGCATTCTCGAAAAGTTCGGCGCGCTCAAAGCCACGCTGGAGAAAGTGGGCACGCGCCTCGCCGATGCCGATCTTTTCATCGCAGCGACGGCGCTCACGAAATGTGACGCGCTTGTTACCGGGAACACGCGGCATTTTTCGCGCATCGAGGGACTAAGGGTGGAGAATTGGTTGGTTCCTTAGGCAGGGGTTAACCCCCTGCCTATTTGAGAAACTTCAGCGCATCCGCCACGCTCTGCTCGGGAATCTCTTCGTGCGGCACATGGCCCGCATTGTCAAAGATCACAACCTGACCCAAGAATAATTTCTTACGGAAATTCGCGGCCTGCTCGACGGGAATCCAGTTGTCGTGCTTGCCCCACATAATGAGCGTCGGCACGCTGATCTTCTCAAGCCCGGCACCGCTGTCTTCTTTCATCTGCAGCGCGCGATCGACGAAAGCCTTGCGGTTGCCGTCTCTGAGCGACATCGTGTAATAACGGTCAATGAGCGCGTCGGTGACTTTGTTCTGGTCGAAATAAACTTCTCTGAGACTTTTTTTGACGAGAAAGCGCGGCCCGAGAAAACGCGCCGCTTTGCCCAACAAAGGGATACGCGCGAGGCGTATCGGCAGCGGAATTTTGCCGATGCGCGGTAACCCCGCGCTGTCGATGAGAATCAGTTTATTCACGTTATCGGGGTGAGCCACGGCGTATTTCCACGCGATATGGCCGCCGAGCGAGTTACCCGCGAGGTTCATCTGCCGCACTTTCATGAATTCAAAAAATCTCTCGAGAAACTGCACGTAATGTTTTATCGCATAATTGCGGTCTTTGGCCGGGCCGGTCATACCGAACCCCGGCAGGTCCACACGAATCACGCGGAAATTCTTTTTCAGCTCCTGCGTCCATGCCTGCCAGGTATGCAGGCTCGCTGCGGTGCCGTGCACCAGCACTACAATCTCACCCTTGCCCTCGTCGGTGTAGTGCACTCGTTGCCCCGCAATATCGGCGAATTTCGATTCTTTCAGCAGGTAGTGTTTTTCGACTTCGGCGGCCGGCAGATCGAATTTGATCTGCAGCCCCACAATGCCTACAAAGGCGATAAGAACGCCGAGAATTATTCTTTTCTTCATGAACTACCTGCCGTCATTCGCCTCGCTGTTCAGCGGCCAGGTAAACAGAATCAGTTTTTTCATAAATCCCCCTTTTGGAAAGTCATATAATAAAATATTTTACCCTGGCCGTAAATTTCGAGGCCATAGTCGTTCTCGTAGCTGGTCTCGCGATACTTATATGACGCCAGCTTGTTTTCGGAAAAGTATTTTTTGTAAAGCGGGTAAACTTTCATCATCCCGGCGAGAACGGAAAGCGAACCGCGGTAGGGAAACACCGTGTGCAGGTAGTGCCGCCGTTCGACGGTCTTTGTTTTAAAAAGCGGATTTCCCCTGAGCTTATCCATTTGCGCGGCAGTGAGAATGGCTATCGCTTCACTGCGGCATTTGTCCTCACCGGCAATCTGCGGATCATCGTAGAAAATACCGCCGCTGCGGAAACCGGTAATCCCGTGCTGCTCAAGGCTCTCAGAGAGCTGCCGCATTTTTTTACCGATATTTTTATAAGGACCATAATGCGCCGCGTACGCGACATGGAAAGGACCCGCGTTAACGCGGTTAATCGGGGCGGGCGAGGCAAAGCCGCCGTAATACGCCCAGAGAATTGTCAGCGCTGCGGCAGATGCCAGCAGCGCCAACAAAATCTTTTTAGGCATTCGGTTTCGACTGCAGACCGCGCAGAAACTTCACCGCTGCGGCAGCGATGCCGTTCTCGGGTTCTTTTCCGTCGGGTGTCAGCTTATCGATGATCTGCGGCAGCAGGTTGGACAATGCTTGCGGTACTTCCGAAGCTTTCATCTTTGCCTGAGCTGCCAGCTCTTCGATGCGGTGTACGCCGAGCGCTTCTTTGATCTTGTCGGGATTAATCGGCTGGTTCTCGCCGGTGCCGACCCACGAAGCAACGGTATCTTTCAGGCCCTTCTCTTTCAGGGAGCCGATAATTCCGTCGAGTTGCGCCTTCTTTTCGTCGAGCGCGAGGGACGCTACTAATCCTTCCAGTTTCTCTTTGCCAACATTGAGCTGACCTGAAGCCTGATCAATGTACTTTTTTATATCTTCTTGTATACTCATAGTCGGCCATCGTACAGGTTAGGGTAAAGAAGCATAGCAGTTTTTGAGTAATTGTAGCTTGGGGCTGCGCCCCAAATTACAATTATTTAACTATTGAGCCGCCGAAGCGATGGATAATGCGTTCGAGTTCCTGCTCGACCTGAGAGCGGAATAGCGCATGTGTGAAAGCGATTTTCTCGTTCACCTTCGAAGCCGTGAAAGTATCGCCTTCGCCGACGATATTGTATGTGAATTCGGTGACGCCCATTTTTTCAAAGGCAATACGCGCCTCGGGCAGCTTGAGCGACATTTTTGCAAACTTGCCAAGCTCACCTTTAGCCAGTGCGCGCTCGATCTTGCGCATGAACTTATCCGGAGTTTCGCCTGACACAGAAAAACCTTTCATACGCAACCTTCCTTATGGTCGTCTGACCACGCCGCACTGTTATCAGCTGTCACCGGATGTCAACCTCATAAGCTTCGCCCGGCAGCCAATGTCGGTAGGTCACGCCGCGCATCGTTGCCTGCTGTCGCAGATAAAGCACAGGTTCCATGAGTTTTTCGTCTGTCTGGCGAAACGTCGCCCAGTGGATCGGCAAAAACACCTGCGCCCTGAGGTCTATAAAACCCGACACTGCTTCAGACGGATCGACATGCGACGCCTGCATAAACCACCGGGGCGAATATGCACCGATCGGCATCAACGCCGCGGCAAACCCCTGCGGAAACTTCCCGGCAATTCTGGAAAAATGCGACGAATACGCGGTATCTCCTGCAAAATATACCGCGGTTTTGCCGGCGACGAAAGCATAACTGCCCCAATGGAACTGCATACGATCGCCCGGCACGCGCACCGACCAGTGGTGCGAAGGCAGAAAATGGATTTCTGCCACGCCGACGGTCTGCTGCGTCCACCAGCGCATATCTTCGGCGCGCGCAAGACCATTCTCACGCCCCCAACGCGCCTGCCCCTCGGGCAAAATAATTTTCAACAGCGGATTTCTTTCGTGCAGAAAACGCAGCGTATCCAGATCGCAGTGATCATAATGCGAATGGCTGACCACAACGGCGTCAACGCGCGGCAGTTTTTCTTTTTCTATCGGCATTTCGGTCAGCCGTTTTCCGACCGGAAGATTTCCAAAAATCGGGTCGGTGAGTATGTTCGTAATAGTTCCGCCCTGGTTAACGCTGATAAAGGCGGTGGCATGGCCGAACCAGGTGATGCGGATTTTATTTTTTGCCGCGAGCAGGTCGCGCGCGCTCACATTCTGCGAGCGCGGCGGCTCATCGGGCGCCGTCGCAATCACGTCGGCGTCGCGCGCAGTAAACCACTTCCATTTGAGCAGAGTCCAGAACGATTTCTCTTCGATTCCGTCGTCGTTATCCAGATTGCGGAACCGGCCGTCTCGGTAATATGGCGAATTTGTGCGCCTGTCGTCGAGCGTGGCGCACGAGGCTGAAAATGCGGCCGCGGCTGACAGAACAACAACGCGCAGGAACATGACCGGCAGAGGCTCATTGGAAAATCCGGGGTCAAGCCATGGAAATTCTTTACGCGGGCGACCCATCACCGTCAATCAATCCGGCCACCCGCTATGTTCCGTAATTTGTCTCTCATTGCCAGACTCAGCCTCATCTTTTTCGCCTTCACGCTCATCAATGTATTGCTGTTCTGGCTCGCGACGGGCTCAAACCAGATGCGGTTAATTGCCGAAAAGGCCTCGCTTGAAATGCACCGCACCATTGTCGGCGTCGAGCAGCGGCTCGTACAAATCACGCGGAGCAATACAGCTCTGCAAAAGGTTGAAACCTATAAAGGTATTGCTGCGCGAAACCCCATTTTGCCGGCCTTCCATGGCAAATCCGGCAAAGTACCGCCGGAGCTTATGGGCTTCCACATTATTTCGGGCACAGGCGCGGTGCTGACTGCCTGGCCTGAGGGTAACACGCTGCGCGAACTGCCTCCCGAAGAACTGCAGAATATCGTCAAGACGCTGCGCCTGCGCGAATTTAATAACGAACCTTTCTTTGCCGTGCCGGATGTGCTGCGTTACACACTCACGGTTTATATTCCCTTTGCCAATGATCGCGGCCAGGATCTGCTGCTCAGAGCCGGGTTCAGCATGGAGAGCATGAAAACAGAACTTTCCCGGCTCATGCGGCTGGGTGCGTCGATAGTTGTGCTGTTGCTGTTACTGCAATTTGCCCTCGGCTTCTTCCTCTACCGCCTGATCGTGCGTCCGCTGATTCGCCTGCGCGTCGCTTCAGAAATCACCGGACGCGGTGAGTTCTACCAATTACCGGGTTACGATAAGCGCCGCGATGAGATCGGCACTCTGGTGAAGTCTTTTAACAAAATGTCGGCGGACATCCGCGACCAGAAAGAAACCATACGCAATAATTTCGAAGAGATCCGCAGTCGCGATGAGATGATGCAGCATGAGCTGATGATCGCACAGCATATCCAGAAAAGTATCTTCCCGCGCGCCGGCTTTCCGCATGCGAATGCCATGGAGTACAGGCCGCTCTATGCCGTTTCCGGGGATTTTTACGACGTGTACAATTTCGCCGGCGGCGCGACGGGCTATCTTGTCTGCGATGCGTCAGGCCACGGCGTACCTGCGGCGCTGCTGACCATGATGGCAAAATCGGCATTTTCGACCTTTGCCAAACCGGAGAAGACGGCGGGCGAAATTATGGCGGCCGTGAACAAGCACATGGCCGAATCGCTCGAAATGACCGGTCAGTATCTGACTGCGTTCTATTTTCAGCTCAGCGAAGGGAAAATGCAATACTGCAACGCGACGCACCCCGAACCGATTGTCGTCGACACGCAAGGCAATGTCGCGCGCCTCAAATCCAACGGCTTTTATGTCGGCATGCTGACCGACACCCCTTTTGAATTTGAGACCAGCGAAATTCCCGTCAAAAAAGGTGTCAAAATTGTCGTATATACCGATGGCATCACCGAAGCAAAAAATCCTGATGGCGCGCAATTCGGCACCGAGCGGCTGACAGACGTCGTCGCGCGTAACAAATTGAGCACCGCGGTCGAAATCAGAGCCGCGATTCTAGCTGACCTCGCGCAGTTTACGGGCACAGCAAAACCCGATGACGACCTGACGCTGCTCGTACTGGAGTTCTGACATGGGTTGGATCGCCAAAGCACAGAGCAGCGGAATTATCAGTGCGGCGATCATGGGCACGACTGCGGTAGTGCTCGCCAGCACGCTGCTAACGACGGTAACTCATCTGCGCATGCATGAACTGCGCGATTCTCTGCTGGCCAGCAATGAAAAGAACGATGAGTTGCGCAATCTGACGCTGTTGTCGCGCATATCCATGATCAACCAGCGCGCAATGACCGGTGGAGGCGAAAGTGCATCGTCGTATAAACAGGAAGCCGAAAGTGCACTGATCGCGATCAGACAAAGCCGCGCACAGGGGCGCGATGTACCGCTGCTCGACCGCGCTACCGTACCGCTGCTGAACGGCTTCAACTGGCTTACGGGTCTGCCTCGTCTGCATATTGGCAAAACGCCCGAGCGCGAGTTGGTGCTCGATCTCGCCTTCCAGTTCGAATCGTACCGCGAATACGCCAAGGCGATTCGCGGTTACGACGTCTATATACATGAATTTCGCCTCGATGCTCAGGAATCTGATTTTGCTCTTCTGCACCGGGGGTTCTGCCGCGCGATGGCGAGCCAGTTTGATGCGGCGCTGGACGATTTCGAAGCCGTGGCAAACCGCCCAGGTCGGCGCCAAGATGCCATCGGTTCGGCTGCGCTCACCGCAGGCCAGGGCAGCGCCGACCCTGGTGCATCCGTGCACCCTGGATCACAAAACGCCGAAGTGGCGCTGAAACTGGTGACGTTTCTGAAAGAACTGAAGGCACGCATACGGTATATCGAATCTATTGAGGATCCCGGTCAGCGCGGAGAGCTCTATTACAACGCTGCGGCCTACCTCAAAGCGATCGAAAATTTTTCGCAGATCGATAAGAACCGCCAGTCAGATAAGATCCGCTTTCTGACCGCGCGGGCGCTCGAAGAAACCGGCAACACAAAGCAGGCTCTGCCCATTTACCGCACGCTGATCGCTGCGGGTGGCGCCTCGCCTTATGCGGTCAACGCCAACCGGCGGATGTATCTGCTCGGCACGTTTCTCGGCGACGATCAGGATCTCGCGCGTGAATCGAAAAAGAATTCTGAAACTGTGGTGAAAGATAAGGAGTTCATGTCAGCGGTGACCCATCTCGAAAGGTCGGCGACAAAATTGCACGCGGAAGCCGCCCGCGAACAGAGAGAGAAATCCGCAGAGATGGCCACGGTGCACAAACTGGTATTGCCCGAAGAGCCTGTACCTGGGATACCGGCACCGGCACCCGTTGCACCTGTCGTACCCGCGCCGGCACCGGTACCGGTACCGATAGCAAAACCGCAGCCTGCAGCCGAACTGAACCTGCGCAACGAAAAAGTGGCAGAACGCGCCGAACGGCTCGCAGAAGAGAAAAAACAACAATTGCTGAAAAAGCAGGCCGAAAAAATCGACAAACTCACCATGGCCGACGGGAATGTATTTTATGGTGTAATCTATAAACAAGACGAGGATCATGTTTTTTTATATTCGGTGTTGGGAAACCTGGAGCTGGAGAAGTCCAATATCGTTAAGCGTGAGAGAGTCAAAGGCACGCAAGCCCTGAAATGAAAATACACCGCGCCTGGTTGCTGTTTCTCTGTACCGGCGTGCAGCTCGCTGCGCTGGAAGTCGGAAAGCATTATGATTTCTATGAAAAGAGCGGGCAGAACCTATTGGGCGCCGAACTGGTCTCCGAGGCCGAGGGCCAATACATTGTTAAGCTGAAATACGTGCCAAAACCGATTACTATCCATTCTTCTGCGCTGATGCGGCCGCCCGAGCTGTCGAAAAATCAGCCGAAAACGGCCCCTCCCGCACGCACCCTGGTACTGACAAAAGATTTTGTCCTCCATGCTTCGGGCGGCTTCAGCTACACGACATTTGGCCAGCTGTCACCCCTGTTCGCTAACGGCTTTCAAGGCAACGCAGGAGCAGACTGGCTAATGTTCAGGACGCCGCTGATGCGCATCAGCGCGCTGACCGCTCTCGCCGGGTTCTCCCTGTACCAGCAGACTCCACGGCACATCCGGCTGATCACCGGACTCCTGGGCCCGAAATTCCTGGTCTGGCGTTACGATGCATGGGACGCGGCTGTTTTTGCCTCACCGCTTTTGGGTGTAAGCTACGCAAGTCTGAAAGGGTATACTTTCACTGCTGACTATTTCACATTTACCGCCATGGCGACGCTGAGTTTTGAGAAGCGCGTTGGGCCGATCGGCATCGGAGCGCAGCTATATGCAAATTATCTGTTCGACAGCACTCTGAATTTCGCATCGACCGGTATAAGCATGTCTGTGCTCTATCCGCTGGCCGGGGCCAAACCTTTCTGATATGATACGCCAGAGCGATAAATACGAAGATCTGAAAAATCTCGTGGCGCTGTCGATGATCGTCGTACTAATCGGCGGCATACTGTTTGCATTTCTTTACCGCAACATACGTATGGCGATCGTGACTTACGAAATTGAACAGCTGCGCAAAGAACGCCGCAATATCTATATTGAAACCGAAGAGCTGCGTTTGCAGGTCGCGCGGCATTCATCGGCAGACCGCATGGAAAAACTGTTCAGGGAAAAATATGGCTTTTTGCCCGTCGAGGTTAGTCAGAAAATCAGCACTTATATTCTGCCGGAGATAACGCCCCATCCCCCCTCTCATAAGGGGGATTCATGGGGGACTACCCCCCCATGAGCTTCAAATTGCATGCACCCTACAAACCGGCGGGCGATCAGCCGACGGCGATTGCCGAACTTACCGAAGCACTCACTCCAACCGACGGAAAAGCGACGCTCATTGGCGTAACCGGCTCGGGCAAAACGATGACGATGGCTGCGGTGGTCGAAAAACTGCAGCGCCCGACGCTTGTCATCACACACAACAAATCGCTCGCCGCGCAGCTATACCGCGAGTTCTGCGAATTTTTCCCCGAAAACGCAGTCGAGTTCTTTATTAGCTATTACGACTATTACCAGCCGGAAGCGTATGTTCCCGTCACGGATACGTACATCGAAAAAGAATCGTCGGTCAACGACGAGATCGACCGGTTGCGGCTGCGCGCCACGGCGTCTCTCATCGAGCGCGAGGATGTCATCATTGTCGCGTCGGTGAGCTGCATCTACGGGCTGGGCTCGCCCGACACGTATAAAGATTCGGTACTGATGATCGACACCGCCGTCAAGGCCAGCCGCGACGAAATTATGTCGCGCCTGATGCGCATGCAATACACGCGCAACGATACTGAAGTGATGCAGGGCCGTTTTCGTGTGCGCGGCGACACCATTGATGTTTTCCCGGCGTACGCGAACGACCCGTACCGTATCGAATTTTTCGGTAACCAGATCGAAGCAATCAACAAAATCGATCTTTTGACCGGCAAAAAGAAGGAAAATCTGCGCCGCATTGCGGTTTATCCCGCCAAACACTTCATCACCTCGCCGGCAACTCTCGAACACGCGGTCGACGAGATGAAACGCGAACTCGACCAGCAGCTCGAACACTTCAAACAGGTCAACAAGCCGCTTGAGGCCGAAAGGTTGCGGCAGCGCACTACGTATGACATCGAAATGCTGCGCGAAATGGGGTACTGCAGCGGCATTGAGAACTACTCGCGCATTCTAACCGGCCGTCCCCCCGGCTCGCGGCCCGAATGCCTGATCGATTATTTTCCCGATAACATGCTGGTCATCATCGACGAAAGTCATGTGACGATTCCGCAGATCGGCGGCATGTTCGCGGGTGACAAGGCGCGCAAGACGACTCTGGTTGATTTCGGCTTTCGTTTGCCGTGCGCGCTCGACAACCGGCCTCTGAACTTTCCGGAATTCGAGTCCCTGGCCACTAACGTGATGTATGTTTCCGCGACGCCTGCGGATTATGAACTCAGTCACAGCGATACACATGTCGAGCAGATCATCCGGCCGACGGGATTGCTCGATCCCGAAATTGAAATCCATGGCAGCGAAGGCCAGATCGACCACCTGATTCTCGAAATTGATAAACGCGTCAAAAAGAACGAACGCGTACTGGTCACGACGCTGACGAAAAAAATGTCCGAAGAGCTGACCGACTACCTGACCAAGGCTTCGATCAAAGTACGCTGGCTGCACTCTGACATCGATGCGCTCGAACGCCTCGAGATTCTGCGCGACCTGCGCAAGGGCATCTTCGACGTGCTGGTGGGTATCAACCTGCTGCGCGAAGGCCTTGACCTGCCCGAGGTTTCGCTTGTGGCGATTCTCGACGCAGACAAAGAAGGTTTTCTGCGCTCGCGGCGCTCTCTGATTCAGACGATGGGGCGTGCCGCGCGCAATATCAACGGCAAGGTGATACTCTATGCCGACGTGATGACCGATTCGATGAAAAGCGCCATCGACGAAACGCAGCGCCGCCGCACGATTCAGGCGGAATATAACACGAAGCATGGCATCGCGCCGCAGACGATCGTCAAAGAGATCAAAGATTTTGTCGAACGCGAGAAAAAGATTGAAGAGCAGACCTGGCAGCGCATCGAAGAAAATCTGCACGAGTTCTCGCGCAAGAAATTTAAGTCACAGGATGCCTGGAAAAAAGCCGTTGAAAAGGCAATGTTCGACGCAGCAAAGCAGCTGAACTTCGAACGCGCGGCGGAGCTCAGGGATATGCTGAAAGACGACGACAGCGTTGAGCCGGCAAGACCTTCTGCGTGACAGGCAAATATTTGGTTTTTTAAGAAGCGCCCGCGGTCATCAAATCGCTATCGCGTTGATGCGCTGCTTGCCAATGAGCACCGCCTTGTCTCCTTTGACAACCTTAAACTCCGGCGGGCAATTCAGCGAAGGTTTGCCTTCGCGAATAATTCCCGTCACCGAATAATTCATTTCCAGTCCCCACAGTACGAGCTCTCGGTAATTCCACTGCTGCATCGAATCAATTTTTACGAGATAGAACTGGTCTCCCTCTTCGTTACTTGTCAGATCCATGAGAATGTTCTTCAGCCCAGGGTCTTCCAGTTCCTGGATGATGAGATTGGATCTGAAATCGGACAAGCACAGCGCGCAATCTGCGCCCGCCAATTCGATCTGCCGGATCTTGCGCGGATCGAGAACTTCGACGATTGTGAACACCTCGGGATTCATTTTCTCCAGAATGAGCGTCGTTGCCAGATTCTGATCGTCAGAGTGAGGATTGTTCCTGTCGCTCGAAAGAATAATCGCGTGGCTGGCTTCTGCCAGACGCGCCCTTTCCAGAGTCCCTTCATCAGCCGGATTTCCCCTGATAAAGCTGACGCCGTAGTCGAGCAGCTTAGGCGGAATTTCCGGCAGTTTTTCATCGACCAGGCAAATTTGCTGATTTTTTGTCTTTGTGTCGGCGCGCAGTTCTTCGATCAACCGGACCGTTTCCTCCAGATTGGTGTAGTTAACAATTAGGACATGATTTTTCATAGTAATCTCCGCCAACCCCTGCAATTTTCTCGACCGCGCTTCAATGAGTCTCGAGGCGGTCGCCGAGATAATAAAACCGAGAAATCCGATACCGAACACCATGGTCGGAACGCCGATCAAAAATCTCCCGCCGGTTGTGACCGGGAACAGATCGCCGTAGCCGACAGTCGACATGGTAACGACTGTCCACCAGAAAGCATCCTGCCAGCCCAGGTCGGGTTTCTTTTCCATTTCGAAAAATAAAAAGCCCGAAGCCGAATACCAAACGAGACCCACGAAAATGAACAATACCTTATATTGGTGCCCGCTGTTCGGCATAAATTTTCGCTTGCGGAAGAAATCGATGAGGAGTTTGAACATCATTTTTGGGCCTCGGCTGCTTTTTCATTTTCCCACAGCAGTTTGAGCTGGCGCGCCCTCTCGGCCGCGACGGCGACTCCCCATATCCCTTTTTTTTCTTTTTGCGCGAGAAGCTCCGCTTTGAGGTAAACTTCTTCGCGCGGAAAAGCGTAGCGCGAATAGACAACCGAAACCCCGTTGGCGATCATTTCGAGACCGGTATCCTTGCCCCCCACCTGGAGGTATGAAAGGACACGGCCGTACGAATCCTTGTGAAATTTGTCGAAAATCAACTCGGCATCTTTGTTGAGTACATTTTCTTCCAAATAGCGTACCGAAATTCTGGCTGTGTTTTCCATCGCGGGATCGTTCACGTTTGAGGCGAACGACATGATGCCCAGCAACCGCACGGTCGTTTGCGCTCCCTGGTAATCGACGGCAACTTCATGGCCGCTGACAATCTTCACGACCTTGATTTTCTGTCCGGACGAAAATTGAATATGCGTCGGCGATACGTTGAGTTTTGCCTTGAGGGCCTCAACCGTGTACGTGAAATAGGACGCAGTGCCGAAGAAAAAGAACACCACCGCCCAGAATATAACATTCGCGGAAAGTCTCATCGCCTCTCCCTAACCATGGCAATATCCACGCCGGATAGTTCGGCAGATTGTAAAGTGAATCTCGGCACACCGCGGGCGCGCAGAGCTATTTGAGTAACGGTCGGATATAACCGTCATAGCCATACTCCACCGATTCTATAAAATTCCGCCCATTTTTGTCCCGGATATTTGGATTGGCACCTGCCTTGAGCAGCATCTCGGTCATCTCGACGCCGTCCGCGATGCCGCTCCAGCCCTGCCGAAAGACCAAATGCAGCGCGGTTTTGCCGTCGTTCATTTGAATATTGGGATCAGCCTTGTTCGCCAGTAAAAGCCGGATTGCCCGTTTGCGCCGGTTATAGACAGCCTTGTGCAGCGCAGTACGGCCTTCCTTATCACGCGCATTCACGTCGGCGCCGGCCACGATGAGGCGCTCAAGGTAAGACAGCGGCGCATAGGTGATGTGCTGCATGAGCCGCGTCTGAGCGAAGCGTTCTTCGCGGGCCGTAGTTTCTCCCGGCGCGATGGCAGGGCCGGTGTAGAGTCCCCAGGTGCCGCCAATAAAGGCCAACAAAAGACCCGCGCGGTAAAGCCAGCGGTCTACTTTCGTATAAACAGTAAGTTTATCTTCAATAACGAACGCCATCCTTGCCGGGAAATAAATCAGAAAAAAAACGAAACCGAAATGGAATACTTTGTACGCAAAAAAATCTGCGATATTAGGATCGATTCCCTCGAGAATTTCCGCATGGCTCATGCCCTCGAACGCGGCCGTATAATAGAGAAAGGCGGCCGCGGCTAAAACGAACTGCGCCGCAAGAAAAAAGCGCGGGGGTAAGATAAACTTTTTGTCTGCGGTGATGGCGGCAAAGGCAAAGAGAACTCCGACATAAAACTCCTTGGCAATAAAAAAAATCATCAGCGCCGCCACTTCATCCGACGGATCTTTCCAACCGAGCGCGGGAATGATAATCGTCACCGCGAGCATGATCTGCATACAAAAGTGCATTATCCAGAAAAAGAAGAGACTGGGACCGAGGGCGTTTTTGCGGTGTTTACGGAACAGGGAGGGCAAGACGAGTGTGAGAGCTATGATCTCCGCGGCGGCGGCGGCGGCGATGATCCAGCCAAACGTCGCCGAACCATGGCCGCTCTTGGCGTCGCCGGTATGCAGCAGAATCACCGGGGTGAGGAAAAGCGC
>CAYHJO010000042.1:0-24552 GCA_964356715.1 uncultured Turneriella sp. | reverse complement strand
CAACAGCGCCGCCGGCGGCGCGACGGCGTTAAACGCCAGCATCGTCAAGGGCTGTGGCTCAAACAATCGTATTATTTTACGCTCAACCACCAAGTTCAGGCGTGCGGATCTGAATACTGTCAGCGGCGATTCGATTGCACCGGCTGCGGCGGCAATTTTTGATGCGGGGGGAAATCTCGCTGCGGCAACGGCGAAGATTATCACTGAAAGAAAAAACTTGGATTTAAATGGCGATGGTATTCCCGATCTGATCATTGCGGCGTCTTCGTCGCAGACAGGCCTAAACGATCGCGGTGAAGTCTATGTGTATTTCGGCAGCGCCTCCAATATTTCAGGCAATTGCGCAGCGTATCCGTGTACGCTCAACGCCACAACCCACCCCGACGTAATCATTCAAGGCGCTGCGGCGAGCGATCGTTTGGGGGTTTCGGTCTCTTCACCGGGCGACGTGAACGGTGATGGTTTCGATGATCTGATTGTCGGGGCTTCTTCTGCAGCCGGTGGTGGGACGAGCCGTGGTGAGGCTTATGTCTATTTTGGCAGTGCGACGAATATTTCGGGTGATTGCGGCAGTTATCCGTGTACGTTGAATGCCTCCACGCATCCGGATGTAAAGATCCAGGGGGCGGTAAATAGTGATTTTCTTGGCAATACCGTGGCCACTGTGGGCGATATAAATGACGACGGATTGGATGATTTTATTGTCGGCGCTTCCGGCTCTGATAGCGGGGCGGCAAACGCCGGCGAGGCGTATATTTATTTCGGCAGCAGCACGAATATCTCTGGAAACTGCGCCGCTTATCCCTGTGCTCTGAACGCCACAACTCATCCCGACATCAAAGTACAGGGTGCTGCTACGACGACAGGAGTGGGCCAACCGGGACTGGGGAGTGCCAGCGACTTCAACGATGATCAGATAGATGATTTAGTTGTTAGCGCGCCAGGAGCAACCGCGGGAGGCACCTTACGCGGAGAGGTGTATGCATATTTCGGCAGCGCGACGAATATTTCGGGAGATTGTCCGGCATATCCATGCACTTTAAATACTGCTGCACATCCCGAAATTAAGATTCAAGGCACATTCGACAATGATGTTATCGAATCGGCCAGCCTGAACGGTGATTTCAACGGCGATGGCGTCACGGATCTCCTTATCGGCGCGCCCAACCGATTGACTAGCGCGGTGATGGGCGAATCGTATATTCTTTTTGGCGGTAGTAATTTCTCCGGGGATTGTGGGGCTTATCAGTGCACGTTGCAGACGCAGGCGCATGCAGATGTTATTATGCAGGGCGGTGCGGATCATGGTGACACCCTTAACAACATAGCGGAAATAAGTGTAGCTTCAGTGGGTGACATTAACAATGATGGCATTGATGATATTTCAATAGGCTCCGAATATGCGACCGGGGCAGGTGGAGCAGCCGCCGCACGGGGACAAATGAAGTTCTTTTTCGGCAGTGCCTCCAATATTTCCGGGGATTGCGCCTTCTATCCCTGTACACTCAATAGTACCACGCATCCCGACATAAAAATAATCGGGCCGAGCGACGGTATGCAATTGGGCAGAGCGAGTGCACGGGCTGGTGATGTCAACGGCGATGGCATTAACGATTTCCTCGTGGGCGCGCACCGCGCGAACGGCGTACGAGGCGAAGCCTATTTATACTTCGGTGGTGCAAATGTTTCCGGGAATTGCGCGGCGTACCCTTGTCTATTGGATAATACGGGTCATCCGGACGTAAAGATACAGGGTACGAATTCCACGGATTTTTTGGGTGATGGGCTCTATTAACTTAGGCCTCTCCAATGAAAAAATACGCCCTTCCCTTAGTCCTCCTGTGTCTCTCGCTCAGTTCGCTTGACGCGGTTGCCTATCAGGGAGCCATCAGCAGCTGGACAAAAAACGCCGACAACGTGCAGACAAAAGGCATTCTGAGTTCTGACACCCGCGTTTCCTTTGAATGGGAAACCACGGTGACGGGAAGCGCTGCCGCGACGACGACGGTCAATTATCTGGTGTTGGATCCGCAAGGGCGCGTTGTCTACCAGCGCGATGACAGTTTTGCTACGCCCGCAGTTGGCACTGTTGTGCGCAAAAGTCTCGAGGTATCGCCGGTGACGCTGATCTACAGCACACCCGGTATTTATAATTTCAGAGTCACCATCACCGAAGGCGGCAATGCGCCGGTCGTTTCGGGTTGCGAATTTCTTGTGGAACACCGCCTCGATACACAGATGGTAAAATTGCTGCTTCCCGCCGATCGCGAAGAGGTCGTGCAGCCAAATCCAGTGTTTAACTGGACGACGGTTTTTGGCGCGATGAAATTTGAAATCTACATCAGCGAATTTCCTGATCCCCGCTCAGTACCTCTCGTGTTTCAGACGGTTGACAGAAATACGTTTATTTATCCTACCAATGTGACGCAGCTTGTGCCGGGAAAAACCTACTACTGGCAGGTGCGTGCACTGGGTACGACCAACTTACCCGTCGGTGCCAACCGCGGTTTTTCTGCTGTCTCGCAGTTTACGATGAAACACCCTTTCGGCGGGCCGGTAACGCTGATTTCTCCGCTCGATACAGCCGTCAATACCATGACGCCGGCGCTCAGCTGGATACGCCGCGACGGTGTTACGAAATACAAAGTAACCTATGGTAAAGAACCTAATTTTACGCAGGACGCCAAAGTTGCCGTCGGCGAATATCCCGATGGCACGTTCTATCTGACTGAGCCGCTGGAAAATGAAACCCGCTACTACTGGCAGGTTCAGGCCCTGGACGGTGAAAATCGTATTATCGGCGAATCGATTCTGGCACATTTTGATATCCGCGAAAAAGCTGCGGGTGCGATCACAACCAATATCTATTCGGTTATAAAGGGAATCATCCGCGACCTGCGGACGAACGAACCGATTGAGGGGGCGGAGGTCTGGCTCACTACCGATTGGGTTAAATTACGCGGCGCCGTCGAAACGCCTGCCGACAAGCGCAGCGAGAGCGACAGAGCAGTTATCAAACAGTCGCAATCATTCGTCACCAATGCTTCGGGTTATTTCGAATTTGGTCTCAGTCATGAGGGTACGTACCATCTGGTGGCATTCAAGAACGGGTATAAGGAAAATCTGGATATTGTCAATTATACAGTCGAAACCGCGACTACTGAAGTTTCCGCCACCGCTGAGAAAAAAGAAGAGCAAGCGAAACCGAGTCGTCTGATTCAAAAAGATATTTCCCTGTCACGGCGGCTGGTCGCACAATTTACCGTCAAAGACCAGGCGGGCCAGCCTGTCGCAGATGCCACGATTTCGCTTGTGTCTGGCCAGGGAACTTTTACCGTACAGGCCGACGCCACCGGCAACGCGAGTTTCCAGCAACTGACCGGCGGCGCGTACCAGCTAGTTGCTGTTAAACAAGATAGCTACGCGGACTATCGGGGGAATGTGGTTTTGCCTGCTGCGGGTATTATGCAGAAAGATATTACGCTCGCGACGCAGGGGTTGCATGGCCTCTATGGCTACATTACCGGCGAAGGTGATAACCCGGTTACGGGAGCCGAGGTGAAAATTTTTACCGGCAACGACCGCACATTGCTCGCCGTCACAAAATCGCAGGGCAACGGTTATTTTGAAGTCTTGTCACTGCCGGCCGGCGCGACGGCGATTTATATTGAATCGAAACACGGCATGTTTGAATTCTGGAATAGAAATTTCTCGCTCGCGAGCGACGATGTCACGCAGCAGGTGCAGCGGCTCGATATTCGCATGAATGCGCGCACCGAGTTTGACATCAGTGGTATTGTGACCGATGAATTTGACAAACCGCTCGCGAATGCTTCCGTATACCTGACAAATGGGCAAGACGACCGTTATGTCTTCACCAATCCGCAGGGCAGGTATACGGTCAGGGCCAAGAGCGAAGCGTATCAATTGCATATTGAAAAAAGCGGATTCCGCGCGAGCAGCAAGGCGGTTGTTGTGTTGCCGCAAGACAGCGACCTGGGGCCGACCCGGCTCGAATACCGCCGTGCGACACTTACCGTGCAGGTCTTTGACCAGGCAACGGGTGTAAGCCTGACCGGAGTGACCGGCAGGTATCAGGATATCAACGGCAATGCGGCCGTAGACGACGTGCAGGGCGCCATTATCCTGCCGCTGGTTTCGGGGCAGGAATACCAGCTAACGATTGCCGGCAAGGTCGGCAGCGGTCTGGAAGCCGTATATTTGCCGAGCACGCAAACCGTTCAGCTCATTGGCAATGACACGGCTTCGGTCTATCTGCGCAAGTCGTATAATACCGGCGGGCTCGTCACCGACACGCAGGGCACTCCGCTGCAAAATGTGGAGGTTTTTCCGGTTAACTTTTACGACATGCGAAAAATGACCTCCGTCGACGGCCGTTTTGACTATGCGCTGCTGCAAAACGCCAATGCCGCGTATGAATTTGCATTTCAAAAAGACGGTTATGCCGCCAAAGTCGTCAGTAATCTCACGCCCACGGCGAATAACACCATAGTCCTCAAAACTTTCGCCGAAGAAGTCAATCCGCAGGCGGATATGAATCTGCAGGCCGAGATCAAGCGCCTCAACGATTTAATTGCCGCCGCGCGTACGGGTACGAATACCAAGGCCGACGAGATCAATCCGCTCGTAGCGGCGTTTCCCGAATCGATACCCTCGCTGAGCGATTTTCTGTCGCAACCGGTGCCAGCCGCGGCGTCGACGATGGGTGATTTGGTCAGTCAGACGATACCTGAAGTCTCAGATTTTCTGGAAAACCCGTCATACACGAAAATGACAGCGATCAGAAACCGCATCGCCACCATTGAATCGGCGATGGACTCTTTTCAGATGGCACTCGCCGCGGGCGGTTCTGTTATTCCGGACTCATCGGGAATCGTCGAAAAATTGAATGCGCTGGGTGTTTTTGTGAGTGCGCGAAACTCCGAAATTTCACCACCAGTGCAAATGCTCAACATCAACGTGGCACCGGGCAGTACGGTATTTTCAGCCTCGTTAATCAGCACCTATCGGCCGCAGATTAATAGCCTGGTTCAGGGCGCACAAGATTACATCAATTTTGGTAATACGAGGGCGAATGATTTAAGGCAGCTTCTGGCCGACAAAAAGCAGCATCTATTCGATTTAGAAAGCGAGCTGTATTCCAGTTTTGCGGCCTATCGCGAACAGTTCAGAAGATTTCGGGAGCTGGCTGATACGCTGACGAATCTGGTGCCGGGTACAAACACCACGGGCGATCTGAGAAAAACTCTGCTACTCTCGCAGCTCACGGCATTCAAGGAGCTCGTCGACATGCGCAATACGTCGGCATCAGAGGTGATGATTGTAAAAGACCATGTGATTGAAGGTCGCGATAAATTGCTCGCGATGCTGCGCGACGTGAAATCGAAACTCGACGCGGGCTTAGGTCTCGGTCAGAATGCATACGATCAGACCATAAAGCCTGTAGTCGCCGCGATCAATTTACCCCAGCCGCTGACGATCAGCTTCAATGGAGCGACGGGCACGCCTTTTGAGGGTTTCAATTCAACGGTGATGCTTTCAAAACAGAACACAAATCTTACGCTTTCAGGGAATCTAACCTTCGCCAAACCACACGCGGTCAGTTCTTTTAACAATATGCAGATTCAACTGCCCACGCTCAGCGTCGATTTAATGGCTCTCAGCCGCGAAATCCAAACGGCAAATTCTCAGGATGTCAAAAAACTCGGCCAGGTGCTGGAAAAAATCCTCAACGGTATTGAAAATCCGGTGACGCTATTGCCCGCAGACATTCAGCAGTATGTTGAAATTAATAGCCAGGGAAAAATCGTCTTCAAAGGTGACGTCGGCCAGTTTCTCGCGAAGATAGAAGACGGTACTGTGCTCGCGCTACCGCCGGCAGTGGAGAATTTTGATATTCCGCAGTTGACCTATGCGCACGAGGATGTCAAAACGGCGCTCGAAACTCAATGTCTGTCAAATGCGAATCTGTCGGATCCGAATGTTATCCGCTGTGCGCTGCGCATCGTTTATAGCCAGAATTCGGATCAGGAAAAGTTTTACGATCTGGTTGTCGGCAAGAGCCTCGACGATTTTGACGCCGAGGCTCTTCTCAAAGAAGTGATGGCTGCGACTGGTATGACGCAGCAAGACCTCGATAAAGTAACCGACCTCATCAAGAAAGACGCGCAGGAATTACTCAAAAAAGCGGCCGATGGCATTGGGGGCAATGATGGCAGTCCGCCCAATCCGTTTCTGACGAAAGTCAAAGATTTTCTGAGTAGCGTCTGGGATAGCGTTGATAAAGATAAATTACCGGGTATACTGAAATCGCAGGCGCCGGTGCAGGATGGTGCCGTAGTCTTGATCAACGCGGTCATGGTCTCGCAACTGGGTAGCGTTGCCTCGGGTATGAATTGGACCCCGGCGCTCTTTCAGGGGTTCAATCCCACCAATGTTCGCAAGGATATCATCAAATACGTTCCTGCGTTGGCTCTAAAAACACCGCGGATACTTGTTGAAGATAAACAACTGCCGGCCTTTCAGGGAATTCAGTTGGGCTTAAAAAAACTCACTTTGGGTTATGACCTGAGCCGCACGAAAGTTTACGCGCAGGCGATGCCTACGTTGAACATCGATAATTCGTTCCCGATTAAGAGCTTGGGCAAAGTGGAATCGATCGGCAACATGCGCATCGATGACACTGGTTTGCAGCTCTCTGAAATCAGAGTCAAGCTCATGAACCCCGATATCAAACTCGGTCAGTTCCTGCAGATCACCAAGCAATCCGCAGGCGGATGCACCGCAGTCAACATGAGTCTTACCTGGACAGCCGGGACGAAGTTTTCCTTAGACTGTCTGGCCATTAAGTTAGGGAATCCGCTGAATTCCAATATTAACATCAATCAATTGATCGTGGCGAAGCAAACCGGACCTTGGCAGATTCAAAGCCTCAACGCCAACATGACTCCGGCACTCACGGTCAGGCAGTCGGGTTGGGAAATTTCGCTCAAATCATTTGCCATCAGCAGCGGCTATGACCTTACGTTCACCGGAGGGACCAGGATTGGGGCTCCATTTGCCAGTACCCTGCAACTCAATCTAACGCGCGTTGTGGTTTGCCAGGGCAAGGAACTCTGCCAGATTGATGTACAAAATATTGCACTGAATGTCAGCGGGTTATCGATCACGGCGCAAAAACTAGAGCTGACCAAAGAAACTCAGAGTTTCGTACTGAAAATTACGACTGCGTCATTCCGGCTCAACAGCCCTGCGTTTCAGCTGAATATCGCATTAATCAAGATATACAAAAATTCCTCCGGCGAGAATGTGCTCGAAATCGACAAGGCGTCGCTTGTCGCGAATCAAAAATTTAACGTCGCCGGGTTTCTGGTTGTCGAAGTCAAGAAGCTCGATTTTAATTTGCTGGTTGTCGGCAATCAGGTGGATCTGGATCTCATTGTCGATGGGGGTATCGATTTCAAGTTCCCGAGCGTCGAAGTGAAACTCGGCAATTTCGTCTTCCATAACGCTACACTCAAAAGTATCAACGAAATTGTGCTCGATGTCAAGTACGGTGAGGCTGTCAAAGCGCATGCGGTGATGAAGTATATCAATACCGATCCGGGTAACCAGTACTTTACGGGCATCGGCAAGCTTGAAGTGGTCAAAGTTTTTGACCTCGGGGCCGCGGTCTTTTTCGGAAAAAAAGACGGCCTCGACTTCAAGCGTGTTGAGATTCAGGTGGGCTTTCCTGTGCCGATTCAGCTTGGGCCATACGTCGCCTGGGCGGGAGTGCAGGGTTATCTTGAAGCGCAGGGTACGGTACCCTCAAATACTGTGCTCAAGATAGGCATTGGCGGAGATTTTATCTTTCTGCCAAAACCATCCAAAGACACCAACCCGTGGGCGCGCATCGGCGGAGCGATCGTTATCGGCCCCAGCGGACTCGAAGAGATCCGCATCAACGCGGCTGTGTATTACAAGCCGATCGAATATATTATCGGGCCGGGCAGAGCGCTGGCACAGGGCGAAATTGCTGTTTTGCTGAAAGACGATCAGGAGCAGGGAGTGGAAGCGTACCTGCAGATCGTCAGTTTTACCAAATGGGGTGTAAGTTTCAATGGTGGTTCTTTTAACCTCAAAGTAAAACCCCGGCAGGATTACTGGTACGCCGGTGGTGGCCCAAGCTTTACGATCAATATGGAGAAGCTCAATATCTACGGCGGTATGGCTTTTTACATCGGTAAGAATATTCCGCTATCCGGTGCCAACGCTGTGAGCCCGGGTCTGAGTTACGCCGGACGCACGTTCCAGCTGCCGCAGACAGGGACGGAAACCGGATTGCTTTTTACCATGCGCGGAACGGCAAGGCTCGACCCGATTGAGGCGTGCGCGAATACGGGCTGCCCCTACGTCGAGTTTCAGGCCGATGGGGGCATCGCTTTCAAAATGTTGCCGGTTCGCGCGGCCTATGGTGCCGGTCTCTATATTGGCGGCGGTTTCAAAGGCGGCTTGAGAAGGCTACTTGATATCAGTGCCGCTGCCTATATCGACGCGGGCGGTGGCTACGAGAATAACGCCATGTATTTCATGGCCGATGCGCAGATGAGTGTGCATTTCGGAGCGGGAATTCCCGCAGATTTGGCATGCAATGGAACCGCGCTGGCGCTGGTTATTCCTCTGGTGCTGTTGCCGAATAACCTGTACGAAACGTGCAAACGCCCTGATTTCAGTAAGCCCGGATGGCCAACGCGGTTGGTGGGAGACTTTAACCAGGACGGCGTTCCGAATACATCAGGGGACTATAATCACGTGGGCGCAAAAGTCTGCGTCAAATTGGGGCCAATTCCGGGAAATCCGCAGTGTGGTGAGCCGCTCTATACAGCTGCCGGCGCGGCGATTATCCAGGAATACCAGCCTCCGGCGAATCTTAATGGCAAGATTAAATTGCAGGATCACATGTTTCGACCAATCATCACCGCAAACGTTTGCTTAAAAGAAGTGAGCTCGGGGACTGCCAGTGGCTGCCAGATGACCGACGCCGAGGGCAATGCTTCATTCGCACAATTGCCAGCAGGAAAAAGTTATGACATCTATGTGACGAAAACCGGATACGAGCGTGCAGACGGTAATCAGAAACTCGAGCTTTTGGTACTGACTTATTCTGATGCCTTCCGCGTTGTCAACATACCGGCGAAGAATCGCTTCACCGTGAACTTTAACGGTGTCGTCAAAGGCAAGGTTTTTGAGAGTAACCTGGTCGTTGGTGCGATCTCCACAGCCAAGCTGCAATTAACCTCCACTGACAGTACCAAGCCCTACGATGAAACGAAAAATCTGACGCAGGAAGACGCCAATACCGGTGGCGGATTGAAATTCACCTTTGAAAACCTTCAACCGACGCAATACAAACTGCGCATCGAAACGGCTGACGCTGACCCAACCTGCTATCTCGCCACTGCTACAGTCAGCAACGTTACTAACAATGGCATCACAGCCTGCGGTGGTTCGGCTGCTGTCAATGCGGACAACCGCGAGACCCTGCTGGCGTCTGCGTTCGCTGTCACGGACAAGACTCTTGAATCCGAAAACACCATTGAACTGGTTATTCCTGGCGCGGCAGCCCTTTCGGTTGCTGCACCAGCGCCGGCCCCTCACGGGATTGCAGGCTCGACCGGTACGACGACTACCATGGGCGCGGGCACGGCAACCGACCCGATGGCCGGCCTTAGCATGAATTCAGACAGTACTGCGACCGAATGGTATGCCAAGCTCAAGCCCCTGGAATACAAGGGCAAGATCTTGAATCAATGGTTCAAGAATTTCAAAAGCCAGGATGTACCTGTCGCCGGCGCCACAGTCTCAGTCATGCGAGGCACGACCGTCGTGTCGACGGCCACCGCCGATGCAACCGGCAACTACCACGTGCCGGTCATTTTGGGGCAAGCGTTTACCCTGAAAGTAGCGAAGGCCGATTACGATATATTCACGTCTGAAGAAATCACCGAAGAACTCGGCTCGGGCGAAAGCCAAACCGGGGCAATGCGGGAAAAGACGATGGATTTTGAACTCAATCCCTCCATGGGCAAGGTGTCGCTGACCTTAAAGTCAAAGCACGATAACACGCCTATCGCGGGCATAAAAGTATGTATCAGCGATGCAGCTGTTGAAACGACAGATTTCTGCACGCAGACCGGCGACGACGGCAGCATTGTGGAATTCGAAGCGCTGAGAGGCAGCAAGTTTATCATGCTCGATCTGACCGAAGATCAGCAGCTCGAATTCGGCTACACGCTATTCAAAAACAACCAGGCAGCGAATGCATTTAACCTGACCGGATCGCAGACGGTCAACCTCGGTGAACTCTTAGTGCCGCATGGGGTGAATGTGAGTGGTACGTTTGTCGATGCGAATGGGCAAATCGTTAGCACAGGAACGGTAGAGATGAACGGAGTAGCCAAACCAGTGCAGCAAAATGGTACCTTTAACATTTGGGTGCCAAAGTTGAAGAAACCGGCACCTGCCGTAGGAGCGGGTAACTAGGATGGAGACTATGATGTATTGGGTTTTTCGCCAGAATTTGACTTCAAGCAGAGTATTGCACCGCATTTGCCGCCTGATGGGGATGAGTATTCTGTGCCTCTGGATTCAGATCGCCGGTGCAGCCACTGCGCCGAAACCAAATCCCGATGGAATCATTAGCCAGCGCTGCCTTGTTCTCGGCGCAGGGAAACCTGGTGGTGAAGTTACGGCGACGATCGGCGCGGAGTTGAATAACCGCGGGTGCCTTCGTGAAATTGATGCAGCTCGTGTCGATCAGGTCAGTACTCTCTATGGCTTTGAATTTGCCCCCAGATCAAATCCACAAAGGCCTGTGTGCGATAGCACTTATTCTAATGCACCGTGTATTCAGGCAGTTCCCAATAATAGCATGAAGGTTAAGATCTATGAATACTTGCGTATTCCGAGCGGCGGCGATATTGGTGCCGTCGAGGATATCCTCATAAAAGTAAACTTTAAAGTAGAATTGGATTCGGGCAAGCCAGATGGATTTATGAAAACCGCCATGCAGCTTGGTTTTGTTCCCGATGAACCTATTGCCAAGAATGCGTCAGGCACCGTGCCCAGAATGTCCCCTCAAGCCCTGGGATTGATGGCAGATCTTACTTCTGTCGCACCCGATAGTTTTTTTGTAATCACTGACACCAAAGGGAAAATAACTTTTACGCTCAGTTTTGACGCGACAGCCATTGCTGGATTGCAGGGAATTGATGGTTTTGAAGCCAAGGTGAAACTCACAAGCAATCCACTCAAGCTGGAAATTGTTCCGGACCTCACAATCAAGCTTGGCAGCACGCCACCGTCATATTATGGCTATGCCTTTCAAAATACTTTAACCGCAAAATTAGAAAATTCCCGGGTTATTACATTTAAGGGCGGTTTTAAACTTGGTCAAGATGATTCTGGTAACGATATAAATGTCGCCTTTTCGAATTTGAAAATTCAAACAAATTGCGAGAGGACATGTGCACAAATGCAAAGTGACATTGCCCAATCAGTCAGCTTCATGAAATACGGGCTTGAAATGACACCGAAAAAAATCTATGGTCAAGCCTCCATTGCGGATCCGGATACCAGTTCTAACGGCCGAGATTTCTATGTAAGCATCTCGGGCAGGTTGGGCTTAAAAATCCAGAGTGCCCAAAATCCCGTCAGTTATAACTGTGAGAATGTAGATTTAAGTTTTAATAGCAACGGAGAACTTAATTCCACAATAAACCTCGAACCGCTAAGTGCCGATCGAACTATGTTAGTCGGGTGTGATATGAAAATGGATTGGATTCGCGGCAGGCTGAGTCTTGAGAAGAAAATGCTGTATCGGGAAAATGGCGAGTGGCGGCTGATCGGCACGGGGTTTTGGAGTTATAAGTACCTCGAGTTATTCGAGTCGAATAAAGAAGTGTCCTTTGTGGATATGAATTGGAAATCCCAGAATGGTGTTTTTCAATTCGAATCCGTACCAGAAGTGAAGTCCAGCGCGCCTCTGCTTGCTTTAGGGTCGCTCATTCTACGATTCGCAGGCAATCCGGAGTTTTCAGTTTCTGCTGCCGGAGTCCGTACGTTGGCGCTGAAGTGTGCGCAGCTGACAACACCAGCCACAAGTTTTAACCTAACTGGCTTCAATGCCGGCGATAGTTGCCTCACCGTCAGCGACGCAGACAATGAACCTTCATTTCCGACAACATTGAGAGCAACTATTTCGACGGGTCTATTCACGTTTATTGATTTACCCGTAATGTTCGTCTCTCAGGCGATACCGGCGGGCACTCCAAGTAGCCGATCCTCCGCCCCCGCGATCCCGGCGTTTTCCCTTAAGATTTCTGGCAATTCAGGGACGCTCAAGAAATCCGGTCACACCCTGAGCGGAATTTTTTTTATACCATTGGCGAAAGCAGATGCCAAATTGGCGTATGGTGGGAAAATCTGGACTAACAACCCAAATGACCGGATTGATGGACTTGAGCTAATTCAGGCATCCGCTGCCAATGTAGGCTTTAGTCTAGTGGCTCACCCAAATTTTGAGGGATTGATCAAAATAGACTATGCTGAAGCAACAGGAAATCTCGAATTTGATCAAGATGTTAAGAACTCCCTATCAATTGATTGGGGCATAACTACACCACCTTTATCAGGTACATTCCGTGTCGCTGTAACGGGGTCAGGAAACACTGTCAAAATTACGGGAAAGAGCATGAACTTATTAGCAGATCTTTCGAGGTTTACGATAGGCGCAACCGGACCAGGAGGTTCCTTAGCAATCATTTCTAGTGGACCATCAAGTGTTGATAGTGCGACACTTGATGGAACCAGCAGCCAAATCTACACGCTTACTGGAAGTATCGCCGTTGGAGCAAACTTGTCAAGTATCGCAAGCATCTCCACAAATGTTATGCCCGTGAAGATTGTATTTGGGAAAAACAGCCAGAGCGGTAAAGGACAGTTTCGGGTGGAGGTCAGTGCCACCGCTGCCCCTATCCAAATCCCTTATTCTTTGTTATTCAACAGCTTCAGTTCCACCGTCAGCACTAAGCAAATGCTCTTCGGATCTGGTATTAGACCCGGCGCAGGTGATCAGGAAACTATAATGAATCTCTTGGGTGCCCTTAATACAGCTACTGGCAACACTTCTGGTATTAGTGTGAACCAACTTATGGTTCAGAGCAACGTTTGGGCTGGGGCTGTTTCCGTGGGGTCAATTGATGGTGCAAATTGGGTAATTCTGCCGCCGAACGCGGCACCGAAAAAAATTCAAAGTGGTAAGATTCATTTTTTGCAGAATTCTACGGGCTCCGTAACCTACTCGGTGCTGGTCGGGCAGAATGTCGTCATGCAGGATGCCTCAGCTTTGATATCAGTGGCGGGCACCACCCAGAGTTTTGCGCTCATTCATAATGGCAGTAACAATACTTGGTTCTTCTTATCGCTACAGGGGTTGGATGTCGCACCGCTCGTCGCGACTGACAGCGAAGAATACATCAAGGGCAAATATGCGGGGCTTGGTCTTCCCCCGGGATATGCCGCGATGATGAAATATATGAACAAAACAGTAATCGATAAGTTCGGTATGTCTGTCTGGCCCAATCGTGTAGCTTATAATCCGGGAAAGCATTGTGGTATCTGGGCTTTTACGGGGAATGATGCACACGCCAAAGGCTATTTAGTCTTGAATCCCTCCGCGGATCCAAAAAATCCTGATGGTCAGAACCGGCCGCTGCCTGCTGAGGTGACCGATCAGGACAGTACCTATTGGACGCAAATAACGCGAGTAAACGCTATGGGCAAAAAGGATGTCGGCCCATTTCTCTATTCGAACGGTTGGCTGAAAAAGAATCCGGAAGTGGATCCTTCCTACACGACAGAATCTTTTCCAGAATCTGCTATGGAATCCGGAAAATCGTTGCCCCAAAGAAGATACGAGTACTGGGATAACGAAGACAAGAAATACCAGAGCGGCGGTGCGATGCAAAAAGTATGCTCGGATCAAACGTTCTGTAATATGTTCACTGCATCGCTGGGGTACGAATACCTTGGCAATGTCAATATCACAGCCGGACTGAATGCCAACGGAGCATATGACGCTTTTTTTAAAATAGCAACCAATGTCCCGGACGCCAACCTTTTGCCGATCGAAAAGTCGCTTCGGGATAAACTGGTTGCCGCAGGGGTTACTCTCACGGCGACCAAGGATTACAAGGCTGCCGTGGCGGAGGCGCGCAAAGGGAAAATGGTAATTATCGTCTATAAAAATACGACGACCGATGCGGGTGGAGGGAATCCAGGGTCAGGTCATCTGACCGTGGTTACAGGAGCATACTTCTCAGGAACCCCGATTTATGGCGCGAGCCTAAATCCAGCCCCGAGCGGTGAGGAGAGTCTGCGCAATATGGCTTTGCTGAATGCTGGCGCGTCCGCTCCGGCGATACTCCCTTTTGTTCTTGTATTCGGAAGTAAAGTGGATTACGGTTCCAATGTCAAAGAAACGCTGCAATTTCCGGATACGACCAGTATTCATTTTTTCATTTTTACAAAAAATTAGAGAGTCGATGCAAATTCTCAGATCAATGGACCGTTTATTCAAGAATGCGATTCTATTTCCGTGGTTGGTGTTGATTTTTCTTTCCCTCTTTTTTTTGGGCGCATGCAACACCACAAGAACGCTCAAAGTCAATGGCGAGCGTTTTGAAGTGCGCGTTTACAGTAACTTGTCTAAGAAAGATGTCGCAGAAATCAGCGCGTTTTTGCTCGGAAACCAATTTACCCATGGCATCATGTCGGATTACTGGTACTTTCGCTTCAGCAAAGAGCCTTTGGTTGAGATCTGTTACCAACTCTGCGAAAATAATGGCCGAGGCTGGAAGAAACCAATAAGAGCCAGATGGGGTTTTCTCGGTCACGGGCGCAATTTCCGTTTTGTTCTCGAAGATGTGTATGCTTTAGGCAAGATGAGGGAGTATCAAACCTTCGCGATAACTACCAACAATAGGTATGGCTCAACCTACTTTGCTTTGGGCGAGGGTGTTGAAATTACGGACCTTCTGCAATTTGCCAAGAATTGAATTTTAGAGATTTATGAGATTCCATCTTCGAACGAAGGCGTCGCTGATCCTGATGGTCTTGGGTCTCGCAGTGCCAACTCAGATCAGGTCACGCCGCATGGCTCCATCTGGCGTTGCTGATTTCAGAGTAAGGACTTCAGGGGGGGGGATATGGCTCAGATGGAAATCGCAGAAAAAATTTGCGTCCATTGAGGTCTTGCGTTCAAGCAGAGATGACAAACCATCGGCAAAGATAGCTACAATCCCCGGCGACACATTGTCATTCACCGACGACACGCCTATACCCGACAGTGACAACATTTACCGATTGAAAGCCCTCGACAAAGCCGGCGAAGTTATCACAGAAAGTTTTTCCCGTTCGGTCTATTTCGCGTACGAGCCCAAACTCCTACCCGTTGAGGAGCTTAAGATTTCTGCGGATGTAGATGAAATTACCCTGAAATGGGAATATCCCACCCAAAAAGGGATCTCTCATTTCAAGATATTCCTAGCGAAGGGGCAGCTGCCCGATAAAACAAGTCGCACAAAAATGAAATTCTACGACTTTGAAAATACGCGCGGGTTTGCCACTAAATATACGCTAAAGACGAAACTGGGTGGCTGGCACAACTTTTACGTCATCGCCGTCAGCGCCTCGGGCATCGAAGGTCCAGCGGGGGCCGTGGTGTCCCTTTTCAAAGAAGAGCCGGGAAAGCCACGCGCGCCCTTCGCGTTTCGGGCACAGTACGGTCAAATCAGCAATAGTGTGCACCTCGCATGGGAATTGCCGCATGATTTGAAAGTGAAGAATCTTGCGCTCTACAAGGCATACTCAAAGAAAAAAGAACAGCTGAAGAATCTGTCGTCGTTAAAAGAAGTGATACTGAGCAATTCCGCCGAAGACAAAGACGTCCGCCCCGGCGTGTGGTACACTTACGGTATTGTGGCGCAGAATATTCCGGGCGGCCTATTGTCTTCTACGCCGAAATCACCAATGGTCTATGCTGAGCCCGTCTACATACCCTTGCCGATACCGCCAGCGGTGGAAAAGCTGAGCTATAAAAAAGACGACGATGCGATTCGGGTGCGCTGGGAGAACGAGAAGGCCGGCGACGATGTGCGCTACAGCGTGTACGTGAAAGAGCTGAACGAAAAGAGGTACACGCTTATGGCAGACAAAATTGACAAGCGGAAATTTGCATTCGACGCGAAGAAATATCCGAAGGGGACGATGCTGTACCTCTACGTCGTACCGATCAATGGCGACGGCTTGCGCGGCAGCAAGGGTGAAACGATCATTCTGAAAATATGATATATGGATGTATTTATGATGAATCTTGATGGCTTAAAGAAATATGGGGCGCAAGGGAGCTTTTCTATGCTGAAACTTCTTGCGGTGGTGTTGGCACTGTTGGCAACGGCGACGCTCCACGCACAGACAACGAATGTGCCGCTGACGGTATCACCGATTCTGACGCCCAAGGGTGTGTACATCTATGCGTACGTGGCCGGAAAAGCAGAGACAAAAGGATTTAAGATACAAGCGTTCGACGCGGCCGGCAAACTGCGTCTGGAGCGCGAGATCTTGCCGGGCACAAAACCGGCCGATTTAAAAGCCCTGGGTAAGGCATATGAATTGGAAAAGGATAAAATCAAATACTATAAGGATATGTATAGTGAATTGAGTAAAGATAACCGGACATTTCTCTACTCACTCTACGATTTTGTTTTTGGTGCAATGGCGGGATATTCGTATCTGGACGATGGAGTGAAAGACGGGGAAAGCTACCGTTACATGATCACCGATATCGCCAGTGGGCAATCACGGGAGCTAAAGGTAAAATTTGTGCTGCCTAAGCAGTTAAAAATAGATCTGGTAAAAATCGATCCGCTAATCCGGGCGAGCTACATCGAATGGGATCGCATACCGCACGACGACGTGATTGGCTATAACGTCTATATGTCCCACCAAAAAAACAAGGATTTCAAGAGGCTGAATGAGCGGCCGATTGTTGTGCCCGAAAGATTCAATAATAAAAAAGTCAAATCCGGTTCGTACACGCACGACCTGCCCAAAGATTATGCGGGAGCGCCGATGTTTTACAAGGTAGAATGTTTGTACGCCGGCGGCATTGCCGGCGGTGAATCAGAGATCCGCGAAATTTTACCGATGAAAGAGGCGCTGTATCCACCGGCGATATTGAACATCGAGAAGGACAAAGAAGGCCTGTCGCAGCTGTACTGGAAACCGGCGGGCGATCCGACGCAGTATCTGACTTTCAATATCTACCTGTCTTTCGGTAAAGAGGGCAATTACGTAAAGTACAACAAAACACCCATAGCGGGGCAGCAGTATAAAACGGTGTTGAAACTGGATCGCCGCGGTACCTACTTCGTGCGCATGACGGCGGTGCACAAGAACGGTGCCGAATCCGAGAAGTCTGGTTTTTTCAACTATTTTTTTGATCCCGGTGTGGCATCTGATTTAGTCACGAATCTGCAGCTGACACCCAAACCGGGGGGCATGGCGCTGAGCTGGCAAGGTGTGCCCAATTGTATTGACTACTGGATATACCGTTCGTACGGAAAATTTCAGGAACCGGCGCACGTCGCCACTGTCGCCGGCACAAAAACACAGTATTTGGATAAGGATTTGAATTCTGATATCACCTATTGGTACACCGTAAGGGCGCTGCAGAGAAATAAGAACGAAGGTCTGATGCACGCGCCGGTAGCCGCCAAACCTTTGCTGAATATCAGCGCAAAGAAAATTCAGGCCATCAGAGGAAAGCTCAACAATAGCACCGCCATTATCGAATGGAGCCGCAGCGACGTTCCCAATATCACCGGTTATAATATCTATCTCAAACGAGCGCCGAAATCGAAGCAGAAAACCAGATTAAACAAGGAACCCTTTAACGCCGTCATGTTCGAATACGATTTAACGGATCCCGGAGAGTATGAATTCGTCGTTGCTGCGGTTGAGCAGCGGGGCAGCGAGGCGGCGTTCTCCGATTCTATCATGCTGAAGTATGATCAGTCCAAAATCCCGTCGCCGACGATCAAACTCATCTCTCCGGCAAAAAATGCCGGCGTGCTGGTGCAGTGGAATGGCATTTTGAGCGACTCGCTGGGCAGATACCACATCTATCGCAAAGAAGCCCGCGAAAGAAAATTTCGCAAAGTCGGTGCCGCGAAGAGCACCGATGACAGCTTTGTCGATGCGACGGTGCGCAAGAAAATGCAATATACGTATTACGTGGTCAGCGTCGACAAAAAGGGCGTCGAATCATTTCCCGGGGCCGAGCGCATCATAATCTTAAAATAGCAGCACTGAGCGGAAACTTTCTGGAACAGAGGCTATTAGTTCGTGCGGAAGATGCAGAAAGTTTATCGTGGCGGCATAATATTTTTTTTTGTGTTCACGGGTGCGCAAATCGAAGCGCAGAATATTCTGCATAATGCGCCATTATACGTGAAACCCGGGCAACCTCTGCCCATCGAGGCGCGTTTTTCATATAACCAGGATATCATGCAGGCATTTTTGTATGCCCGTGTGGGCAATGGATCTGTCTATATGCCAATTTTAATGAGTCGCAGCGGCTCGCAAATGCGGGCGGAAATTCCGGCGTACCTTGTCACTGCCAATGGGGTTGAGTATTACATCGAAGTGCGCGACAAAGCTGGCGTGGTGCACACATTACCAAACACAAATCCCGAGCGCTTTCCGTTCTCTATCAAGGCAAGTCAGGAAAGTGCGTTTACCGATGCGGTTTTGGCAAATCCCATGCCGGATTCAAAAATAGATAAGAAGAAGCCGCCGATAGAAATTCAGCTATTGGGTGATATCGATGCCAGCTTCAAATACACGGTGAAGGTGAATGACCGGAATATCACGAGTTCTGCGAGAATCGTGAATAAGAAGATCACCGTTGATCTGCCGTTTAGTCTGGAGAATGGCGGGCAGTCTGTAGCACTCGAATACTCAACGACGCTCGGGGGTAGCAAAACGAAAACCTGGCAATTTTTTGTTGTGCCAGAGGGCATGGTCGATACCGATCGACCGGAGTTGGAGTGGAAATCCACCGGAACCATATCGGAAAGTTCTCAGTTCAGCAAGACGGTGTCGGAAAAAGAAACCAAACTCGCGTATCCTAACGGTTTCCATACAGTGAATGCGTTTTTCAAGGCCGAGGCAAAGGACTACTATTTCTCGTTGGGCCCGTTCATGGTCACGTCTCAGCAGATTGAGGATCGCCAACCGATCAACCAATTTACATTCGCCGCGGGATCACCGATGGCCGACACGAAGTGGGGTAATGTCGGCACGCAATTTACCCCGCTCGTTGGCGGCTCGAGTTTTTGGGGCGGTGAAGTGCAACTGCACAGTGACAAGAGTCTGCCCGGGCAAAAATGGGCGGCAACTGTAGCCGCGGGCCAAACGAAAAAAGCAGTTGAGGCGGAGAATGACCCGGGAAAGGTCGGGACATTTTCACAGCGGATGTATGGTGGTAAATTCGAAGGCAATCCATTCCATAAAAATGTGACGCTGGGCGTCTCATATGCCAATGTTAAGGATGACAAACAATCGATCAGGAACGCGGGCACGCAGGTCGCAGTGGAAGGGCACACGACAGGAATACTCCTGGGTCTGAAATTCGAATCGTTTTTGCAATCGATTGATATTGAATATGCCTATGCCGATTCGAAGTACGAGGCAAAAGACATCACTCAGCAATTTACTGGCTCGTCGTGGAAAGGCTCATTGGGGTTTGAATTCAAGCCGTTATTTGATTCACTGAAACTGGGTTATACTGAAATGCAGGAGAATTTTCTTAATCTCATAACGGGTGCGCAGGGGTCCTCAAGAGCCTATACATTGGCTACGGCGAGTACGATCGGCAAGCTGACAATCAACGGCAGCGGCAACTATTCGCATGATAACGTCTCCGGAAAGAACAAGCTGACAAATACCAATCGTGGAGCGGGGTTGCAGCTGGGCTATACGATATCGTCTTTAACCCTCGGCTTGTCCGACCAGTTTCAACAGCAAATCAGCCGGGGCGACCCCAGCCTGGAAAGCACAACTAACTCGAATACGGTGACCTCCACGACAGGTTATAGTTTTAAGTTGTTCGAAAAAAGCATCAGCAATAGTCTCAATCTGTCGCAGACGGATACGGCCAGCATCGTACAAGGTCCCGGTAGCCGGAGCCGCATCCGCAACGGCGCGTTGACGATTACAATCGGATTATTCAGCTTTTTGAATTTTTCAGGCAGCGGCGGTAAGACGGAAAATTTCGATTTGCTTAAGGATATTAAATCGTATACCGATACGTTTTCCACGACGCTCAGCTGGCAATTATTTCAGGGCAAACTTCAATTTCCCATGACGGCATCTTATGCGCATTCCTATGACCTGGCGAAGACGAGCAATAATCAGAATACGACATACTCCGTTGGAATTACCGGTACTCCTGCTCAAGGGCACACACTCAGCTTGAGCGGTAGCCTCAATCAATACATGGATTTGATCGATGCCAGGGCGAACTACCTGCAATACTCGCTAAACTTTCAGTATAACGCACAACTATGAAGACGCTAAATCTGCATTGGAAGGTTATGCTGTTCTTTGTTTGTATCGCTGCAACGTCTGAGGCCTTTGCATACAGGTACTCGAATACTACCGCCGGACCACGGGCGTATCTCAAAATGTCAGGATCAGGCAATGACCTGCGCGACCAGTTCTCGCTGTGTTTCTATCTGAATCCGGCATGCCTCGCCTCGCGCGAAGCATTGAGCGTGAATGGAGACTTTGCGCGCGAAAGCAGCGGTGATCATTTCTACGCGGGAGCGGCGGTTCCTGTGGGTTTTGGCGCCATTGGCGTAGCGGGCGGGGGAATTCCGGGAAGCTTGCAGAGCGATTACGATCTTGACGTTAACTATGGATTACCGTTGAACAAGATTGTCGGACTCGGACTCGGTGTGAATACCGACGGCAAAGGAATGGCGAACGGAAAAATCGGGGCAAAAATGGATTTCCCGATGAAAAAAAGCAAATCAGACGGTTTTGCCTTTCAAAACCTAAGCATCGGCATTGCCCTGTTAAACGTGGGGCAACCTGTCATCAGCGATGACTCCGAATACCCGTTCACGGTAAGGTCAAGTTTTCAGTTCCAATTTACCAACTGGCGGTATTTTAAGTCATTCGCCCACGCCTCTTTTGAAGCGGCTAATCATTTTCGCGAAATCTATATCAGTCCCGGGCTGTTTTTCAATGTATTGCGGTTTTTTGAAATCGGGTTTTCGTGGCGGGGAAGGTCGTATCTGGTACAGAATACGGGGTATGGTCTGTTCGGAGTTAAAGTTTCGCTGCTCTGGGGTGAAGCAGTCGTACGCTACTCAACGACGCTGGATCCGGGAACTCAGCGCGATCATCTGGTCTATACTCAGTTCAGCTATCATTTTGAATCCCAGCAAAAAATGATAAAGCAAGCCGCCGAGCTGGAGATTCCCATCATTTATTTTTCACCGGACGGCGACGGCATAAAGGACTTCGCCGAAGCAGAGAACTATAAGTTTAAGAATGAGCGTATTACAGACTGGTGCGCCTACATCAAGAACAAAAGCGGTGAAGTTATCAGAACGTATTGTTCTGATCTGGTTAAGAATGCCTTTCAGCTGATTCCGGCGCCGGAGAAAATTACCTGGGACGGCTATGATCAAAAAGGTACCATCGTTGCAGACAACACGTATACCGCTGAATACGTTAGAAAGGGGCTCGATACGGGCATTAAAACGGATACCGTCGCTTTTCTTATCTCCTCGAAGAAAAAAATTGACGGGAAAACAAGTCTCGAGGCAGATCCGACTACGCCAAATACCTATAGCCTCAAGCATATAACTGAGGAAAAAAGAGAAATCCGCTGGAGAGCGGTGATTATCGACGAAAGGCAAAAAATCCTCAGAGAGATAGCGTTACCCAAATACCAAAACGTATTTTCTTTGAAGTTTTCATCGACCGGAATCAGTGAAAAAGACGCAGCGACGGCGAAATTTGTCTTACAGGGTGAAGACAAGGCCGGGAACAAATACCGATTCGAAAAGAAAATTGAAAGCGTGGCAAACGATTTGGGGCGACTGATATTAGCCAGAACGCAGACGCATATTCAATTGGGCGATGGTTCGACCTCCCTTGTCGTATCGGTTAGCGCAAGGAATGCGGAAATTGTAGAGTTGATTTTCACATTCCACCGGGCTGATGGGGCGCACATGAAAGAGATCAGGCGTGCCTACGCCGAGCAGGTCAGAATTGATGATGTCGCTTTGCGCTGGTATAATCCCGGTGATGTTTTGTTATTGAAGGCGACGGGTATCGACAAAAAGGGCAACCAATACAATTCAAATTCTCTCGATTACGAGATGATACGCAATAAGAATCTTTTATCGATAACGCATCAGCCTGGGCTTTTCGAACTCTCTCCGGAATCTTCAAAACTGATTCGCTTTATTCCGGCCAGGCGCGGACGATTGACTCTCGTAAACTGGACCATCGAAATCTTCGATGCCAGTGGCCATCTTTTCAATACCCTGAAAGGTGAAGGCGATTTACCACCTGAGATTTCATGGAATGGGAAAAACGGCACTGAGTCACTGGAGCCGCTCTCCACCTACAAGTATAAAATCAGCGCACAGGATGTAATGAATCACGTGTATACAAGCGCTTTGGTCGAGCTGCGCACGGGAGTCTATTTGAAAGAAGCCACCGGGTTTGAAAGTCTTGATGGCGTACGCAGCATATCGCTGAGAATACCCAGCGTTTTATTTACGGCTGGTAGCAGCGGAATTAGTAGAGAATTCAGGAGCAAATTATCGGATGTCGTACGCAAATTGAGGCTTTATCCGCAATACGCCGTTGTAATTGAGGGTTATACGGACAATATCGGCGGTGAAGAATATAATCTGGCTCTTTCGCGGCAGAGAGCAGATGTGATTAAAAAGGTCTTTATTGAGGAAGGGCTTCCTCCGGCGCGGATTGTTACCATTGGCTATGGCCAGTCCCGTCCGATTGCAGAGAATGAGTCGGAGGAGGGCAGGGCCAAGAACCGCCGGGTGGAAATTATTCTGACGCCGCAAGCAGGCGGCTGATGCCGTCCACTGCGATTGGGGGATTATCCGGATTTTCCAAACTGGTATACCAATCCGGCCGTGGCCTCTACCGAAAATAAGGGTAGATCGCTGTCATTGTTCATGGCGGCACGCCAATGCACGAAAAGTTTGAAGTTTGAAACCGGAAATTCATACCCAAGAACGGCGACCAGCCGCAAGCTAAACTCCTCTGCTGTTTCCTGATTTTTCCTTATCTTTTCAAACGCGGATCCCGCCAGCAACGCAGTGATAAAATTCCCTTTGAGCCACGGCGGGGCGATTAGCCATATGGGCCCAAAAGTGAAGGCGAAATATTGCAGATCGGCCTCGTTTTTGAGATACCTGCCATAATCTGTCTCAAGCCGCAATCCGGGAAGAATACCTGAGCGTCGGTTAGGTGAATTTACCCGCGGGAAGATTCGTTTCCAGAATATATCCAATCCCAGATCGTAAGACAACAGTACACCATATCCCCATGGAATGACATCATGGTATCTACCGAGCGATGTTTTCACGCCGCCACCGAAAGCAATGCGGCCTTTGTTCCATGTCCAGAGTGCATCGCCGGTTACCCCCGGCAAAATATCCCCTTTCTCATTCGTCACGCCATACTTAATTTCGGCGATTTCAGCTGTCGCAATTTCAATATGTCGGGCGTCCTGCGAAATATTTTCCAAAACAATGGAATGGCTTTTTTGCTGCGTTACATAGCCCACGAAACTTATCCCGGAATTTGTTCTGATGCTGATTTTCTCCGGGCTGATAATTGCTTTGATATCGCGTTTTTTTATCTCAAAGCCGTCGGGCAGGTAATCATTCCTGAAGATCTTCGCGTCGCCGCTCGGCAATATGTTAATGAAACCCTTCAGTGTTGTGCCGTCATTCAGATGCAGAATATGATATTGCACAGCGCTCGTGAGTTTCGTTTCCGGCCTGAACCTGTGCGTAAGATTCACATGTTGTATCTCTGCGCGGGTAGCCTTCAGTTGAATAGTCCGGGGCCCGGAAGAGGTGATGCGCCCGTCCAGAATATCAGAGTTCTTCAATACAATCCGCGCATTGTTTTTTTTTTCACTCAATTTCGGCGCGGCATAAGAAGCTGTGGTGAGCAAAATTCCTCCGTAAAGGAGAATGTTGACGGGCTTACGGCAAACGTAAGTTGAAAAGCATTTAGGCCTCAAGTGGCTCATGATTTCTGTGAAGAAAGAAAAAGTCAACGCCTTACTTGTTGCGTGGCATTTCAATGATCTCTTTGATATCTGTCCGCAGGATTTCAAACGAACCCATTAACTTTGTCTGGACGATT
>CAYHJO010000041.1:0-24596 GCA_964356715.1 uncultured Turneriella sp. | reverse complement strand
ACATCGGTATTTATCAGCGGCGAAAATCTGACCAACGATTTCAATGAGACAACTTTAGTCAGGCCGCCGCGCTCATTCTGGGGAGGCATCATCGTACAGAATTTCTGATAATTTGCATGGACGAAAAAAGGAGACAACAATGAGAACAAAATTCCTCGGGTTGCTGCTGTTTTCCGTGGCCATTCTGCTGATGCAGAATTGCAGGGAAAAAACCGCGGTCGCCCAGTTTACAGGGCCCGGGAAAGCCACCTTCGAAGGGAAAGGCTGTCTCGGGTGCCACGGATTTGGCGGTGGAGACAAACCCACAGGGCCTGATTTGCTCGGTGCGACACAACGCCGCGGCAAAGAATGGCTGACCAAATGGATTCAGGATCCGGCTGCGATGCTGAAAACCGACAAAGATGCACAGGTGTTGCTGAAAAAGTTCAACAACGTGCCGATGCCTTCGCTGAACCTCAGCGCGCAGGAAGCGGGCGATATCTATGAATACCTCGCCTACATGGATTCGACGGGTGGTGGCACCAAAACTGCTTTCGTGCCGCTCAACGATCAGGAATTCGCGCAGGCAAAGGATATATTCTTCAATCGCTGCTCGGGCTGCCACGGTGCGCAGCGCTGGGGTGCGACTGGTCCTTCGCTCCTGCCCGACAGCCATATTGCGGCTTCGAAGCAGATCAGCGGCGGTGGTACCAAGTCGAAGGGTACAGAAGCACTCGAAGCGATTCTCTATAACGGCACTCCTGCCGGTATGCCGCCGTGGGGAAAAGAAGGTATTCTCTCAAAAGCGGAGATTAACCTGATGGCCCGCTTTGTGCAGATGACTCCGCCGAAGATACCCTCTCTGGATCTCAATGAGATGAAGAATCGCTGGAAGCTGCATGTGCCGGTTGCCGATCGGCCGAAAACCGACGAGTCGAACGGCAAGTATAAGAACTACTTCGGCGTGATTCTGCGCGATGCGGGCAAGGTGGCGATTCTCGACGGCGACAGCAAAGAAAAACTCGCAGTCATCGATGCGGGATTTGCCGTGCATATTCTGCGCTCGTCGCATTCGGGTCGCTATTTCTACTCCATCGGCCGCGACGGCAAGGTTACGCTGATCGATCTGTGGTATAAAACGCCAAAAATGGTCGCCGAAGGCAGAACTTGCTGGGATGCCCGCTCGATCGACAGTTCGAAGTCGCACGGTTTCGAAGACAAATACGCGATCATTGGCTGCTACACACCGAGCCAGTACGCGATCATGGATGGCCAGACACTCGAACCGATATCGGTGACGAATGTCGGCGACGCAAAAGACTATGCTACCGGCAATGCGTTGCCCGAAGTCCGTGTGGCGTCGATCGTCGCTTCCGAGAAAGAGCCGTTCTGGATCATCAACCTGAAAGAAGCAGGTTGGGTCTACCTGGTGGATTACACAGATCCGAAGAAGCCGAAAGAGACAAAACTCAAGGCCGACAACTTTCTGCATGACGGCGGTTGGGTGAGATTGCCCGGTTCCGACGAGCTGCGCTACTTTCTGGTCGCCGCCAACGGCAAAAACCGCGTCTGCGTGGTTGACGTGAAACTCAAAAAAGTGCAGCAACCCTGCATTCTGACAGATAAGGTGCCGCATCCGGGTCGCGGAGCAAACTTCGTGCATCCAAAATACGGGCCGGTCTGGGCAACTCCGCATATCGGTGCTGCTTCAATTTCGTTCATTGGCGTAGATCCCGCGAAACACCCGCAATACGCCTGGAAAGAAGTTGAGCGTGTGAAGATCAAGTCAGCGGGTTCGCTATTTGTGAAATCGCATCCAAAGTCGGGTAATCTGTGGTTTGACATGCCGCTTTCATCGCAGCCAGGGGTCAACGGCGAACTCGGTGTGTATAACATCAAGTCCGGTGAGATCAGATACATCAAGGCGAGTCCAAAGCGCATCACCCATATGGAGTACAATGCGCAGGGTACAGAAGTCTGGGTGTCAGGCTGGCTTGAGGGTACGCTGCTCGTGTACGACGATGCCAGCACCAATCTCGCCAAGACAATCAGAGAAAGCTGGGTGCAGACACCTACCGGAAAGTTTAACGTGACAAACACATCGAAAGATATTTACTGAACACGAACTGAGATTGTCTGCGGGGCCGCGCGTGCGGCCCCAAGGCAATCCTTTTCGCTGAGTATGATTAACCCCTTCACCCGCACAATTTGGCTTGTCTCAATCATCTCGCTCTTCACCGACGTCGCCAGTGAAATGCTCTATCCCGTGATGCCGGTCTATTTGCAGACGATCGGCTTTTCGGTATTCTACATCGGCATTCTCGAAGGCCTGGCCGAAGCCACTGCGGGTCTGAGCAAAGGTTACTTCGGCCGCCTGTCCGATGTGACGGCCAAACGCGTGCCTTTTGTGCGCGCCGGTTATCTGTTGAGCGCGCTGGCAAAACCGTTGATTATTGCCAGTGTGAATCCGCTATGGGTTTTTCTTTGTCGCACTACCGACCGGTTGGGTAAGGGTGTGCGCACGGGCGCGCGCGACGCGATGCTCTCGGCTGAAACCGACGCTGCCAACAAAGGCAAAGTGTTTGGTTTCCATCGTGGCATGGATACCCTCGGTGCTGCGGGCGGGCCCGCGCTGGCATTGGGCTATCTCGCGCTATGGCCTCACGACTACCATAATCTGTTCCTGCTGGCGTTGCTGCCAGGCCTCGTTGCGGTTGTATTGACTCTGTTGCTAAAAGAAAAAACTGCACGAGGCGCGGCCATATCCAAAGTTACGTTTTTTGATTTTTTCCGGTATTATCAATCCGCGCCCCGCTCTTACCGCACTACAGTCACAGGCCTTTTGCTTTTTACGCTCTTCAACAGCTCAGATGTTTTTCTATTGTTGTTATTGAAGCAACGCGGGTTTTCAGACCAGCAGGTAATCGGCGTCTACATCTTCTATAACCTCGTTTACGCCGCGGCAGCGTACCCGATGGGTAGACTGGGCGACGCGCTGGGGCTCAGAATCACGTTCATCGGTGGATTGATTTTGTTTACGGCCGTCTACGCAGGTGCTGCGATAACGACCGATCTGAGAATTTTTCTCGGGCTCTTCTTTCTGTATGGCGTCTATGCAGCGATGACCGAAGGGATTTCAAAGGCGTGGATTACAAATTTGTGCGAAACGCAGGACACCGCGACAGCGATTGGCACATACACCGCGTTCTCGAGCGTGGCCACAATGCTTGCGAGCCTGCTTGCGGGGCTGGTATGGCAATTCACAACGCCGGCCACGGCATTTTTTATGGCGGCGGCGGGTGGAGCGTTGTCGCTGCTCTATTTTATGCTGATGCGGCAGGAGCCGGTTGCCGTCAGCGATCAGCAATGAGCCGCCCCTGACCGACAACGCGGGAAAACCATTGTACCCGGCGACTTTTTTTGTGAAAATGCCTGATGCAGTCTGACCTAAGCTACCGACCGACACCAAAGCCAAGGTCGCGCATTGCGGGATCCATCGCCTTTGGAGCCATGGTTTTCCTTGCTGCGCTGGCGAATGGCTGCCGTCGACCTGCCGTTAACAGCCAGCCCAAAGGCTTTGAAAGCCCGGCGCTGCATTTCTCGTATCCGGGTAACTGGAAGATTGCGAATAAAACTGCCGAGCCGGAAAGCGAACAGATCACGCTCGAAGGGCCCGACAATCTGCTGATTATCATCACCGCGTTCAGGCATAAAACCGGAGTTTCGCTGAAAGAGTTTGCTGTAACGGTTTCGGACGAGCGCACAAAAAATGTCGAAGAGACTTTCACCGTCGGCGGGGTGCAGCTCACCAAACAGAAGCGGAACGATTTCGAACCGCTGACGATCGACACACCACGTCGCAAGTTCAAGGGCTTGCGGGAGAAATTCACACTGACATTGCTAGGCATCGACGTGCCGCACCTGTCGGCCTACATGCGCGAGCAGCAGGGCGAAGTCGAAGTGGTCTATATTATCCATGGGCCCGAAAAAGGCTGGCCCCAGGTGAGCAAGGCCTTCGTGAAACTGGCGGAAGGTCTCAAGGCGAGGGCGTGGTAGTCGTTTGAGCATTTTTCGCTTATATTGTCTGCATGCCGAATGCGGATCTTTCTCTGAATCCCTTATTGCACCAGGGTGACCTGCCCGATTTTACCAAAATCCAACCCGAACACGTCGTGCCGGCGGTGCGCGAGGCGATTCGCCTCGGCAAAGAACAGCTCGCGGCGCTCGAAAAAATCGATAAGCCGACATGGCAGACATTTGTGCTGCCGCTGAGAGAAATCACGCGCCGCCTCGACCGCGTCTGGGGTGCGGTGAATCACCTGATGGGCGTCAAAAATTCTGATGCACTGCGCGCGGCGCACGAAGAGGTTCAGCCTGAAATTGTCGAATTCGCTCTTTCGCTTGGCCAGAGCCGCGCTCTCTATGAGGCGTGGCAAGAGTTGCAGGCTCGCGCAGAAACTCAACTCACGACGGACGCGCGCAGGCGCATCGCAGCGGCTGCGCTGCGCGATGCGAAACTTTCGGGTGTTGCGCTCACGGGCGATGCGCAGAAGCGTTTTAACGACATACAGCGCGATCTGGCATCGCTGTCGACGCGATTCTCGAATGCAGTGCTCGATGCGACCAAGGCTTTTTCGCAGCTGCTGACCACGCGCGAAGAGGTGGATGGTTTACCGGAAAGCTGGCTGGCAATGGCGGCGCAGTCGGCGCGCGATAAGGGCCAAACAGAGGCAACCGCCGAAAAAGGCCCGTGGCTGCTCACGCTCGATTTTCCTTCCTATTTTCCCGTGCTGCAGCATGCGAAGAACCGTGCGCTGCGCGAAAAGGTTTATCGGGCGAGCATGACGCGCGCTGGCGGCTCGGGATTCTCTGAGCAGTGGAACAACTGGCCGCTCATTGATGAGATTCTGAAACTGCGCAAAGAAGAAGCAACACTGTTAGGATTTAACAATTACGCGCAAGTTTCGCTCTCGGCGAAAATGGCACCCGATAGCGCGAAGATCCGCCAGATGATTGACGACCTCGCGAAAGTGGCACGCCCAGAAGCGAAAAAAGAACTCGCGTCGCTCGGCGAGTATGCAAAGAGCAAAGGCCTCGGCGATGAACTAAAGCTGTGGGATGTCTCGTTCTACGCAGAGCGTCGCCGTGAAGAGCTGTACAGTTTCACAGACGAAGAACTGCGTCCTTATTTTCCATTGCCCAAAGTGCTGAGCGGCATGTTTGCGCTGGCGGAAAAACTGCTCGGTGTAAGAATCCATCCGACTCAGGAACAGGTTGCGGTCTGGCACAAAGATGTGCAGTTCTTCGACGTGCTCGACGCCGCGGGCAAAAAAATCGCCGCCTTCTTTCTCGACCCGTATGCCCGCTCGGGTGAAAAACGCGGTGGCGCGTGGATGGACACCTGCCGTCAGCGCGAGGTTACAGCAGACAAGTTTACCTTACCGGTGGCCTATCTGGTTTGTAATGGCACTCCCCCAGTTGGGGACACACCATCCCTGATGACCTTTGGCGAAGTGGAGACGCTGTTCCATGAATTTGGCCATGGCTTGCAGCACATGCTGACGCGCGTCGACGAATATGAGGCCGCGGGTATCTCAAACGTTGAATGGGACGCCGTCGAGCTGCCGAGCCAGTTTATGGAAAACTGGGTCTATGAGCGCAGCGTGATCGACCAAATCTCGGGGCAATACCAGACCGGCGAGGTGCTGCCGCAGCCGCTCTTTGAAAAAATTATCGCTGCGAAGAATTATATGGCGGCGTCGATGATGCTGCGCCAGTTGTATTTCTCTCTGCTCGACCTGGAACTCTATGAAAAGTATGACGGCAGCGTGTCCATGGTGCACGGAGGCACCGAGGTCAGCGGAGCCAAGGATGGCGGCAAGCTGACCGTGCGCGACATCCAGAAGCGTATCGCCGCCGATTACACCGTGATTCCCCCGCTGCCCGATGATGCGTTCCTGTGTTCGTTCTCGCATATCTTTGCAGGCGGTTATGCGGCGGGCTATTACAGTTACAAGGGGGCCGAGGTGCTTTCGGCCGATGCATTCGCCGCGTTTGAAGAGGCGGGGCTCAACAACGCAGCGGCTCTTGGGCAGCTCGGCAAACGCTACCGCGAAACGGTGCTGGCACTGGGTGGATCGAAGCATCCGCTCGAGGTCTACCGCGAGTTCCGTGGGCGCGATGCAACGATCGATGCGCTGCTACGGCATAACGGTTTGAAACCTGTCGCGGCGTAGCCGCGACAGGTTTCAAACTAACAATCCATTTTACGGCCTCTATAGCATTCGCTACATAGCCGTGTGCAAACAGCAGCCCTGGCCACCGAATCTATCGCAATACCCCCGCACTGGAGTTCGACGTTCTTGTCGAACGAGTCACTCTCGAAAGTGCGCACTTTTCTGAACGCCGATAAATCCTTCACCACAGAGTTCACCCCGCGCGCTGGCGTCGAAGGCCCCAAGGCGCATTCGCATGGCGGCTTTCTCGCGACGATTCTCGACGAGACGATGGGCAGCGCCTGCTGGTACAATGGCCTGCCGGTGTTGGCGGCAAATCTCACTGTGAGATACCGCAAATCGGTGCCGCTCGATGGCGAATATACCTGCACCGCGAAAATTGATCGCCTGGAGACTCGGCGCGCGATGGTGTCGGCGAAGATCAGGCGCGGCGAAACTGTCTACTGCGAAGCGACGGGCGTGTTCGTGCGCGTGCCGATTGAACTTCTGCAGCAGCAACCCGACATGGCGCGCATGGTCGAGATCGTCACCTCGCTCAAGGCCGGCCGCAGCATGCATGATCTCATCGAAATGGACAAACAGAACCGCCGTTCGTGGGCGCCGCCCGAGATCGAAAAATCCCGCGCAGTGCAGACCAGCGATGGCTGGGGTGAACTTGCGGAGCGGGGGCAGAAACTCTTCGGCGACTTTCTCGCGCTTGCCGGCGATGCGGTGGGCGGATTTATTAAGAATCGCTAGCGCCCCGTTCTGCATTGACGGTAATGATCGACAGCTTGTTTTGGCGAATGAAAGCATTCGCAATTCTTACTGCGTTCTTATACTCTCTTTCGCTGCAAGCCGATGAGCTCGACCCTGTTCCTGCGCAATCTAAGGCTTGCAAAGAGCTCGAGCTGGCGATCGACAAGAAAGGTAAACCTACGACCGATGAGGATTTTCAGCGTATTGGTACACGCCTGCCCAAGGACGTGTATGCACGCGCCCGCAAGAACATGGACAAAGGTGAGAAAATTGCTGCCGTGCGCGAGATCAGGGCATGTCTCAAAACAGGTCTGATGGAATCGAAGCGCATTGTTGAGTTGTTGCCGTAAGAAATCCTACCCCCCTGGCCCCCTCCCTCAGTCACCCCCATCTCTTCCCAAGAGAAGGGGGCCGGGGGGATGAGTTTAGAAGCGCCAGCCCAATCGCCCCGACCACAAGTACTGCCCCCAGCACCAACTGCCAACCCGGCAATTTACCTGTGCTTATCAACAACCCCGTTGTCGACAGCACAGGCGTAAGAAAACTCAGCACGCCGAGTTTGCGCGAAGGCAGTGTTACCGCCGCGCGGTGCCAGAAGAGGAACGCCAGGCCCAGCGGGCCTGTACCGATCATTGTGAGGTAGATAAAATCCTGCGTTTGGAGCGAAGGCATGGTTTCAAAGAGCGCCGAAACCATCAGAGAAAAAATACCCGCTGCGAGGTTAAATCCGCCTACTGCTGCATCGGCAAAGGAAGGCAGCCGGCGTAGCACGAGGCTGTACGATGACCAGATGAGAGCAGCGCAAAGTGCGAGCGCGTAGCCGATGAGTTCACGCGCCGCGAAGTGCAATTTCTGTTCACCGACAATTGCGAGTGCGGCACCGGCAAAACCCAAAAGCGCCGCGATGAAGATGCGTAGTGTCAGCCGCTGCCAGGGTTGAATCAGGGGAGCCAGCACCACGATCAAGAGTGGCCAGAGGTAGTTGACGAGGTTCGCGCTGACGGCCGGTGCCCAGTGGAGTGCCGTGAAGAGTGCGGCGTGGTAGAAGAAGAGCGCCGCTGCGCCGATCAGAAACGTGCGCGGCGGAACGCGCCACGAGCGAAAGCCGGGTGACATCACAATGCCGCCAATGATGAGTGCGGTGCCGGTGAGAAAAAACGGCGGCACATGTGCTAGGCGTGACGCGAGTGTTGCGAGTGAAGACCACAGTAGAATGGCGAAAAGGGCATTAGCCACGCGCCAATTGTTGTCCTTGACAGTGAGGGACAATTCGCAAAACTTCCGCATGAAAATAACCTATCTAATAGCGCTTATCGTCTGCGGCAGTTTCGCAACAGGTTGCATGAGCACGGCAAAGCGTCCTCTTGTTGCAGCGGAGATTCTGCAATTCAAAGAAAATCAAACCCAAAAGAACGACGTGATCGAATATTACGGGGAGCCGCAATCTGAAGGCATCAGCGGTAACCTACAGAATGTCTGCTACTTCTCGATGTCTGGCGGCAGCAAGCTGCTCTTTATGCAGTTCAATGACAAGGGCCTGCTGGTGGCGAAGAACTTTGAAGACAAAAAAGCCCGCGAAGAATGCGCGTCTGTTTTGCCGGCTCCATCGGCACCCGGCCATTTTGCTGGCAGTGGCAGTGGCAGTGGCAGTGGCATGGGCAGCGCGGGTTCTTCTCACTGCAACATACCCGACGGCACCGACCAGTATGGCCGCCCTAAGACACGCTGCCCTGAAGACGCAGGCTCTGCCTCGCGCAACTTCGGCGCGAACACCGGGCAGAACTGTAACATCTTCGACGGCACTGACAGCTACGGCCGTCCCAAGTACCGTTGCATGTAGTCAATTTCCGCTTTCCGCCCTTACGGGCGTGCGGAATACATCCTATATGAATGATCGGTCATATATATCGGTGATAGAGCGGGAACCCACCAAATCTGCAATAGTTAGTCAGCCCGCTGAATTCCGCAATCTGCGCATTGAGGTCAAGGACCATATCGGTTACCTCTGGCTCACGAAAAATGAACAGAATACCCTCGACGCCGATTTTCTCCGCGAGATTGTCGCGGCGCACGACGCCCTCGAGCAAAACGGCGACGTCTGGGCAGTGATCTGGGCATCAGAGTCTGAATCGTTCTTCAGCAGCGGCCTCGACCCGCAGTACATGCTCACCCTCACTCGCGCGGAAAAGCTCGACAGGTTTCGCCAGCTGTTCGAAACCACGCGGCGCGTGTATGCGTGCACACAGCCCGAGCTGGTGCTTATTCCCGGCCATGCGTTTGCCGCGGGTTCGGTGCTTGCGATGGCCGCCGATTGGCGCTTCATCGCCGCCGACAAGGCGCGCATGTCGTTTCCCGAAGTGATGCTCGGCATCTCGATGCCTTCGGCGATGATTGCGATGCTCGCGTCGCATGCGGGTGAGCACAATCTCAGTGCTTTGGTGCAGACCGGCGATGCTTTCAAGGCGGATGAATGCCTCAGGCTCGGTATTGTGAACGAAGTACTGCCTCGTGACCAATTGCTCGTGCACGGTGAAAAATTTATGCGCCGTCTTTTTCTCAAACCCCTGTCGGGTATTCGCGCCGTGAAAAAGAATCTGCGCCGCCGTGTGTTGGATGTATTCGCTGACGACACAAGTCTCACCGATTTTGAAACTCTCATGGGTGAAAACTTCGACGAGGCGCTACGCGCCACCGTCGAAGGCCGGCGGCCGAAGTTCAGTAATCCCTGAAATGGCTTCTTCTGCTATTGGCTGATTCGCGGTTCATAGCAACCTTTCGCCGCTGAAAATTCCGAGACCGGAAAATCAAACTTGATTGCGCGCCGGGCCTTTTCCATTTTCTGCCCTGAACTCATTTTGCCGGTAAGCTCTATTTCAGCAAAGACGCGGCCGTTTTTAACAAGCCATGAGCCTTTCCTGAAATACACAATCCCCTGCGCGCCGCTCAGCGACCCGGTGCCTTTGAGAAATCCATCTTTGCGCAGCACGAGTTCGAACTGCAACGTGTCTTCTGGCCCGGGAGCCTCGCGGCATATTTTGCGGCCGGCGAGCTTACCGGCATCCTCAGCAAAGATTCCCGGAACAAAAAGACATATGATGCAGAGAATTCTAATGCTAATCTTCCAATGCGGCATAAGTGTCTTGTTTTCCGTGAATGCCGCACTGTAAAGAATTAGGCAAAGGCTTGACGGAGCCACTGGAACGCCGTGCTGAGCGAATGTCCCTGACGGCCGAAAGCCTTTTACACTCCGTCTTCGGCTACTCGGCTTTTCGCCTCGACCAGAAGCGCATCATCGAGAGCGTGCTGGCAAAACAAGACACTCTCGTCATCATGCCCACCGGTGGCGGCAAGTCGCTCTGCTACCAGATTCCAGCGCTGCTGTTCGAAGGCTTAACGGTCGTTGTGTCGCCGCTGATTTCGCTCATGCAAGACCAGGTGTCGCAGCTCAAGCAGCTTGGTGTAGCGGCTGTCTGCCTCAACAGTTCGCTCGATCTGATGGAATACGAAGAGAATGTGGCGGATCTGCGCGTCGGAAAAATCAAGATGCTCTATCTGGCGCCTGAAACGCTGTTTCTGCCGCGCATTCAATCGCTGTTGAAACAGGTGCGCGTTGACTGTCTCACGATCGACGAGGCGCACTGCATCTCCGATTGGGGGCATGACTTTCGCCCGGAATACCGCAAGCTCGTCGAAGTGCGCGAAAAATTTCCCGAGGCGGTGACGATTGCGCTGACTGCGACCGCGACGCACCAGGTGCGCGCCGATATCAAACGCCAGCTGATGATTCCCGATTCGCATGAGTTCGTATCGAGCTTCGACCGCAAGAACCTGCTGCTCAATGTTCTGCCGAAGTCAAACCCCGATTCGCAGGTGCTGCAGATCCTGCGCGACCACCCCGATCAGTCGGGCATCATCTACTGCTTTTCGAAAGCACAGGTCGATGAGCTGGCGACGATGCTCGCGTCGCGCGGCTTTTCGGTGAAACCCTACCACGCGGGCCTCAACGACACGGTGCGTGCAAAGAACCAGCAGCAGTTTATACGCGACGATGTGCAGATTATTGTCGCGACGATTGCGTTCGGTATGGGTATCAACAAGCCGAATGTGCGCTTTGTGATCCATTACGACCTGCCGAAAAATATTGAAAGCTATTATCAGGAGATCGGCCGTGCAGGGCGCGACGGCCTTAAGGCCGATACTTATCTTCTATACTCGCACGGCGACAGCCAGAAGATCAAGTTTTTCATCTCGCAAAAAGAAGAAACGGAAAAGCGCGTCGCATTGCAGCAATTGGCAACCCTCGTGAGTTATGCCGAGAGCGACGTGTGCCGGCGTTACAACCTGCTGCAGTACTTTGGGGAAAACTCAGCCGAACGGTGCGATGCCTGCGATGTCTGTCTCAATCCACCTAAAGACAAGGTTGATCTCACGGTGCCCGCGCAGAAGTTCATGTCATGCGTGAAGCGCACCGGCGAAAAATTCGGTTCGCTGCACATCGTCGATATTCTGCGCGGCGCGAAGTCGCAGAAGGTCGTCGCGAACGGCCACGACCGCGTGACGACATATGGCATCGGCAAAGAGCTCTCGAAGCCCGCGTGGCAGAGTCTCGGACGGCAGCTGGTGCAGCAGGGGCTTTTGCGGCAAGATCCTGAATTTGGCAGTCTGGCACTCACGGCTTTGGCGGTGCCAGTGCTCAAGGGCGAAACCCCGTTTTGGGGAAATGTGCTCGAATTGACCCCACCCCGCCTACGGCACCCCTCCCCTTCAAAAGGGGAGGGGCTCGGTGAGGGGTCTGCCGAGCTCTTCGAAATTCTGCGCAAAAAACGCAAAGATCTTGCGGACGAGCAGAACCTCGCGCCTTATATGATTTTTTCGGACAAGAGCCTGATGGAAATGTGCATTCACCTGCCGCAGAACCGCGAGGCGTTTCTTGACATCCATGGCGTCGGTGAGGCGAAGTGGCAGCGTTATGGTGAGCAGTTTATGTATTTGATTAAGGAATTTTCTGACAACAGTGGTAGTTAACCCCCAGGTGTGATAGCGACGTAGGATAAATTCAGCGGCTGCGAAAACAGGTGCTACTCCTGCGTCAGTAATGGCCCTTTACTCGTTTCCCAAACCGGGAGTAGCCAGATTTTCAGCATCACCTCTTCGGGCATACCTTTGAGCACGAAATTTCTCATCGCGCCGTTTGTCGTGCGTTCGCCATAAGAGTTGGTTCTGAATGCCGGGCCAATATGGGCAGGCGGATTCTTTTGTCCGGCGGGCAGTTTTTTCCACGCCGCTTCACCAAGTTCTGCAAGCCGGTGATGCCACATCGGCCGGAAAATTTCAAAATCCACCGGTGTGTCTGCATCTTCAAATTTTGGCCAGGGACTCTTGCGTTGCAGCGTAACCCATTTGTGCTGCACGGCATCAAAAGCGGCCGGCCATTCATGATTGATGCCTTTTTGGGCACCTGCAGAGCGGAAATTCTGGTAGTATGTCAACGGAGCCAGACCAATCGCCTGCAGTAGTGCGAGTAGGTTGCTGGCATCTGCCACACAATGCTGCGTCGGAAATTTACCGTGTTGCCTTTGGTAAGACAAGAGCGGATTGATGGCATAGCCCTGCAATTCTTTGGTCAGCGTCTTCGCGGAAATCATATTCGAACGGTACCAGGTGACGACCGAGTTCCCCCATTCATAGACGTCCGCGCCTGCGATTTCTGTTTTTCCGGCGAGCAGCACGTGAAGGCGCTCTAGCTCATCGAGCGCGAGCAATCTCTGCTGATATACGGCGAGTTTTTTCGGATAATAACCGCTGCGGTCACGCATGGCCCAGAAAGTCTGCGCGATGACCGGCTGCTTTGAGAGCGCAGCATACGGCATCACCTTCTGCTGCCATGCGTTAATTGTACGGTAGATCTGGAAATGCCTGATTATATCTGCCAATAATAGTTGTCTGACCTCGTTGTTTCCCTTTGCGTAGTTTTGGTTATAGGCGAGGGCAAACGCAATAGGCATGGTTTCCCCTCGGCTCCAGTCAATGTTCCGCAGCACATGTGCCAGCAACAGCAGTGCGTAGTTTGCCTCGGCAGTCTCCGCGAACAATTCTTCGGAAAGAATCCATTGCAACCCTGTTTGAGAAGCTGCGCTCAATTCTCCGGCATACCGCTGGATAACGGCAATGGCCGGGGTTCGCGCGTTGCCGTCAGCAAAGGTGTATTGAGCCTGGCGCAATAATGCCTCTTGGTTTAGAGCGGCCGCGCTCGTTGCCGTTAGCGAACCAAAGCATAAAAGCAAAGCACAGAAATAGAATTTTGAAAATTGCACAATACGGACAAGACGCATGACCGACTGAAGTTATCGGTCGCTCATGCGTGTAAAGTGGATTGCAGTCCGAAAGTCCAGCGTCTCATCGTGCGCTCTTGATGCGGCTGGCCCACATCAGATTCGAGCGACCCGACCATGAGCCATAGCCGAACGAAAAATTCAGCGGCCGCGAATTTAGTGCATACAAATCACGTAAATCATCCTGCAACTTGTAGCGCTTCATGTCATTCAGCCGCGCCGATTTGGAATACACTCCGAAGAGCGAAAACTTCCATTCGTCGCGCGGAAAATAATGCGTCGGAATACCCGAATCATCCTGCAAGACCAGATCGCTCTTTCTCAGTAACTCGGTGGCAAGGTTGGTGTAAGCCTCTTCATGGAACAGATAGATGGCAGCCTTGAGCATGAGATTCACCTGGCCGAACCCGGCAAAAAGTTTCCCCTCCGGCTTCGAGGTTAAAATAAAATCAGGGTCGACTTTCAGGCACAGGTAAACGAGCGTTTTGATTTCCAAATCTCCCGGTTCGCGAAAATAGATGCGAAAGCCGGATGTGCCCGTTGCCGTGTCTGTTTCGGTTTTGATGAGCTTGCCATCATTGTCGAGCACAACATTTTCGTACGCAACCACTTCTTTGTTCAGTGTCGCCAGAAATGATAACAGAATTGGGGCAATACCCGGTAGCCCGGTATTCTTCTTCGATTTGCGCAGTACGGCGCTGCGGAAATAATTTCGCTTCGCGATATCCTGCATCGTCACGCGCAGTTTTTCGAGCGAGCGATCGAGTTCTGCGTCGGAGAGTGCGGTCAGATTGCCGATCTCAGCGGCAGGCTGGAGCGCAACCATCAGGTACTGTTTGCAGTCGGGAAAAAAAGTCATGAGATTCGGTACATCCGCACCGCTCAGCAGGTAGACTGCCGTGCGCGACGCAGCCTTGAACTGGTTTTCGGATTTCCACTGTTCAATGCGGCTGACATGCCGGTTGAAAATCTGCTCTTTAAGTCTGAGCATATACGTCTGATGCCGCTGGAAAAACGGCTTTTGTGAGCGTTCATAGAACGGACTGGTTGGCAGCAGCGTGTGCCCCGCGAGAAATTCGGCGACCTGAAAATGTTCGGCCTGTTCGGAGTGCGGCGCCCGCAGGTTGTCACTGCGGCAGGCCAAAGAAAATGCGCCGGTAAGACAGAAAATTGTGCCCAGGCGGCAAAAGTACCTATTCGGTCGTGGCATTACTCAGACTCGCACTCAGGAAATCCGGAGATAACGGAGATTCAGACATGCCGTAAAGCCTGTTTGCCGCCGAAAGGTAGGGCAGTTTTGGTATCGGAATTTACACAGCCGGCCGCTAAACTTCCCCGACATGGCGGCGCTTTTGCAGATCACGGTTCTGACATACAACATCCATAAGGCGATCGGCAACGACCGGCGCTGCGACCCGGAGCGCATTGCACGCGTGTGCGAAAACGAAGGCGCGGACATCGTGGCTTTGCAGGAAGTCGACAACGGCGTACCGCGCAGCGGCAACCAGAATCTGGCCGCCGCACTCGGCGAACGGCTGGGGTTTTATCATCGTCTCGGCGAGAACGTGCAGCTCAAAGTCGGCGCCTATGGCAATGCGACGCTGTCGCGCTGGCCGTTTGCGCAGGGCAAAAACATCGATCTGACATGGACAATTAAGAAAAAGCGTGGCTGCCTGAGCGACATCATTAACACCCCTGCGGGCGACTTGTTGTTCATGAACTTTCATCTGGGTCTGTCGCGCATTGAGCGGCATTTCCAGATCAAAAAAATGCTCGAATCGGGAATTTTGGGCCGCCACAAATCGTTACCAGTGATTCTGCTCGGAGACAGCAATGAACGCACGCGCTATCTCGACATCTTCATGAACTTTGCCGGCTACCGCAACGCAGCGGGTACATTAAAGCGCAAGATCAAGACCTGGCCGTCTTTTGCGCCGATCTGGAACCTCGATAAGATTTTTCACAATGAGAAGTGTGCAATGGTGCACTATGAAGTGGTGAAGAACCAGCTGACGCGCGTTGCATCTGACCATCTGCCGGTGAAGGCTGTGCTGCGGATTCAGGTTTGAAGCAGCGCTGCAAGGCTAAAACGACAACCGCGCTCCCGCGCTCACCAGCATACCCGAATAACTCGTTTTACCGGCAATTGAGGTGTTAACAGTCTGGTTCACTCCGTCCACGGCATAACTGCGCGTGAAGAGTGCAGAACCGGGCGACGCGGTAAATCCTGCCTGCGCATATAGCGCAAACTCAGGCGCAAAGGGCAGCTGTGCGCCCACAAGCGCCGCATAATAGAAGCCGCCGGCCGATGAAGAAGCGATGTAACTGCTGTTGCCCACCGTGCCCTTATCGTTCCAACTGATCCAGTCTTTACCGGCAGTCAGGCGGATGTAGGGTGAGATGAAAGGAAGAACGTCGAGTTGCGCTTTGGCATCCAGACCGAACCGCGAGATGGTCAGCTCTTCTTTGGTGTAACCCGCAGGATATTCGAGCGCGGTCTGGTTGCTGAAGGCGAGAGTTGGTCCGAAGCCGATCGAGATGGTATTGGGTAATCCAAAAGTGAGGTGGCCATAGCCGGTGAACAGTGGTCCTGAAAATCCTGTCGCCTGAGAAGTTGTAAGCCCCGGATAAACCGCAGCCGTCAACTTCGGATTAAAATAGCTCACATCGGCGCCAAGCTCGATGCCGGCTGAAATACTGCCACCGGCGAGAAGCAAGGCAGAAAGAACTGAGGTGAAACGCATATTGTCTGAGGTGCTGATTGCGGTGTTGTGTAAAGAGTTACTCATAGAACTTGATTTACGCCCTTTTTGCCAATGCAACTCCGCTGAATCGCAACACCCTGGTACAAAGAGGCGGTGGTCTACCAGATCTACCCGCGCAGTTTTAAAGATTCGAACGGCGACGGCATCGGCGATCTCGCCGGTATTCGTGAGAAGCTCGACTACTTCACGGATCTCGGCGTCGACGCGATCTGGCTGTCGCCGATCAACACTTCGCCGATGCTCGACTTCGGCTATGACGTGTCAGACTATCGGGGTATCGACCCGATTTTTGGTTCCATGGCTGACTTCGATGCGCTGCTCGCAGACCTGCACGAACGCCGCATCAAAGTGATGCTCGATCTCGTGGTGAACCATACATCCCACCTGCACCCGTGGTTTATCGAATCGCGGTCATCGCGCGACAACGCAAAGCGCGACTGGTATATCTGGCATGATGGCAAGAACGGCAACCGCCCCAACAACTGGGAAAGTGTCTTTGGCGGGCCGGCGTGGGAATGGGACGAGGCGACGCAGAGTTATTACCATCATTCTTTTTTGAAAGAGCAACCCGAACTCAACTGGCGCAATCCGCAGGTGAAAGAGGCGGTGTTTGCCGAAATTGAATTCTGGCTCAAGAAAGGTGTGGATGGATTCCGTTTAGATGTCGTTAACCTCTATTACAAAGATGACCAGTTTCGAGACAACCCATTGCGCCTGTGGGGGTGGAAATACCCGCGGCCTTATGAGTTTCAGACACACATCCATGACATGTCGCAGCCCGAAATGCACCCGCTGCTTAAAGATTTGCGGCAGCTGCTCGACAAATACCAGGCGGCAGCGGTCGGCGAAGTGATGGTTGATTTTTCGGGTGACCCGAAGCTTGCGGCAAGTTACCTGGGCGACGACGACCAGTTACACCTGACGTTCGACTTTACTCTACTCTACCAGAAATGGGATGCCGAAGCCATGGCGAAGGCGCTACGCGATTGGTTCAGAGCCTGCGGGAATAATTGGCCCACTTTGGTATTCAATAACCACGACCAGGATCGATCCTACTCGCGTTATGCAAAAAATGGCGAAAATGATGCGCGTGCGAAAATCATTGCAGCGCTCTTGCTCACGGCGAAGGGCACGCCGTTTCTCTATTACGGCGACGAGATCGGCATGAAAAATGGGCGGATTGCGCGCGACGAACTGCGTGATCCGGTCGGCATTCGTTTCTGGCCGCTGACTGTCAGCCGCGATCCGGCACGTACTCCGATGCTGTGGGATAATTCTGCAAATGCGGGCTTTTCGACGGGCAAACCCTGGTTGCCGGTGAACGACGATGCCGCGACACGCAACCTCGCGGCGCAGAAAAGCGATGCGAACTCAATCTGGCACTGGCACCAACAGTTGCTGGCGCTGCGCAAGCAGCATGCCGCGCTGCGTCTCGGCGACTGGAAAGAGATCTATGGCGGCAAAAACGTCCTCGCGTACCGGCGCACCCACGAGGACAAATCAATCGACGTGTTTCTGAATTTTTCGCGCAGCGCGGTGGAGTTACCGCCGGTTGAGGGCAAGGTGCTGTTGTCGAATACGTGTCGGGCTGACCTGAGTAGTTCGCTCTCGGGGTATGAGGTTTTGGTGGTGGGGGAGTAAGAACCCCTCCGCCGCCGAAGCGGCGCCACCTCCCCTTGGCAGGGGAGGAAGAACCCCCTCCCGGCTTCGCCGTACTCCCCCTTAGCAGGGGGAGAGAAAGAGTCTACTACGGCTAATTCCGCAGCACAATCTTTTCCCCTCCTCATCGAGGAGGGGTGGCCGAAGGCCGGGGTGGTCTTTATCCCTGCGCCAGAGCCACAGCCTCGTTCACAATCTTCCCATCCCTGAGATTCAGACTCTTCTTGAGCGCCGGAAATTCCCCCAGCGCCTTGTCGACGCCGTATTTTGCCAGAGTCAAAATCCACGGCAGTGTGGCATTGGTGAGCGCATAGGTCGACGTCCGTGGGTAGGCACCCGGCATGTTGGCAACCGTGTAGTGCTGCACGCCGTCGACGGCATACACGGGATCGTCGTGCGTGCGTGGCACAGTCGTCTCGGCGCAGCCGCCCTGGTCGACAGACACATCGACAATGACTGCACCGGGTTTCATGGTCCTAAGCATCGTGCGCGTGATGAGCACGGGCGTGCGGCCACCGGGCACCAAAAGCGCGCCAATCACCATGTCGGCAGTCTGGATTTCGCGTTCGATGTTGGCCGCAGTCAGCGGCAGCGTCGCTATCGCGCCCTGATAATGCTCGTCGATCGCGCGCAACTTCGCGGCGCCGCGGTTGAGCACGACGGTCTGCATGCCGATACCGTGCGCGACGCGCGCGGCATTTGCACCCACGACGCCGGCGCCGAGCACAACACAGCGCGCGGTGGCAGCGCCCGTTGCTCCGGTCGGCAGAACCCCGGTGCCGCCGAACCGCTTCTGCAAAAAGAACGCGCCCATGAGTGGCGCCATGCGGCCGGCCACTTCGCTCATCGGCGTTAAGAGCGGCAGCTCGCCATCGACCTCGAGCGTCTCATAGGCAAGGGCTGTAACGCGGGCATTGAGCAGCGCTTCGGTCTGTGCACGGTCGGGTGCCAGATGCAGATAGGTGAATAGGATCTGCCCCGCACGGAACAGGCCGTACTCTGCGGCGAGTGGCTCCTTCACTTTGACGATCATATCTGCCCGGCGGAAAATCTCTTCCCGCGGCAATACATCCGCGCCGGCTTTTGCGTAATCAGCATCATCAATGCCGCTGCCGAGGCCAGCACCTTGTTCGACGATGACCTGATGGCCGGCGGTCACGGCTTCGCGCACACCCTCGGCGGTCATAGCCACGCGGAATTCGAGTTTCTTAATTTCTTTGGGGACGCCGATGACCATGGGCTACGAGGTGGTCGCGTATTCAGATTGTAAAGCGGGGAAGAGTTACATTCCAGATTAAACCCGGCCGGCGGTACACCGAGCCCCTGCATCAGACGCGCCCAGTAGTTGACCTGTGCGCAGGTCGCGATAATGAGCAGATACTCGCGGTCACTGAAGTGCGAACGCACTTCGGCCGCCGTTTTGGCGCGCACGGCGATCGGTGTCGCTGTCACTTCGCGCGCCAATTGCAGTGCCGCGCGCTCGGCTGCAGAAAGCGAGCGGATCTTCTGTGGTGCAGTCAGTCTCTGTAATGCATTAACTTCCGCCGTGGTTAATCCGGCTTGTTCGTAGTCGACTGCATTCATGTCATAGCAGAAGGCGCACGACGCACTGAATGAAACCTGGAGACGCAGCAACTTTAACAGGCGTGGCGTCAGTCGCCCTTCGGGTTTTGTTGCACAGGCCTCGAGAATTCCCGAGGCGATGGCCACCTTGGGCGCCCATGCCATCAGGCGCGCCGGCAGCAGACTCTTACCCGCTGCGCGGTCGGCGATCCAGATCAGAATGCGCATCAAGATGCCGATGCGCCTTGGTGCTGTGATGAATGCCGTTCCCTTCACGGTTTTGAGGATGCGCGGCCCTTAGTGTTGCTCGCGAGTTTAAGCGGCCAGATAAGCTGCCGCCAGAAACTCTTCGGAAACAGCGGTTCATTGGCGAGGCCAATTTGTTCGGGGGCCTGCGGCGGATTGTACGCAGTTCTGAAAATCCAATCCCACAGGCTGAGTGAGATCGCATAGTTCACGCCATAGCGACTCGGTACTTTCTTTGCATGGTGCCAGAGATGCAGTTCGGATGTATTAAAGATATATTTCAAAAATCCCCATGGCAGCCTGATGTTCGCGTGGTTCAGGTGGCCAATCGTGAGCGATAGAGCATAGACGATGAATAAATCGTTCACGCTGCGGCCTAGCATCAGAAATAGGAAAAATTCCGGTATGCTGTAGATGATATTCTCGGCCCAATGGTAGCGCAGGTGTACCGGAAAGCTCATGGTCTCGGCGCTATGGTGCACTTCATGCAGTTTCCACAAAAATGGCGCGCGGTGCAGCATAACGTGTATCCCCCACTGCAGAAAATCGCGTGATACAAAGAGCGCGACAAGCTGCAAAGAGTGTGGCAGATTCTGTAACGGAATCCATCCACGCAGTGCAGCGGCGATAGAAGTTGATTCGATGGCCGATGTGAAAAACAGACTGATAGTTGCAAAACCACCCAGCGGAAAAAGAAACATATTGAAAAACATGTAAAAGATGTCCTGCCCGAGTTCGGGTCGCATTATGTATTGCTGGCGACGCCATGGTCTGGCCAGTTCGAGCAAAAAGACGCCTACTGAGGCAATAACCAGCAGCCAGAAAAAATTACCCCAGCCGGGGTGCAGTACTTGTGCGACAAACCCCTGCCAGCCGGCGGTAAAATGATTGAAATATTGTTCCATCAGAATTATTTTTTAATCCCCCCCGCGTAGCGAGGGGATTAATAATTACTTCAGGCTCATCAGGTTCAAGTGGTTGATGCCATTTTCGACATTCTCAAAACCTGCCGACACCAGCACGCGTTGCGCAGAGCTTGAGCGCATACCCGAGGCGCAGTAGACGATCACCGGCTGGTCTTTCTTGCCGATGCTATCCACTTTTGTCGCCAGCTCATCGAGTGGAATGTTGATTGCACCCGGAAAGTTTCCGCTGGCGAATTCACCCCTGCTGCGCACGTCGATAATCTTTGCCCCATTCTGTAACATCTGTTTCAGTTTCACTTTGTTTCCTCCCATTTTGATTTTTTTATAGATAAAAAATACCGTGAACAGGCCTGCGCCTGCCACGAGCATCATTTGTTGGTCTGTCATCTTAACTCCATTTTCCTTTTTGGGCGGCCACTGCGAGCCAGCCGCCCGAAATATTGAAGACATTTTTGAAGCCCGATTGCTTCAGAATGCGTTGCGCAATATAGCTGCGCTGGCCTGACTGGCAGAGCACCGCCAGCGGCTTGTCTTTGCCGATCACCGCCAGATTTTCGCGTATGTGATCTACAGGAATCTGGTATTCGCTCTGCAATGGATGGTGTTTGATCTCACCCGCACCGCGCACGTCGATGACCGCGTAATTGTCGCGGTTAGCCAGAAGTGTGGCCGCAGAAATAACCGGCGACAGGCCGGCGTGGTGGTTCATCGCCTGAAAGGCCGCCATATTCACCGGATCATTCGCAGACGAATAAGGCGGAGCGTACGAAAGGTCGAGGCTCGCCACATCGTATATCGTCAACCAACCGACAATTGCGGTGGCGAGAACGTCGATGCGCTTTTCAGTACCTTGCGGGCCAAACGCCTGAGCGCCGAGAATGCGGCCGTCAGCCGGTGAAAAAACTATTTTCAGCGCAATGCGTTCCGCATTGGGGTAATAGCCGGCATGATTATTGCCGTGGATAGTGACTGCCTGCGCGGCGATGCCAGCTTGCGCGACGCCCTTTTCAGTCAGGCCTGTAAACGCCAGCGTCTTATCGAAGATCTTGATTACCGCCGAACCCAGTGCGCCGCGGTAGCGGCAGCGGTTGCCCATCAATGCATTTTCCGCGGCGAGGCGACCCTGGCGGTTTGCCGGGCCGGCGAGCGGAATTCGCGTCGCGGTGTGGGTGATACGGTTTTGTATCTCGGCCATGTCACCGACAACGTAGATATCCTGATCGGAGCTCTGCATGAAGTCGTTGACCACAACGCCGCCGGTTTTGCCGATTTCGAGACCCATCAGTTTTGCGAGACTCGTTTCGGGTCTGACGCCTGCGGCAAAAACGATCATGTCTGCCGAGAGCGTAGAGTCGTCCGACAGGGTGAGCAATCCGCCCTTGGCTGCGGACTTGATTGTCGTCTGCGTTCTGACAACGATGCCATGTGCCTCGAGCTCACGCCGCGCGAGGTTCGAAAATTCAGCATCGAGGTTGGGCATGACATTGGGTGCGAACTCGATGAGCGTCACGGCAAAGTTTTTATGCCTGAGCGCCTCGGCGACTTCGATGCCGATAAATCCACCGCCCACGACAGCGACGTGTTTGTGCTCGGCGCGGCCCATTTGCGCGATGATCGCGTCCATGTCTTCGACCCAGCGCAGCGAAAAGTGCGGAATGTTTTCGAGCCCCTCGACGGCGGGTTTCATCGGATCGCCGCCCTGCGAGAGAATCAGTTTATCGTAGCGGATCTCGTGCGTCTCGCTTCCCTGCGTATAGGTAACAATTTTTGCGCTGCGATCGACCGCAGTCACTTTCGTGTTCACGATCGCCTTAATGCGATATCGGTTCCACAGCTCTTGCGGGGTCTTGAGTAACAATGCATCGCGCTTCGGAATGTCGCCGCCGATGTGGTACGGCAGACCGCAGTTAGCGAATGAGATGTGCCCGCTACCCTCGATCAGCGTGATCTCGGCGTTCTCATCGAGCCGTCTTGCGCGCGCGGCGGCGGTTGCCCCACCGGCGACACCGCCCACGATTACGAGTTTTGTTTTGTTGGTTTCAGACATTTTATCTCCATCCTAGCATAGCGCCCATCGCGGCGCCGTAAATAATTGAAGGCAACGGACGCGAAGTGATCGCACAGGCTCCGGTTGAACAGCCAATCAGGCGGTAATAGAGGTAGCCCACTATCGCTCCCCCACCAATATACATAATCAATTGCATTGGATTTGTCATATTTCCTCTCTTTAACCTACATCGTGAACGTTGCACGGATTACCGATTGCAGATTATCCTGAATTTCAACCGGCGTCTTATTCTGGCGCATGCATTCGGCAAGGTGGATTTCGAGGTAGGCTTCGGCCACCTTCCACAGCGCATTCTTGGCCGCCTTGATTTGCTGTATATCTGCCAGGCAATCAGACTCTTCTTTAGCCAGTCGCTTTTGCAGCCCTTGAAGCTGGCCGATTACTCTGCTCAGCCGCAATTGCAGTTTTTCGCGAGTCTCCGCCGTTGAACTTTGTGCCATACTGGGTATAGTATAATAGTTGCCGTCTGCTGGCTACTTTTTTACCTTGTTCTCACGGGGCTGGTCAAAAAAGATCCGAATTGTGTTTTTTCTGCGCGCTGTGCGCGCAGAAAAAACACTAAATCCGCTATTTTGGCCGACCAAAAGGAGAATATATGAAAATCAAATTACTCGTATTACTGGCTGCGGTGACACTCACCGCATTCTGTGAAAAAAAAACGGAGACAGCTGCTCCGACGGCTACGCCGGCCGCTGCTTCGGCACCACAGGCTGATCTGAAAGCACTGCTCGACGGCAAAGCGCTGGTCGTCGATGTGCGCACGCCGGGCGAATTTGCATCAGGCCATCACCCACGTGCGGTGAACATTCCCGTCGATCAGGTGCAGTCGCGCATCGCTGAATTCGGCGACAAAAAGAAGCCGGTTGTTGTCTACTGCGGTTCAGGCGTACGCAGCGGCAAAGCAAAAGTCGCTCTCGAAGCCGCGGGTTACACTTCGGTCACGAACGCCGGCGGATTCAGAGATCTGCCGAAATAGTGACCTCTAAGTCTGCTGACCGCCGCGGTCAGCAGACTGCCTTTCTCGGGTAAGAATAGCTGTTTACGTCTGCGGTTTGCGGTGTCTTTCTGACCAAACAGGTTCCCCGCTTGAAAAAAATCCCGCTAGTTCTGTTTCTCTGGCTGCTCCCTGCCTGTGGCGGCGATGACGGCGTCGACCCGTCACGCCTGACGGCCGGCAACCCGACCGAAGTTTACGGCGCAGAAGATATTAGGGCAAAAGGTTCGCTGAGCGAAAATCTGCCCGGCGAATACATCAATTTTGGCATCACGCCATGGGATGAGCCCGATAAGCTGCGCACCATGTACGCGCCTTTTATTAGCTACCTCGGTGAGCAGATGAAGCTGAAAATCCGCTTCATGGTGGCGCAGGAATACCAGGAGTTGCTGAACGACCTCAAGCGTGGTATCGTGCACATTGCGGCTTTTTCCCCCGGTTCATACGCCGATGCGCTCGACGCGGGTATCGAGAGTTATGCCGATTACGTCGCCTCGACGCAAAACGACGGGAATTCGTATTACCGCGGCGTCATCATTGCCGGCAAACAATACAAAGACCTTGCGAGCCTGAAAAACCAGCCTTTTGCGTTTGTCGAAAAGGGTTCGAGTTCGGGTTACAAATTTCCGCTCGCGCTGTTTCTGCAGCGCAATATCGATCCATACCGTTATTTTTCGCGCGTGTACTATCTCGGCTCACATGCCAACGTGGTCGAATCGGTGGCGACGGGAAAAATTGCGGCCGGCGCCACCTGGGATGGATACCTGGAACAGCAGTTGGGAAAAAAACCCGAAAAGGTGAACATTATTCTCAAAACCGATCAGATTCCATACGATGCAATTGTCGTTTCGCGAAAAAAAGGCACTGCGTTTGCGCGGCAGCTGCGCGCTGAGCTTCTGCGCATCAATAAGACTTCCAAAACCAAAGACGGGCGACCCGTTTTCGCCAAAGACCTTGGCTTCCCTTATTCGGGTTATGTCGTGCACTCGCCCGCGATCTATTCTGTCGTGCGGCAGACCGGGCAGCTGATCAAGGGCTACAAACCACCCGCGGAGAGCAATGTTAAGCACTAAGCTGAAAGACGCCGTGC
>CAYHJO010000040.1:0-24597 GCA_964356715.1 uncultured Turneriella sp. | reverse complement strand
TGAAATACGCATGCTGCAAGAGAAGATCGATCACCTGATTATGTACCAGCAACAGGAAGTCATCGAGGTACAAAAAGTGCAGGTGCAGATGATGACAGATATTCTGAATCGTGTCGACAAGCAGACAAAAACGTGACATAATACGATTGCTACGCGGCCACTACCGGCGCATGGCAAAACGAAATTTCGGTTGTAATTTTGAGGGTTTGTGCGCCTGATAGGCATCCCTGCGCAAAAAAAGTATTATGTCCAGCCGCAAAATAGCCACATTCACGCTCGCTGCACTCTCCATAATATCGTGCAAGAATTTCGGAGAATTTGACAAGGCCCCGCCGAGCGGCCTAAACTACAAAGGTAGCCCGTTTGTCTTCACGGTCAATGCACCGGTAGCAATCATTACGCCATCGGTTACCGGAAAAATTGAGTCGTGCGCGGCAAATCCTCCGCTTCCCGCCGGCCTCGCACTGCAGGCGACCAGCTGCGCAATCAGCGGCACGCCAACGGTGAGCCAGTTTCCTACGGGACACACGGTTACGGCGACCAACTCGGCTGGAAAAACAAACACAGTCATCAGCATCGAAGTGAACAGTAATCCGCCGGCGGCGCTCACCTATACCGGTAGTCCCTATTCGTTTACGCAGGCGAATGCCATCACACCGGTGGTGCCCACATTCACCGGCACTGCCACTGGCTGTTCGTCGGCACCCGCGTTGCCCGCGGGGCTTGCGATCGACCCCACGAGCTGCACGATCAGCGGTACGCCCACTGGCACTCAGGTTTCAACCGCCTACACCATCACCGTATCGAACGCATTTGGCAATACGACGGCGAATATTAATATCGCCGTCACTGCCGAGACGACGCCCCCCTCGACGCCGACGGCGTTCAGTGCAACGCCGTTCAGTATGACGCAGATCGACCTTGCCTGGAGCGCATCGGGCGACAACGTCACGCCTGCGGCCGGCATTATTTATGAAATCTGCCGTGTGACGGGCACAGGCGGATGTACTGCCTTTACGATCATACACACGACGACTGCGGGCGCCACGAACTTTAGCTCCACTGGCCTTACAGCGGGTACTACTTATTACTTTGTTATCCGCGCAAGGGATGCCGCGGGTAATATCAGCGGCATCTCGGCGGAAATTTCTGCAACAACCACGCCAGCAGGCACCGCCACGGCGCCCACATTCACACCCATTGCCGGAACCTATAACGCTGCGCAAAATGTGAGCATCAGTGTCAGTAGCCCGGCGCTTTCGACAATCTGTTACACCACGAATGGAACAACGCCTGCCTGCGATATCACGAAGCTGCTCTGTTCAAACGGCGCTTTATACGCGACTGCGGTTGCTGTTCCGGCAGACGTGACGCTCAAAGCGATTGGCTGCAAACCCACATATACAGACTCTGCCGTCGGTACCGCGGCTTACGTCATAGACACGAGCGTACCAACCGTTACCGGTGTGACATCCTCAACCGCCAATGGCACCTACAATGTCGGTTCTGTTATCTCAGTGCAGGTGACATTCAGCGAGATGGTTAATGTCACGGGCACACCAACGCTCACCCTTTCAACAGGTTCGCCGGCGACGACGGTGATAAACTACACATCGGGTACCGGCACCAATACGCTCACTTTTGACTACACAGTGGCGGCGGGAAACTCCTCTCCCGATCTCGATTACGCTAATACAACTGCACTTTCGTTTGGGAGCGGTGCGATTAAAGACGCTGCGCTCAACGCCGCGAGCCTGACGCTGCCATCTCCCGGAGGCATCGGGTCACTCGGTGCCAACAAGAGCCTCGTTATCAGTCCGCCGCCCGCAGTCGTGTCTGTCACTCCAACCAATGGCGCCACGGGTTTCGGTGTCACGTCGCCGGTGAGCGTCGTATTCAATCAGAACATGAATACCGGTACCATTAATGCGCAGGCCGCTGGCGGCGCCTGCACCGGAACTTTCCAGGTGTCTGTCGACGGTTTTGCCACATGTCTGGGCGGCACGGTTGCTTTCCCGACGCAGACGACGGCAAACTTCACGCCCGCTGTGGGCTTCTGCGTTGATACACAATACCCGATGCAGGTGAAAATTTTGAATACCGTACAAAGCACAAACTCGGTGCCGATGACCGCAACGTACAGCAGTAGCAATACTTTCACAACGCAGCAGGCGCTCATGAGGGTCGGCATCACCGCCGGCTCAGAAGTGCGCGCGCTGGCAATTTCGTGTAATACGCTGTTTGTGGGCGGCAGTTTCAGCCAGGTGACGGGTGCGCAGACGCGTAACAACCTCATGGCAATCGATCTGACCACAGGAAATTTGCTCGGCGGCAGTTTTGGGCCTCCGACATTCGACACCAATGGCGCGGTGAATGCGCTGGCTATCGACGGTACACAATTGGTCGTCGGCGGATCTTTTACCATGGCCGGTGGCAGTCCGCGGACAAACCTCGCTGCTTTTAATCCGACGGGCACAGTGACCGCATGGTCGCCTTCAACCGATGCAGCCGTCAGTGCGCTGGCTGTTAACACCGGCACAATTTATGTCGGTGGTGCCTTTGCGGTCGCTGGCGGAATGTCACGCAAACTCGTTGCGGCGTTCGCTTCGGGTACGAACGCTCCCAATGCTTTTAACGCCAGTATTACGGGCACTGGTGTAGTCTCAGCGATCGGCATTTCGGGTACTACTGCGATTCTCGGCGGTACCTTCACGGGCGGTACCGTGGGCGGTAATACGCGCAGTTACCTTGCCGCCGTCGATGCGGGCACCGGTTCAGGCACTGCTTTTGCAGCATGGTGCAGCAGCAGCCCGACTTTTCCCGTCACTTCAATCGTGACCTTTGGCGGGAATGTCTATTTCGGCGGTGCGTTCGGCGGCTCCGCCTGCGGCATAGCCTTCAATTACTTTGGCGCGATTTCGGCGTCGTCTGGGGGCGGGGCGATCGGCTTTGCTAACGGCGTCGGCACCGGTGCCGGCAATCAGGTCAATACTCTGAGTATCAGCCCCACGAATCTCTACGTTGGCGGCCAGTTCAGCGGTGCGGGTGCTTTTGTGGCTTCTGTGAGAAATTTTGGCGGCGCCACGAATTTGACAGGAAACCTCGCAAGCTGGGATCCAAACTTCGGCAGCCAGGTTCTCACGCTCGCCAATGTCGGCTCGAGTGTCTTTGCCGGCGGCATGTTCAGTCTCGTCAACGGCGGCACAGCCGCGTCTAAAATCGCAATCGTCGATGCCATGACGGGAACGCTGCGCCCTTAAACGATTTGCGATTGACAGCGCCTTTTTTGCGCGGCGCGTTGTGAATATGGCACTCAACGTACTCGGCAGCGAACTCCAGCACTGTAGCATCGATCCGCTCACGGGCTTTTTCCGCGACGGTTGCTGCAATACGAATCCGGAAGATGTGGGCATGCATACCGTATGCGTGCAGGTGACCGATGAGTTTCTGGAATTCAGTAAATCGGTGGGCAATGACCTTTCCACACCGCTGCCTGAATATGCCTTCGACGGCCTTAAAGACGGCGACCGCTGGTGCCTGTGTATGCCGCGCTGGATTGAAGCGTATAATGCCAATAAAGCACCGCGCGTCGTACTCGAAGCGACGCATGTGTCGGTGCTCGAACACATTGATCTTGACGTGCTGCAAAGATTCGCAGTCGCGTAGGCTATGAAATTTCTGGGTCTGTTGTTTTTACTCGCCGGCGCGGCTGAGATCTGTGCCGACGGCGCCGAGTATCTGCAACTGGGGATACCGCACCGGCTGATCGGCAACAAGGTGCGCGTGCGCGCAAAACCCGACACAAAAGCCGAAGCGATCGGCGAGCTCAGTATCGGTTCAGAAATAACTCCCACTGCGCAGACAGATACCCGACTCACACAAGATGGCGTCGAAGCGCCGTGGTATAAGGTCACGTTTAGTAAAGAAGGCAAAAAAACAGAAGGCTATATCTGGGGCAATCTGATCGCCAAGGGCTTCGCGGTTTCGAAAGACGGACTCGTCTTTCTCTATGGCATCGGCCCCGGCAAAAAAGAGGCCGGGGGATACGAACAATATTCTTCACAACTGCGCGTGGCCAAAGACGGTAAAGAACTCGCCAAACTGATTATCGCCGAAGGCGTCGGTTTTGCCTCGCGCGCCGAGGTTAAAGCGCATGGCAATCGTGGTTTTACCGCAGTGAACAATGTCTTGTCTGTGCGTTTTATGCAGGAATATTGCGGCGGCAAAGGTAACACGGTGTATTTTTTCTGGAACGGCAGCGCGCTCAGTTTGGTACACAGCACTATTGACGGTGCCGACGCACCCGTGTATGCAATTGAGACGCTGACTTTTCCCGACGACAAGGGTGGCAAGGCCAACCACCTCTTCATTGTGCGCGAACACGGCGATCACGATAATCCGAAAGACAAGAAAATTGAAAAATTCTGGCTGAAATGGAACGGCAAAAAACTGCTGAAAGCTCCATGATGGCAAACCGGACCATCGCCGCGGCAATCTGCGCTCTGGCGCTCGGTGCCATCGTTGCGCAGGATACGAAGCTGCGCTCTGAAGTCGCGACCCAGGACACGGTGGATGTCTGGGTTTTGCGCGTCAGCAACGAAGGTTCGCTGCTGTCTCTCGAAGCGCGTAACCGCGGTGAAAATCCGGTGCGCGTGCGCGGCAAAATCATCACACTCGACAGCAATACCGGCGCTGCTATCAAACAGTGCGATTACGAGTTGCGCGTGCCGGTGAAAACATTCGTATCGAAACTCACGAAATGCTCTCTTTCGGGCGCAGATTCACTGCAGACCACGATCGACGACCTTCTTCCCGAAAACCAGTAAACCGCGAGACGACTGCCACGCATGCAAGTTCTGCAAAACCGCCTGATGCGGATGAAAAAGCACTGGGCCAAATGGGCGCGCCGGCGCGGCATCAGCTGCTACCGCGTCTATGACCGCGACATACCCGAATATCCTTTCGTTGCAGATCTCTACGAAGATCATCTGATTCTGACAGAATTCGAGAATGCCGCAATCCAGGCGCGCAAAGATTATCCGGAATGGAAAATCCAGGCCACGGAAATTTTTCGCAGCACGTTTGAAATCCCCCCTGAAAAGCTGCACCTGAAAACCCGCATTCGCCGCGGCGAGGGTGAACAATATGAAAAACTCGCCGAAGGTGCGAGCTTCGTTGTGCACGAGGGCGGGCTGAAGTTTCTGATCTACCCCGATAACTGGCTTGATACCGGACTGTTTCTGGACCACCGCAACCTGCGCACACGCGTGCGCGAGATGGCAGAGGGAAAAAAAGTCCTCAATCTCTTCTGCTACACGGGGTCTTTCAGCGTGTATGCAGCTGCGGGTGGCGCTGCACTCGTGCACAGCGTCGACCTGTCGGCCAAATACCTGGGTATTGTCGAAGAGAACCTGAAACTCAACAATCTGGCCTCGGTTCCGCATGAGCAGTTCCGCCTCGATGCGCGCGCATTTCTCGCCGAGGCAAAACCGGACTTCTATGACATCATCGTCTGCGATCCGCCGGTATTCTCCAAAAGCCGCAAGCAGGAGCGGGATTTTGACGTTTTACGCGACCATCCTCAGCTGGTGCGCGATTGCCTGAAGGCGCTCAAGCCCGGCGGAGTTCTCTATTTTTCCACCAATTACCGCAAATTCAGCATCCGTTTTCCCGAAGCGAGCGACAGGGCTACGGTTAAGAATATCAGCGCGCAGACAATTCCGGAAGACTTTCGGAACAAGTGGATACACACGTGTTATGAGATTCGGCATTCTGTGGGTCAGTAAAAAAGAGAAGAAAAAGTAACAGTTTCTGCGGGTTTGGTTGTTTATGAACTATGAGGGGAAGCTTTGCCTGTCGATATAGACTTGTATTACCGCAAGTATGCGGCCATGGTTTTCAGGAGGTGTATGCAGATGCTGCGCGATGAAGGCCGGGCACAGGACGCGGTACAGGAAGTCTTTCTTTCCCTCGTCAGGAACAACGCACGTATAAAAGATGAATTTCCTTCGTCGTTGTTGTACCGCATGGCGACCAACATCTGCCTCAATATCATGAAGCGCGAAAATAAATTTAGTGTAAAAGACGACGCGTTTTTCAACGCGATCGAGGGGAAAGACGACTTTTCCGAAACGCTGCAGGCGAGAGAGGTGCTTTTCCGTATTTTTTCGGGCGAAAAGGCAGATATGATGGAATTGGCCGTAATGCGCTACCTCGACCAGATGACTTACGAAGAAATTGCGGAAATATCCGGCTTATCGGTATCGGGCGTCAGAAAGCGTCTGAAGAAAATATCGGAAAAGGCAGCAGGAATCAAGGCGGCAGCGGATGAATAAAAAGCACAGTTTTGATCTGAAGCTCGAGCGCTATTTGTTGGGCGAACTGCCTGCCGCAGAAATGCAGCGGTTCGCCGTTGAACTCGAACGCAACGCAGACCTCAGGGCAAAACTCGACGCGTTGCGCGCCGACAGTGAAGCATACTTTCGCAAATTTCCCCATATGAAGCGGCAAGGCGCAGACGGCAAAAGCCCATGGTGGAAGTTGTTTTTGTTGCCGCCAGTGATAGGCGGCCTTGCGTTTGCCACGGCGCTGGCCGGCATTCTGCTCTTTCTGCCGAAGCCACCCGTTGAGGACACTGGCACAGTAACAGAGAAAAAACAGGAAAATCTGACCATCGCGATGAACGGTAATTCCACGGAAAACGCGGTACGGCTTAAGGGCAATAAGCCGGCTCTTTTCGTCTCGGCGATACGAAATGCGCAGGCGATATCACTGGCTGATGGCGAAAAAGTCCAGCCCGGCGAAGAAATCCAGATTGCGTACCGCGCCTCGGGGCAGCGTTATGGAGTCATTCTCTCCGTCGATGCCATAAAATCAGTGACGCTGCACTTTCCCGAAACGGAGAAATTTTCGCAGGCGCTGCAGAAGGGTAATCGGGTTGCGCTACCGCTGGCATTCAGGCTCGATGAAAAACCTGGCTTCGAAAAATTCTACTTTCTCACCTCTGCGCAGCCGATACCGCTGAAGCGGGTCATGCAGGAACTCGCGCGGTCGGGAACGATCGACAAGGTGATCGGCCCGGAGGTGCAGAAGACCTCACTACAATTGAAAAAGGAATGAGGCAAGCCTTTCTCATAATTATATTACTCTTTTGGGCGGGGGCGATACAGGCCGGCACGCGCTACGGCCTCTTCATAGGCAAAAATAACGGAGGCAAAAGCCGGCCACCGCTCAAATACTCTCACCATGACGTCCGCAATCTGCAGGCGACTCTGGCCGAAACGGGTGACCTGCGCCGCGAGAATACGGTCATATTGCTCGAACCAGATATCCGTGCCTTGCGGCAGAATCTGAAATCTTTCGCGCGCATGCTGGCGGAAAAGCAAGGGGGCGCCCGTGAAGTTTTCTTTTACTACTCGGGCCATTCGAATGAACACGGCCTGCTCATCGACAATTCGGTACTTGAATATGCGGATCTCAGAAGCTGGATACAGGACCTGCCTTCAGAAGTGAATATCGTCATTCTGGATTCCTGTTCCTCAGGCAGCCTCGCGAGACTCAAAGGGGGCAAAAAAGTTTTATCGTCTATCATCGCTGAAACGACCGATCACCGGGGAACGGCCATTCTCGCCTCAAGCTCTTCTTCTGAAGACTCGCAGGAATCAGATCAGCTGCGCGGTTCATTTTTTACGCATAACCTGATCGCCGGTTTAAGGGGAGCTGCGGATCTCAACCGCGACAGCCGCGTGAGTCTGCACGAAGCTTACACCTATTCCTATGAAGAGACGCTCGCCAACACGCTGAAATCGGGCGCAGGTCCGCAACATCCGTATTTTGATTTCCGGGTTTCTGGCCACGGCGAGCTGACAGTATCAGATTTGAACCGCTCGGCATCACAATTGGTCTTCGGTGGCAATATTCAGGGATTAATGTATATTTTCGACAGTAACAATCGTCTCGCGCTGAAGTTGAATAAGACTTCGACAAGCCCGCTCGCCGTCAGCATCCATGCCGATAAATTTCTCATCCGTATTTTTCGCGACAAAACGGTGCTCGAAAGCGAAATTCATTTGAAGACCAATGAGAGGAAAAAAATAGATTTTGCGCAGTTCAGCGCCTTGCCCGAAAACCAAAGCGCCGAAGTAAAACAACGATATAATTCCAGTTTGTTTTTCTCTACGATTGTCGGGCCCTCATTCCATTTTTTCATGCCGGGCGCAGGCAAGTTGCGCAACTACGATCTTGCAGATCTCGGTTATACCGGCCGTATTATGGCTGGAATCAAACTGCGCAACGAAACCGCTGTCTATTTCACCGGCGCGCTCGGCGGCATGAAAAACCTCACAAAATCATCGGGAGACACGAGCCCTATCATTATTAACGCGGGGGTGGGAGCCAGATACCATTTTTACCCGTCGGGGTTCTATGTCGGAGGTTCGGCCAATGCCGCCTGGAACCGGATCTCTGTTACTCAGGATTTCGGCCGCGGCCCGGAAACTCTGCGCTATGCTTCTGGTCTTGGCTTTGGTCTTGAGCTCAATGCCGGTATGGAATGGAAACTCGCAAACGACCTCGGGCTGGGAATTTCGTGGTTCTCTTATTTTGGCGCGGTCTACGGTGGCTCAAGTTCAGACCCGCGCTTTTTTGCAGACCAGGTGCAAAACGTCGTTATCGGCATTATGGTCTCATTGACGTATTTTTGAGCGACGGATTTAGTCTTCCAAAAAATATTCAATTCCGGTAACAGTTTTTGTCCGTTCGGTTGTTACAATACCGAACGCTATGAAAGCAATAATTCTGTTTTTGCTGCAATGGCCGCTGTGGGGCATTGAGTTCCGGCGCTTCGACTCGTTGCAGTTGGGTGTACAGACCACCAGCGGCGTGATCGGCGCAGGGCTCGGTTATCTGTTTTTGCGGCAGGACAGCAACGAGATCTCAGGTGCCCGTGAAAGCGGACAAATCACGCCGGTGCAGGCTATTACCGGGCTGTCAATAGGCTACACTCTCGGCGTACTCTTTTCGGGAAAAATTTTCCAGGGGCGCGCTAATCCTTTCCTCACCTTTGCGGGTAATCTGGTACCTCTGTTCGGGCCGCTGTTCGTCTATCACCTCACCGCGGGCAGCGCCGGCTTCAGCGACGCGCTGGCCTTATTTCATCTGAATGCAGGGCGGCTGTCGCTCGGTCTGCCAGTTCCTTACAGAAATTCAGGCCGCTTCGACCGGGACGGCGATGTGCTCTATTACATCAATCTGGTCACCATTTCACTTTAGGAGATCTCATGAAAACAATTACAAACCTGGCTTTGCTTTTCGGTTGCATACTTGCAGTGGCCGGCATTGACGCAAAAATACAGTGGCTCAAATTCGATTACCGGCCGTTCAGGCCAATCGTTTCTGATCTGAAAGAAATCAAATTCGACTACATTGTCCTCAACGAGAAGCGCGTCAATGCCACGATCGGTGGTCACTATCCCATTATGGATCTGCAAGCCGAAGGCGACCACCACGCGCAGGTTGGTATTTTCGGCCTGGGTCTTAACCGCCTGCAGATTAAAGACGGTTTCGCCTTTGATCTGAATTCGTACGACGCAGTCTTTGGCGCTTATGCGGATTACCGCGTGGGGCAACTCGGCTTCACGTTCCGTTATGCGCACACCAGCACCCACCTGAGCGAAGGTTACTACAAAAGCAACAATGAAGAGACGTCCGCCTTCCGCTATTCGCGCGAGCATCTGCAGCTCATTTCAGATTACCATTTCAAATTGTCCGTCTTTGATTTGCGTTTGCTTGCCGGTTTTACCTGGGTCAATGCTTCTGTTTCACCCGTCGATATCCGCGATGCATTCCTGATCGGCATGCAAACCGGGCTCGAAATCGAACTGCCGACCGTCGGCGTGTTTCGACCTTTTTTTTCCGCGCTATTCTATGCGCAGACGGAAAATAACTATCGCGTGAATAAATCCCTCGCATTCGGCGTCAAAATCAACGGCGATAGCGTCGGCAGCTTTCGACTCATCGCACACTATTTCGAAGGCATCGACCCACGCGGAAACTTTTACCTGAAGAACACCGAATTCTGGGGTGCGGGCATCGCGTATTATTTTTGAAATCTGGATTTCACAAACTAAACGGAGAGAATATGAATAGGAAAGCATTTTTGATGCTCTGTACGCTGGCTGTGACAGCGACAACCGCCGGCAATTCAGAAAGGTTACAGAATCTGGACGCCCTGCCCCGGTCAGCGCCTGCCGACATACGCACATATGAAGACTCGGTCTACTACGATGTCCTGGTGCTTGAGGTGACACAGGAAAAAGTTGCATTTGAGCAAAATGGCGAAGTTAAGGATGTGCGGCGGGCGGCCGTGTTTCGAGTTGTTTCAAACGGCACTACTTTTACCGATACGACGATAAGCGCAGACCAGAACGCGAAGCTTGAGTCAGCCCTCGATTATAAAGCTGCTTTTTGGGATTATGTGCTGCGTGCTGATTACGTGCGATTTTCGGGCACTATTCTTTCATTGGATGATAAGCAAATCAACATCATGCAAGGCGACGCCATCCATTCTGTACCTTTGTCCGAGGTGCTAAGTTACCGCAAAAGCGGCCTCGAAAAAAGGCTGCAGGACAAGGGAATCCCCCCACACTGGTTGCGTCGGCTAGCGGTACCCAATGAAGAACGCTGGCACCTGACCGAGGGAATACTGGGAATTTCGAGTCCGTTGAATATCTTTCCGCAGCTGACGCTGGGAGTTCAAACGAACAGCAGTTGGCTGATTTATGCCGGTGTGCGCGCTGGTGCATCAGGTAATTTGATCACCGCCGGCTGGTATTACGGACAGGCGCAATTTTATCTGGGGATCAATGTAATAAGAATCGATTACTGGCATATTGCACTCGTTGCCGGTTATCTATACCGGAACCATTTTATGAACACGCCGATCTCATGCAATTGTGCACCGGCTTCCTCAGGTTATTTTAACGATTTCACCACTGTGTATTTCAACCAGAAGAATTACTACCTGGCTGCAGCTTTTAAATTTCGCAATATCTATTGGGAAGTTGGCCTGGAAATCCCGGATTATTTTTCGGCAACCGTCGAGAGGCCTAAGACCAATTCGGCTGCGATCTCTGCCGAAGATCAGGCGCGCATCGATAGCTCAGTCGATGCCGCGAATTCATTCGCAACGGGCGTCGCAAATTATTCGCGGCTATATTTTTCCGCAGGTTTTGCGTTCGATCTGTTATGACTACGCGATTTACGCGCCTTTCGCCGCCGCCAAAGCCTTTTCATAATCCGGCTCATGGATGACTTCAGCAACCTGCTCGGTATAGACTACCTTGCCGCCCGCATCGGTGACAACCACTGCGCGCGAAAGCAGGCCTTCCAGCGCGCCGTCGGTGAAGGTCAAACCCCAGCGCTTACCGAAATCCTTGTCTCTGAGGTCAGACGCAGTGATAACTTTTTCGATGCCCTCTGCGCCGCAGAAGCGTTTTGCGGCAAACGGCAGGTCGGCAGAGACGCAGACGACGAAAGTGTTGTCGAGAGCGGCTGCCTGTTCGTTGAATTTTCGCACCGACATAGCGCAAGTGCCGGTGTCGATTGAAGGGAAAATATTGTAGATAACTTTTTTACCTGCAAGATCGGCGAGCTTCAGCTCTGAAAGGTCTTGTTTGGTGAGACGGAAATCGGGCACCGTGCTGCCGATCGCCGGCAGGTTGCCAACGGTGTGAACTACTCTTCCGCGCATTTTGACTTCTGACATTTTATACTCCAGTGGGTAAATTGGTAAAACGGCACACATGAAATTTCTGTATCGATCGGCCGTTAGAGGGAAAGATACACCAAAAAGATGTAAAAATCCAATTATTTCGCTGCCAGTTAAAGGTCAGGCAGACTTGCGCGCGAACCACCAGTGCAAAAACCAGGCATAGAGCAAGATGAGCGGTACGGCAATGATCGCGAACAGGATAACGCCCGTGCCCCCCAGAAAGAGCATATTCATGAATTTAGTATTGTTCTCAGGGCTGTTATCGGTAAAGATCAGCACCGCAGCGAGAATAAATGCGCTGGCAACATACTGTCCGAGCCCGACCAGCAGTATTTTCCAGTAAGCCCGAATCCTGAAGTGGCGGCAAAGCAGATATCCGACCGGCAGATTCACGGCAAGCATCAAAGGTATGAGTGGCACTGCACCCAAGTCCATAGAACAAGTCGCGGCGGGAAAAGCTTTTCTATTTGTTGACGGCGCTGAAAGGCGCGCGAACGGGAAACATGGAACAACAGCCGCTGCGCGGAATTATAGCGTGGTTTACCGGCACTGCGCTCGGTATGGTTATTTTTCTCCTTTTTGGGCAAGGCGCACACCTTACCTGTGCGGTGGAACAGAGTACGCGACCTGATTTTCCGGATTGTTATCTGCTGAAGCGCACACTCGTGAAAACTCAAGAGGAAAAATTTTCCCGTGCCGCGGTGCGCTCTGTGGATTGGAGCGTCGCCACACACACCACACAACGCTCTAAGACGAGCGAAGACTTTTGGGATATTCAACTCAAATCGGGTGGCAGCGTGGCGCTGACGCTCCGGGGTGTGGCATGGCCGCGCGGAAATCTCAATCTGCAGTCCGCGCGGGCACTGCTTTTGCCGCAGAAGGGAAAAAATGCGGCAGGTGATTTAGGGCTCGTAGCCTATGGTTTGCTGCCGTGGTTTCTGGGCCTGCTATCGGGCGCGATCGGCTGGGCGCTGGCGCTCGTCGCGCTCGCAAAACCCGTGCAGAAAGTTTCGGCCGATGAACTGCGCCGCGCGCGCGTTGCCAATCTGGTGCTGCTCTTCGCTGCAACCGGAATCAGCGTCGGCGCGTGGTTGCTGTTTTTTCGTCTGTGGGAAAAATTTCTTTTATCTGCCTGAACAAACCAGATCAGCGCGAAAGGCGGCGGTCGAAGCGCGGATGTTCACCGCTTCTCAGCATCTTCGTGAAGAAGGTGATGCCTTCTTTGACCGGATCAGAGTCTTTCGGATGGCGCACCATGTCGTTGAGTTCAAGCACGATGAGACCATACATCCAACTCCACATGGTGCGCGCGATCGCCGGGTAACTTTTGCGCGTGTACGGGATGGCGCCCGAAGAAATGCCGCGGCGGATGGTTTCGAGAAACACACGGTACGAGGTCGGTAATGTTGGGAACGACTTGCGGTAGAGTTTGCCACCCGCCGCGGAGAACATCAGCCGGTGCAGCTGGCGGTTTTCGTTGGCAAAGTTCCAGTAGGCGTGCGCGATTGCGTCGAGCTGCGCATACACATCGGTTGCGCTGTTCTTGGCCGCCCTGAGATCGCTGGTCAGTTGGCGCTCGCCATTCATGATCAGCTCGCGCATGATCTCTTCCTGGTTTTCGAAGTGCGCGTAGGGACTGGCGACCGAGCAGCCGAGCTTTTCGGCGACGCGGCGCATGCTGAGCGCTTCGACGCCTTCGGTGCTCATGATGTCATGCGCCGCTCTGACGATCTCGTCGCGGCTGAGAGAACCGCGCGCACGGCGGGGCAGCTTTCCGGGTTTTGCTTTGTCTTCAGTGGAGTCTTTTTTGCCACCTCGTCCGGTGGCTAAGCGCGCGGCACGTTCGCGCACTTTGAGCGCGCGTTCGGCCGCTTTTTTGTCGCGCAGGCTTTTGAGTCGCAGCGCGCGATCGACAGGGGTGATTTTCATTTCGGGGAAAATCCCCCTTGTCGGCGCGAGCATCGTAATGTTAAGCCGCCGCGTGGCGCGAGCTGACCCGCGCTCGCGAAGACGCCGTCGTTGGCGGCTCGCAACGCGGCACGTCGCGTGCCAGCGCAGGCTTTATGATTACGGTGGCCGGCGATTCGGCTTTGGCCATTGTCTTCTCGACGGCCGGGTTTTTCAGGCGAATGATGTGTAATAAGTTCAGCACTCGCATAACCTGATATGTCGTGTCGAGTTCAAACCAGCGTTTGGCAAAGTTCGGCGATGTACCGAAAACGTGGTGGTTGTTCTGGTACAGCTCCCCTCCCACCAAAAAGTCGATCGGCAGCGCGTTACGCGATTCATCCTTCACTTTGAAGTTCACATAACCATACATGTGGCCGCCCCAGTTGACGAGCGCACCGTCGATCGGCCCCATCAGCCAGTGCATCGGCAGCAGCAGGTAGAGATACCACATGCCGGGCGGCACGAATGCCATGTAGAAGAAGGCGTAGAGCGAACCCGCGGCGATACGGAACACCCATGACTGGCCCAGGTTGTCGACTGCCGGCCAGGACGGCGTGTTTTCAGAAAACACCGTCGGCGCCTGAATTTTGCCATAGGCATAGTTGTCATAGTTATGCTTTGTTTTGATCATCATGTCGAAGAAGTTCTTCGCATGGTGCGGGCTATGCGGGTCTTTTTCTGTGTCGCTGAACTGGTGGTGCATGCGGTGCAGAATTGCATAGCCGCGCGGATTGAGGTATGACGGCCCTTGCGCAATAATCGTGAACAGGTGCCAGAATTTCTCCCAGCCTTTGTTCATTGTGAACATGCTGTGAGACGCGTAGCGGTGCAGAAAGAAACTCTGTGCAAATGCCGAGGCCACCCAGTGCGCCGCGAAAAAGATGAGAATAGTTGTCATATACGTCCTCCATAACTAACTTTGTTAGTTATGGAGGACGTATATCTAACACCGTTCATTACGTAAAGCGAAAAACATTTTCCGAGACTTAATAGTCGCTTTCGCGAAAGACCGTTCAGTCGTAAAATGGCAGCCGGTACCCCGCCAGCAGCGCAACGGTGAAGTAGTAGCCGGACAGGTCGTCGCCGCCGTAATAACCGCTGCCAAAATATACCGTATGCGCGCGCATATCCAGATCCAGAAAAGCGCCGTGGTCTGCCGTGAAATAACGGCGCAATACCAGGCCACCGTTGAAATTGACCGTATCGCTGAACGCCGAGCGTAAGCCAGAGGAACGCGGAACCGCGAGATGCATGATCATGTCATAGCCGACGCCGGCGGCGAGAAACACTGAAGCGCTGCCGGCACGCTGGAATTCCCAGCGAAAATCAGGCCCAAAAAGCATACCAAAGAACGAAACGGTGCGCTCGACTGCCACCGTATTCGGATTGTAATAGGTGTAGGCCGCTGGCGTATTGCCGAGGCGAAAATCGTATGCAAGGCCGATATAAAACCGGCCCGAGCCCAGCAAAAACAGCAAACCGATCGAGGGATGGTTACCGAGACGGGATAGGTTTCCATGCGGCAGCCAGGCACCGGCACCTGCCGCCATGGTGAACGAACCTGCAGAGGAATTTCGTGCCCTGCGTGCGCCATGGAGTTCAAAGGATCTGCCATCCGCCTCCCGTTTGAGCGCATGAGCAGATTCCGCGTCTGCTTTGGGGATATCAATTTTCAGTGGTTTGTGGTCATGCGCAGCGGGCTTTTCCGGTAAGGTGGCTTTCCGCTGTATTACAGCATTACCCGAGAGGGCAGCGAGCAACAGGGCTGTCAGGCCGCATCGCATGACTGCCGTTACCCCGTGTCATTCCGCTGTCAACAGAATGTGACAAAAATGTTTTTAATTGTCTTTGCGCCCCGCGGCGTGACGGGGGCAATTTTTACATATTGATGATGAAGCGCGTGAAGAGACCTTTGACCGATTCTACTGTAATTTCCGCGCCGATCTGCCGTGCGCTCTCTGTGACGATGCTCATGCCCATACCGCGTCCGGCAAATTCAGACACACCCTCGTGCGTTGATACACCGGCGGTGAAAATCAAACGCAGCTTATCGCCTTCACTCATCTGCGAAAGTGTTTCGGGCGTAACACGCTTCTGCTGCAAAAGCTGATCGGCGACTCTTTCGACGTCGATGCCGCAGCCATCGTCTTCTAGCGTGATCACCAGTCGGCCGTCGCGGTTTTCTGAGCGCAGCGTCACGTGCCCCGCGCGGTCTTTGCCGGCAGCCAGCCTGTCTTCGGGAACCTCAATACCATGGATCGCAGCGTTGCGCACAAGCTGCAGCAACATGTCTTTGGCGGATTTGCGCATTGCCGGTGTAATCATCCCAGGCTCAAAATCTTTCGTCTCAAACAAAATTTCTTTCTTCTGTGAGATGGCAGCCTTTTCGAGCGAGCTTTTGAGAGAGAGCAGCAGAAAATCCATCTTCTTTTCGCCTGAAATTGCCGTCTGAAAGGTGGCGATTTTGTCGAGCCAGGTGCGCAGTTCCTCAGACAGCTGTGCCAGCTCGTCGAGCCGCGCAATAATAGCCGGGAGCTGTGAAACTTCAATCTCATTGCTGTTCACCAGTGCATCGATTTGGCTTTCTGTCTGGTGCGCAAGACCGGTCAGCGATTGAAAATTCAACAGCGATGAATTTCCCTTGATCGAATGCACCACGCGGTAGACATCGACCAGCATATTACGGCGGCCTGCGGCATCTTTGCTCTCATCTTCGCGCAGCAGCCCCTTCGCCTGCTCGAGATCGAGATTCAGATCGTTCAAAAATTCAGACAGCGTCGCCGGTTCCGATTGCAGAATAGCCAGCAACAGCTCCATATGCTTGCGGTTCTGTTCTTCGGTACGCTCAAGTTTCTGCTGTAGCGCGATTTCGTGCGAAATGTCACTCACCGTTACCATCAGGTGATCTACGGCCGTCGCGCCGTTCGGCTGTTCATCCATAACGCGGTTAAAACGAAAGCGCAGAAATTTTTGTGCCCCCGAAGCAGAAAAAACAGCTTTCACTGTGGCCAGCGGGTTTAGCTTTATGAGCACAGCCTGTTTCTTCGCAGCATCAAACATTAATTCCAGAAAAAGCCGGGTCTTTTCAGTTACCGAAGGCTCCACAAAAATCGAAATGGCATTCATGAAGTTCTTGCTGCGCAACTCCTTCTGTTCAAAGATACTGCCGAGCGCCTGCGAATGGCCTGCTCCGATGATGTAATTGTCTCCGCTCTTATAGAGCAAAAACAGTCCTTCCGCAACGGCATGCAGGATTTGGTCAGTCTCTGCCTTCGCGAGTGCGAGCTCTATTGTCCTCTCTGCGACCTTATCTTCGAGCGAATTGCGTTCGGCGGCGAGTTCTTCGTAAGCGCGCGCGTTTTCAAGGCAGACGCCCACCATCGCGGTGAAGGCCGTCAGCAGTTCTTCGTCTTCGTGCGTGAAAATGCCGCCGTCTGATTTGTTCAGCACCTGTAGCGCACCGGTGATCCTGTTCTGCTGGTCCTGCACCGGCATGCAGAGTATAGCGCGCGTGCGGTAACCGCTCTTGAGATCGTTGTCGCGGTTGAAGCGGCTGTCATTGTATGCGTCGGGTATATTCACCGTCTCGCCCGAATCGGCCACGAAGCCGATAATCCCCGACCCGCGCGGCAGGCGTATTTCTGAGCCATCGAGCGTGACCGAAGCAAAGATTTCATTGCGCGCTTCGTCGATCATGAAAATCGAGGCTTTGTCGGCATTCATGACAATGCGCGCCTTGTTCAGAATTTCAGACAGCAGTTTTTTGACATCGATCGCCCCCATGAGCGAGCGCGAAACCTGCATAACCAGCGAAAGTTTATTGAGGCGCGAAACGAGCCGTTTCACGTCGCCGGCGCGCACAAAACGCCGTTCGGGAATTCCCTGCACGAGGTCGGAATATTTCAGTTCATGCGATTCAGACATTACGGCCCTGAAGAGACTGCCATCGACAGGGCAATTTTTTTAGCCGGCGCGGCTACCAATAAAAGGCCATCAATTGAGCGGAATTCCCAGCAGGCGGTGGCGCGTGCCCTTTTCGGTCTCGGTGCGCGTATAGACGAAAGTCAGCAGCGAAAAACGTTTGTAATTATCTTCTGTTTCATAGTGCCACAACAGGCCATAGAGACTGCCGTACGAATCGAAGCGGCGCTCGGGATATTTGTTGTGGTAATAGAGCGCACCGAGCGCGACACCCAGGGTCTGCTCATACGCCTGCAGATTAGTGTTCTGGTAATACAACAGGCCAAGCGCAATCGCGCGAAAAATGCGGTTTCCGTGATCGTGATTCTGAAATGCCGCGAGCAAGAATGGCAGATAGAGATCGCTGTCCTCGCCGTGGTGTGTATGCCACCACAGCGGCAGCAGGTGGTGCCGAATTTTACCCGTATCGAGATAATGCTTATAACCGGTAACTAGTGCGAAATGCCAGCTGAAAATCCGCTCTTCGTCTGCATAGTTGAAGCCCAGCCCATAAAACAACCGGAACTCAGCCGATTGTTTCGTGCGCTCATAAGCAATTGTATGCAGCAGAGCATGCCAACTGTAAGTGCCAGCGCTCTCGTCATAGGTGCGGCCCCCAACGAGCGGAAACAGATCTTTACCGTACTGCGGCGCCCTTTCGTGGTAATAGCCCGCTACAAGGCGCACAGTAGTGCGGTTATTGGCACGCTGGTACCACAGCGGAAACAATAGCGTGACAGTTTCTTCCCCGCCCGCCTCGGGGATTAATTTTTCGCGCGACCAGTAAAAAGGCAACAAAAAGAAATTGCTGAAACTGCCGTCGTCGAGTACCTTGCGGTGCAACAACAGCGGCAACACAAAGACGCCCGAATGCGCTGAATTGCGCGCATAAAAAAGCGGCAATAGCCAGGTGACTGTCTCCTCGCCGGCGTCGGGCAGCTGTTCGCGCGAGCGATAAAACAGCGGGATATAAAAATTGCTGTAACTGTTATCGCTGCGCGACCTGCGGTGAAACAGCAGCGGTACGCCGTAACTTGTTTCCGCTTCCGACGCCGAGCGGTAGAACAGCCATGAATACAACGACGAAGACTTGCCGTACGAATTGTAAAGATAAAACGGTGAGAAATGCCCGATTTCAAAATCTGCCGCATCGGTCGGCGCAGGATTTTGTCGCAGGTCGTTCGTCGCATGCACGTATATGCGCTGCGAGTAGCGGTAGAAAAGCGGTAACAAGAGCGTGCCCGAATCGGCAGATGTTCTGTGGTAAAACAACGGCAAAAACCAAGTCACATATTCGGTATTTCCGGTGCTGCGCGTGTCGCGCGAATGGTAGAATGGAATCAGAAACAGATTGGCGTAAATGTCGTCTTTTAACACTCGACGATGAAAGATGACGGGGACGCCGATGCTCGTGCCGGCAGTCGATTCGGTGCGGTAAAAAAGCCACGAAAGAAAATAGCTGAAACGGTCTCTGTCAGATAGATACACATACAGCGGGGAAAAATGTCCCGTGAATTCCGCGTCACCATGCGTTTCCTGGTAACGCCAGAACAGAGCGGCAAAGGTGAACAACGCTTCGGCGCGCGGCGGTGCAACGCCGGCATTTTGCGCATCCGCGACAGGCGCGTACGCAATTCTGTGATGATAAAAAGGCAGCATAAAGGTTGTCGCTTCACGACCATCGTGCCGCCGGTCGAGATGCACCAAACCCCAGATGCCCCACGAGTGGTCGGCGTCGGTGCGGCGGCGATAGAACAGCCACGACGTGGTGCTGAAATTTTCGCCGTCGATGCGTGTGAAGTGCAGCGGTGAAAAATGCATCGCCGTCTCGTGGCCATTTTTCCGCTGCCACTTGCTCCAGAAAACCGGAAAAATCCGAAATCCACCCTGCACTGCAGACTGGTAGCGGTTGAAGACAGGCCACAGCACGGTCTGCTCCGCGATCTGTGTCTCGCAATCGAATTCGTTCCAATAGGCAATAAGTAACCAGGTCGAGATTTCGCCGGTGCACGCAGGTGTTGCCACAGCCGCCGCGGGCGCAGCCTTTGCCGGCGGCGTGTAAAAAAACTTTTGCTGAATACCATAGAACGGAAAAAACACGAGATAGCGCGAATCTTCGTCCTGGTATTTCACATAGAAAGGGATCACAGTCTGCACGCCCTGGTCGTTATTCGCATTCCAAGTAAGCCAGCTCAGTGGCAGCAAACGGAAGTGCCTGTAATGATCCGCGCGCTCATACGCCGAAGCGCCAAAAAGAAAATATAAGCCGAAGAAGTTGTCTGCATCGGCGCGCGTGCGTTCGCGCTTTTGTATGATGCGGGCACTGGTTTTTCCCGGCACCACAACAGCGGGGCTCGCCTGTTGCTGCAGACGCAAAGTGTCGCGCGATGAAACGCGGAACAGATTGTAGAACCAGCCGAGATCCCAATCGACGAGAATTTTTTCGCGGCTGACTTCGGCGCTCACCGGCAGGTAGGTGAGCTTTTCTTCGGAGAGCGAAATGCCGGTGAGATTGATATGAAATGAATAGTCTTTGGTGCGGTAATTCAAGTATAGCGGAATAAACAGTCCAAAATTGCTGTGTTCGTCACTCAGCGCAAAGTACAGCGGCGAAATTTTGATGGCAGAATTTTTCGCCTCGGCAGAATAGAAAAACGGCAGAATCAGCCAGGTAGAACTATCGGCCTTGCTGCTCACCCATACGAAAGGCACGAGGTATGACGCGAGCGACTCATTGCCCTCGCGCGAATAATAATAGAACGGCAGCGCATATGACAGCAGGCTGTTCGCCTCGCGTCGATGCCTCACCACATAGAGCAAATTGAATTCGCTCTCGGTCGCCGACGAACTCCAGTAGATAATGGGAACCGCCGGAATTCCCCATGATGTGGTCAGCTGCCTACTTGCCGCATCGGTCTTTCGCGAATACCAGAACAGCGGAGTTAGTAAAAACCGGTCGTTCTCCCCTTGCTGCGTATCATAATACAACGGGAACAGAACGCGGTAACTGCTGCTCTGTGCACTGCTACCCCAGTAATAGAGCCACAGCAGTGCAGCGTCCCTCTCCGTCGCAGAATTACTCTGCATATAAATGGGGGAAATAAACACCGATTTCTGCTCCGCCGGCGAAGCCGGGTTTTTCGCTTCCGTGGTTTCCCGCGAATACCAGAAGAGCGGCGAGATGAAAAATCGATCCGCCTCACCGCGGCGCGATTCATAATACAGAGGAAAAAAACCGCTGTAACTTTTGCCAGAGCCGGTGTTTTGCCCTGAATAGTAAAGCCACAGCAGAGCTGAATGCGCATCTCCGTCGATGGATTCAGAGGCATACAGCGGCGACAAAAAGAATGTTGAATTGCTTTCTTTTGAATCTGCAGTTGCCGCCTGGTGCGTTCTGGAATAGGCAAAGAGCGGCGTGATAAAAAATCTCTCGCGGTCTGCCCGCCGCGAACTGAAATAGAAAGGCAAAAGACCATGGTAGTTTTTGCCTGTTTCTGTATGCTCTCCCCGATAGTAGAGCCATAGCACGGCGGTGTCATGCGATTTCGGCGTAAAATCGTTCATGTAGAGCGGAGAAAGAAAAAAACCGCGATTGCCGCTTTTGGCGACGTCGTAATAGTAGAGCGGTAGAAAATAGGATAGCGTCGCATCTTTACCAGAGCGATGGCGGAAAAAATAGAACAGAGTGAGATCGCGTTTCTGTTCACCGCTTTTCCACAGTATGACCGGCAGCAAAGGAATGCCGAGCGTCACATCGTTTTCGCTGCTCTTCCGGTTTTCCCTGTCGCTCGCATAGAGGAAAAACGGCGACACCAGCAGGCGTTCGTTGGCATTTTTTAAACGATTATAATACAGCGGAAAAAACAGCGAATAGCTTTGCGCGTTTGCCTCATCGCCTCCCCAGTAATACAGCCACAACAGCGACTGGTCGTACTCCTTGCCGTCGATCTCGCGGTAGTAGACAGGGCTCAGCAGCAGATAACGATTGTCGCTCTTGCTGCTCAGGCTGTAATAAAACGGGAGAAAACGGCTGCTTTTGTAACGCGGGTAGTCGGTGTAGGCATAGAGCCAGAACGCATGGAAGGCATCGTGCGCTTCCCATTTTTCCTGCTGCACAAAAAACATGCGGATCGGCAGCTTTTCTTCACGCTCGCGGCCGTAGATCTCATGCTCACCTTCGTCGAGATCGCGCCACGAGCGTGCCTCCGCCGCAGAGCATAGCATGAGGATAGCCGAAAAGAATGCAGCTGTGCGAAAGATGGCGATCAAAGGGAACATCCGCATGCCGGCGCCCATAGGCTTTATGGCTGCCGCTATTTCGCGACCAGCGCGTTGACGGCACTCCACGCAGTTTTATCGGGCATCGCCTCATAGTCGGCAATGCGCTGCAGAATCAGCTTGGCGGATTGATCGGTTTCCTTCATTTCCAGAATACGGTTGAAGTCGGCTTTTGCGGCCGCCATATCTTTAGCGACGAAGGCCGTTATGCCGTGCCCGGCAATTTTCTCGAGTTCGAGATCCTGCGCGGTGGCAGTGGCGCGGAGACCCAGCAATTCATAGACACGCACACCGTGCGACTTGCCTTTCACCGCGACAATATCGAGCGCACGCCCGACAATCTGATCTTTGACCAGAAGCCAGGTCGATTCACTCGCGACGATCGATGTGCCGTAGAATTTATTGATGCCCTCGAGGCGCGACGACAGATTCACCGTATCGCCCATCACAGTATAGTTCATGCGCTCGCGCGTGCCGATATTGCCGACGAGCACCGGCCCCGTCGCAATGCCGAAACGCGTGCGCAGCTGCTTCGCCCAGTAGCCGTGCTCTTTCGACTGCGCAAGCTCCCGCAGCGCTTTGACACAGCTTAAAGCCGCAAGGCAGGCATCGACCGCATGCTGCGTGTCTGCCGCTGGTGCGCCCCAGAACGCCATAATTCCGTCACCGATAAATTTGTCGATCGTGCCTTTGTGCTGCATAATCGCGGCGGTCATGATTTCAAAATACTTACTGAGCTTCTGCACTAGCTCCGTGGGCTCAAGTTGCTCCGCAAAACTCGTGAAGCCCGCAATGTCAGTGAACAACACCGTCAGATTCTCGGTCGAACCTTCGAGTTTGGCCTCTTTACCGCTCTTCAACAAATCGCGCACCAGATCTTTCGGTACATAACTCGCGAATGAGCGCAGGCCACCTTTCATGGTCTGCAGGTTTTGGTCCATGGCGCTGATTTCTTTGAACATACTGCCGTTCGTCGCGCCGCTGTCGATTTCCAGGCGTCCAACGCGTTCCATATCTTTTGAGATCGATCTCAGCGGTGTCAGAATCGTGCGCGTGAACACGACCGCCAGCATCAGCGACAGCAGAATCGCGGCGACAGAAATGGCGTACGCGCGCTTGTAATTTTCTTTTACCTCGACGATACCGCGGAAATCATTCTCGGGGGCGATGATGCCGATAATCCAGTGCAACCCTTCGTCGATCTCAAAGCGCGAGTAACTCGCCAAATGGCGCTCGCCGTTGATATCAAAATTGAAATTGTGTTGGCGGCGCGTTTTAAAATCACCGGCGGCTTTATCTTTTTTGTTGCCGTCGAGCGCGGCAAAAAACGCCTTGATGTTTGCGTCGGGTATATCCGCCACATTCAGAATCTTGCCTTCGCCGCGCTGCCCTGTTTTGCTCACCACCTTGATTGTCGGGTGACCGAGGATTTCGCGATTTTCTGTGAAGATGAACACCACACCGCGCTCACTCACTTTTGCCTTAGCGACAATTTCTGACAGACTGTTGAGGTCGAAGTCGATCGAAAACACGCCTTGCAGACGAGCTGGGGGCGCGTAGACCGGAATCGCGCAGGTAATACCCGGCACACCCTGTTCAAAGAAGATATACGGCGGTGTCCATGCGCGCTTGCCTGCTTTTTTGGCCAGTTCATAGAACGGACGCTGGCGCGGATCGTATCCCGCGTCGGGATCATATTTGTAAAACTTCTGGTTGCCGGTTTCATCGACATCATACTCGTAGCTTTCGGTTTTTTTGCCCTTAAGCCAGCTGATATTGGTACGCAGCAGTTTACTGCCGGCGTTGGGGCGGTTGGCGCCGACGAACGTGCCGCTTTCATCGCCAAAACTCACCCAGCTGTATTCTTTGTGCGAACGCAACAGTTCGGCGTAGTAACGCGCCTGCCAGTTATTGTCGCGCTGCAAAATGCCGCGCAGGTAAAGGCTGCGCAGAGTTTCGATGTCGGGTATCGCCTCGCGAATCACATTGCGCGTGGCGTTGACGCTCTGGTTAGTCGCTTCGCGGAACAGCGCCCAGCCGAAATCTTCCATCGTGCTGCGCGTGTTCGTGAGCGTAAAGAACACAATAAGGCCGCCGGTCATCACGACCAGCGCGGGAATCGCCACCAAGAGGCTGAGCTTGAACTTTGTCGGCGTTTTTATCGCTTTCACCATAGGGAGAGCCATCTTTATGTCTTAACTGGCGAATCTATTTCGCGCGTCGATGGGAAAAAGTTTTATGCGGGGTCTTAATATTTGCCACCGGATTCTAATCCACAAGCATTTCACGAATCACGAGTTTTACGGAGGATATTGCATCTATGTTTATTTTCCCCAGTCGCTTCACCAGTCTTTGTTTGTCTATTGTGCGGATTTGGTCCAGCACAATGAAACCTGTATTCTTGTTAAAGGTTGTTTTTACGCGGCTCGGATAATTGCGCGATTTTGTCGTCATGGGCGCAATAATCAGTGTACCGATAAATTTATTCATTTCATCGGGTGAAATGATGAGGCACGGTCGCGTCTTTTTGATTTCGTGGCCAATAGTAGGATCTAAATTTTTAAAAAAAACATAGTACAGCGCAGCAAACAAATAAAATCACGAGAAAGGGAGAGCACACGCCGGAACAGCAGTCACCC
>CAYHJO010000039.1:20941-24809 GCA_964356715.1 uncultured Turneriella sp. | reverse complement strand
AAATTAGTCATGCCTGATTTTGCCGAAAGATTCGTCGTACGCTACGTTAATTCCATCACCGTCACTGACCTCTTGGCGAAACATGCCGTCTCAAAACTTGACCTGCTGCATATCGATGCTGAAGGTTATGATTTTGAAATACTAAAAATGTTCGATTTCAGGGAAACACAGCCTGCGGTTATTCTGTTTGAAAGCGAACATTTGAGCGCTGAAGACTATCAAGCCTGTCTGTCTCTGTTGAAAAAAGCAGGGTATCGGATTTTTTTCAGGGACGGTCACGACACAATCGCACTGACAAGTACGGAATTTCTATAGCGGTCACTGCAGAGGCCCAATACGGAGCCCCTATGAAGCCAGGTTCAGCAAGCCTGTAAACAGACCATCCAATTTAGTCAGCGCATCTGCTTCGGCGAGTTCACCCGACAGCATTTTCGCCCGCACACCTTTGAGGTGCAGCATTGTTTCCCCGGATATTTTGCACTGTATGGTTTTCAGAATCAGCGCGAGGGATTCAAAAGTTTTTTCACCGGCGCGCGTACTGCCGGAAAAACAAAGGATTTTTTTCAAGGTTCGCTCTCCTAAGTCAGAGACAACGGATTTTCTCCGCACCATGGCGGGTCAAACGCAAATAAAATTGGTCCGCGTTCAGCGGAAGGCCGTCTTCTATGGCTATGGTGCCCTCTGAGCAACCGGGAAAATCCGGAAGCCGGCGAGCCGCCTGATATTTCTAAACAAGGAAGGTAAGTATGAGTAAAATATTCAACACTATCACGACAACACTGTTGGCGACAACTATGGTGGTTGGCTCTCTCTCAGCTGAAGCAAAGCAAAAGCTCAGGCCCACAAGGGATTCCAAAGCGACCGCCGACGCTACACCGGCTGGCAAGACCACGGGAACGTCGGGAAAAACATTGTGGTTCGAAGGTTACGGACTCTATGGCGTCACGCCGTTCAACGGCGCCTGGGACAGCGATCCGTCGATCAACGGCAACGCGATTAACCAACCCGCGGCAGGCGCCGTGAGAACCTATGTTCCCGGCGAAAGCAACAAAGGCTTTGGCGGCGGGCTCAATGTCGGTTATGCCTTTGTCTCCGGGCTGAGCGGCGTCATCGGCATACAGATCAGCGGCCAAAGCTCAACGAAACGCGAAACACGCGTCGACAACGGCGGCACATTTGACGTGACGAGAACGACGAAAACCAGCTTCACGGCGTTCAGCGTCAATCTCGGTCTGCGTCCTGAAAAGAGCTGGGGAAATTTCAGCCTCTACGGCGGCGGCGGTCTGCTCGCACTGATGCCAATGACGGTGACTACAGACGAGCAAACAGCGGGAGAGACCGTAAACGGCGCCAGAACAGCCCGGCTCACGACCGACAAATACAATCTCGCGCTCGGCGTCTACGGCGAAGTCGGTGCCAAATACCATTTCGGTGCCGTGTCTGTGGGTGCAGGGCTGCGTCTGAATGTGGTTTCGACCAGCAACAACGGTAACACGAAAGTACAGACCGACACCAGACTTGCCGCCGCGACAACAACGACGACGACAACGATCAGCGACAGTTTTTCGGCCACACAGCGCACGGCGGAGCAGGCGAAAAGCGCAGGTAACACAAATTACGATCTCGCGAGCCCCACCAGTGTGTTACTGTCCAACTGGCAGATGACACTCGGTGCGGCCTATACGTTGAATTTTTGAAATAACAGTGCTGGGAGTTCCGGCTGCGGAAATGAATCTGCAGCCGGGTGAATTGAGTTGTCCGAGTGTCGAAACACCCCGTAGGGGATTTGTGCCTGCGGAGGGATTGGAAGCCGAATTTAACTGGGAGGAAACCTATGAACGAGAAAGCCCGATTCTGTATGGCTACCTTATTAAGAAGGTCGGCGCACAGGCAGCGGAAGACATTCTGCAGGAAAGTTTTCTCCGGTTATTCGATATGACGCAGAAAAAAGGACCACCGCGCAATCTCAGGGCATATCTGTTCCAGATTGCCCGCAATCTCGTCACCGATTCGGGAGTGGTAGCAGGCAGGCAGACGAACCTCGACGAGAAGGCCGCAGTATTTCGGCACGGCAACACCGGGGAAAGCGAGCTCGCGAAAAAAGAAATCAACGCTCTATTAATTGAATCATTCCAACTACTCGATGCGCGCGAAGGCGAAGTTTTCGATTTACGCTGGAATCAGGGGCTTTCGACCGAGGATATCGCACACATCATCGATACCAGTGACCGCCACGTTCGCCGCATTTTAGATAAAGGCGCGCGCAAAATCGAAGCCTATTTTAAGCGGAAAGGCTGGGAGTCAGAACATGTCCTCTCCGAATAATAACAAAGAACTCCGGGAGCTGCTGGGTTATTTGCGCTCAGACCACCCGGCCGCACAACCGCAGCACAGCCGCGTGGCGGCAGAAAATCGTCAGCAGAATCTTGTGCAGCCACCCGCACACATTAAAGAATCGCTGCGGCAAAAAATCGCCGCGCGCGGCCAGGAGGCGGCTTCTCAAAGCTCCGTGCGGGACAAGCTTGGGCTCCTTTTGACGGGTCGTCAATGGTATCTGGCTGCGGCTGCATTATTGATCGCTGGAATTCTTGTTGGCAGTTTTCTGCCCCGCAGGAACCAAACCCTGCCCATACTGGCGATGAACGCACAACCGCAGCAGTCGGCGATCACATTGCGCTCCGGACAGATGCTCACCGATGCAGGTTTGACGGTGACAGCAGCGGCAGGTGGCGCGCAAATTCTGCTGCTAAAAAGTAAAAAGGATCATATTTTTATTCAATCCGGCGGAATGCGTATCGAGACACAGGGACAACTGCTCGCAGCGGAACCCTGGTTTCACACGCCACATGCGACGATTACCCGGGAAGGTACGTCGTTTACGCTGGACGTAACTGCGTCGCTCACGCGCATCGATTTACACGAAGGTAAGCTGGGCGTTTACACTTATGCGGGCAAAGAGATCCGAAAGCAGACGGTCGAAGCGCCGGCGAAAATTGAACTTATTCACCGGTTGTTCGCGGAAACAGAGAAACCGGATTTTAATAAAATCGAGAGCGAAATTGAAAAGGCCAGAAATCCGCCCGCCCAGAATTCGCTGGCGGCTGAAAAGCCGCGCAAAGTTACATTGATTCTGAATAACGGAGACAGCGTCAGCGGAACCGTCAGCAAATCCGACGCGACCTATATTTATCTGCAGAACCCGCGCGGACAACTGAGAATTCCGAAAAATGAGATTAAAGAAAAACATTAATTACCTGAAGCGAGGCTTCGTCTTATTCTTCTGCTCGCAACTCGCACTCGGCGCCGAAGTCGTCTTACTCAAAGACGGAGACGTACTGACCGGAAAAATCACGCAGGAAGACAAGAACCGGATCACGCTGAATACGTCTTACGGCGTCGTGAAAATAAAGCAGATCGAAATCAAGTTCCTGATTCGCGACGAGAAAAAAATCGCCCCCGAACAGATTGTGGTCGCCGGCAAAACTTTGCCCGCAAGACTGATCGACGAGACCGGAAACAGCAAAATATATCTCGGTGCCGGCAACCAAATCATCCGCATCAAAAAAGAGGCCATGGTTAAATCTGGCATAACGCAGCCCGCGCCGCAGAACGAAGCTAATCGTGTCGAATTGCGGGCTGGTTCTTTTTTTTCCAGTCTGCCCTTTGTTGGTCTCGATGAATTCCGTGAGGGGAAAGAGAAGCTGAAAATACGCTCTGATCCTCAGCATAATTTTACCCTGCATGCGGCCTATAAGCGCGATCTGTCAAGATTCTGGCGTCTGGGGCTGCAACTGGGAGCGCAATATCTCTCCGCTTCGGGCAGTGAAGGCGAAGCGTCGTTCAAAATTAATGAGACGTACAAGTACAC
>CAYHJO010000039.1:0-20931 GCA_964356715.1 uncultured Turneriella sp. | reverse complement strand
ACGGGTATGTCCGCTGGACTTACCGCCGAGTTTATTGTTCTGCGCGGCCAGTTACATGAAATCAGTGCAGGCCTCGCCGGCGGTGCATTGTACAATTCCGTCAATATCACGCTCGTCTATCCCGACACGTCGTCTGCTTCAGCACCTGCTTTGCAGCAAAATCTGACCGGCAGCGCATGGTCGCCTTTTGCCGGAATTTTTTTCCATTATGCCTACAAAATAAATTCGCATATCCGGCTTGTCGGCGCAATGACATTCCGGGCCGATTTCTATAGTCGAATCTATCAGAACCTTAACGGTCAAGCCTTAGATGAAAAGCGGCTCAACGAATCGCTCAAAGATCCCGTACTCAATGATTTTTCGCTGCGCCTGAACGCGGGACTTGAACTGGGTGTCGCGTACGCCTGGTGAAGGCCCGCAAGCTTTTAACGATTTTTGATCCTTCCCTTCTTATCTACCTCACCCCACGTACCCGTTTTTTCATCGATCATACTGTGCTCGCCGTCTTTGATTGTTCTGCAGCCATTGCAAAAGCGCGCCTTGCCCTTTTCAAACGGATAAACAAAGTCAAACTGCGCCCAGATCACTTTTTTGCCTGCCTCGTTGACAAAACCCATCTTGCCGTTCTCAACAAAACGTAGCAGGCCTTCCTGCACATAATCGGGGCCGTTATCGTAGATAAAAGGTTTGTATAGAATCTGCTTCTTGCGGTTGATCGCGACCCATCCGTCTTCGGTAATGATGTGCGCCACGCCGCGTTTATTGAATTTTTCGGCGCCGAATGTCTTGCGGTGGTACGCAGTGATATCGGTGCTTTCGCCGGCAAAGGGCAGCGAAACGGCAAAGGCTATGCTAAAGCAGATTTTCTTCATAGCCGGATTGTCCCCGGTGACGCAGCTGTATCGTCAAGAAAGCCGCGGCAGCGCAGATTGTCCTGGCCATTCTTCTTGACGCGCAGATCTGTCCCGTGTTTATCAGAGACCGTGACCATCGACTTTCAGACGACCCGGCGTATTTTGTGTGAGCCGGGCGCGATCCAGAAACTGCCTGCACTCGCACGCGAACTCGGCATCAACCGCGCACTACTCGTCACCGACCATGGCATTTTTCAATCCGCCTTGCACGAACGGGCAACCGACGCGCTGAAAATGGGTAACGTCAACTTTGCCGTCGAACACAACGTGGTGGCCGACCCGCCCCAAGCGGTGGTGCTCGAGGCCGTGACCAAAGCGCGCGCACTCAGAATCGACGGCGTGATTGGTTTCGGCGGCGGCAGCTCAATGGATGTCGCCAAGCTAATCGCGACGCTCGTACCCTCGCGGCAAACAATTCAGGAAATCTACGGCGTGGGCAATGTGCGCGGCAACCGCCTGCCGCTAATACAGGTGCCAACGACTGCCGGTACGGGCTCTGAGGTGACGCCGATTGCCATCATCACCACTGGCGAAACAACCAAAACCGGCATCGTTTCGCCGCAACTGCTTCCCGATGTCGCGCTGCTCGACGCGGCGCTGACGCTGGGCCTGCCGCCGCACGTCACGGCCGCCACCGGCATCGACGCGATGGTGCATGCAATCGAAGCCTATACCAGCAAAATAAAGAAAAACAGCTATTCCGATCTGCTCGCGCGCGAAGCGCTGCGTTTATTATCCGCCAATTTACTGACGGCCGTCAAACACGGCGACAATCTCGCGGCACGGCAGGCGATGCTCTATGGCGCGATGCTCGCTGGCCAGGCATTCGCCAACGCGCCGGTCGCTGCCGTGCATGCGCTCGCCTACCCGCTCGGCGGGCACCACCACATCTCGCACGGCCTGTCGAATTCGCTCATGCTGCCGCACGTGCTGCGCTTCAATATCCCGGTCGCCGAAAAACTCTATGCAGAACTATGCGGATTGATCCCGTCGGCAAATGGCATTTCACCGTCAGGAGAAAAGTTCGTCGACACTCTGATGAGCCTGATTACGCAAACCGGAATTCCGCACACGCTGAAAGCTGCCAACGTGCCGCGCGCCGATCTGCCCATACTCGCGCGCGACGCGATGCTGCAACAGCGGTTGCTGGTCAACAACCCGCGCGAGGTAACCGAAGCCGACGCGCTGGTGCTCTATGAAGAAGCCTGGGAATAAAACATGAAAATACTAATGAGATCTGTGTTACTGTGCGCTGCGACGATGCTGTCTGCCTGCGATGGCTGAAATATGTTTTGCCACAGATTTATAGCGGTCGTATTCAGTCTGTCGCTAATCATGCCTGCAGTGCTCACGGCCCGGGAATCTCTCGAAGTCGGTGTCGAGCGCTTCCAGCCGGTTGCACCTGCAGCGAATGCCAATTTCACGGGTGTGCTACTGAACTATTATTTCGACCGGAATTTTTATCTCGGTACGAACCAGAGCGCGCTCTATCTGCGCGGAGATTCTGACTACCGGCCTGACTTCCACGTCGGCTTCATATTACCCGTTCTGGGTTTTTTGGCCATCGAGGCTGCGGTCGGCGTGGATTTTTATACCGCGCTGATCATCGCGCTCGCGATCGCCGACGAAGACAGTAACATAGACTATAAATTCGCCACCAATTTTTACTCACCCTATTTCAATCTGACAACCGGAATTCGTTTTGACTTCGACTCCTTTGCGCTGAAGCTGATGGCGCAGACGCAATTCGGTGGTTATCTACAATCGGACCACAGCGCTTTCAATGCATCGTTATGGCTCGGCCTAGGCGCCACGATGCGCTTTGAGCTGTAAGCCCTACTTGCGCTTCAGATCTTCTTCGGTCTTTCTCGGCGCAGTGAGCCCTTCTTCATACCAGTCGGCGCGGCTATCCCAGTGGACGTTGGCATCGACTTTGCGATCGGCGAATTTGGGTATCGAACCCGCAGGCACAACCTGCACCTTGCCGTCGCGGCTGGTGTAAGGCACGGGTGAACCGCAGACGCTGCAAAAGGCGCGCGAGTATTGTGCGGCCTCGGGCAGATCGAAGCGCCTGATCTGGTCTTCACCAGCAGTGAAAACCACATTGCCGGCGCGTGTGAAAATATTGGCCGCGTGCTCCGAGCCGGTCGATCGCCGGCAGCGCGAGCAGTGACAAAAGAAAAAACGTATAAACGGACCTTTGACGTTATACTTTACCGCTCCGCAGAGACAAGTGCCTTGGTATTCCTGAGCCATAATCTACACCCGGCGAACGGGTTTTCGCGTAAAGCAAGTTGTCGGCAATGCGTTATTGCTTTACACTCCCAATATACGCGAACAATTTGTTTTAGAGGCCGAATATGCAAAAAACGCGCAACATACTTAAGTCTCTGATTTTGAGTATCTGCATTATTGGGTGCATGCAATCAGCTGACAACAAACAACAAGATGCAACTTCGTCGACTCCACAAACAACTGCGACGCTTTCTGTGTCGAGCGTATCTCCAGCTGAGAATTCGGCCGTTGACAATAATTCTACCCTATCCGTCACCTATACTTATGCCATTCAAAATAGAGAGCCAGGCAAGCAATATCAAATGATGGTATGGCTGTATGACACTAACACCAATTTTTCCTTTGGGACTTATTCTACGAATCTTACCGCAGACTCAGGGACGCTGACAAACACGTTTTCCGGCTCTCTTTTTTACAATTGTATTATCACATGCAGCTCTCGCAAAACGGCATTACCTTGGCGTGTCATTTTTAAGATACAGGCTACAGATTTGAGAGAACTTACCAAATCGAGAGAATATGTTTACAATTAATCTTAACTGAATAATGCACTGCCGAAAACAAAATTTACCTGCTGCGCTCGCTGCGGTGCCGTGGTTCCTCCGGAGACGGAGATTCGAAGACCCGTCGCGCGTGCTCGGTGTCAGGTAAGTTCCACGTCGTCTGAAATGCTGATAAAATATTTACACACGAAAGGAGAGAAAAAGATATGGAAACAATGAACTCAAGGTTCCTCAGTTTGGTAGTGATGCTCTCAATTTTTCTTCCGACGGTAAAATTTGCCGCTGAATCAAGCTCAGAAGGTGTTAACCCATACAAACAACGCCCTCACGTAATCGGTGTACAGGCATCAAGCGTGGCCGGTCTTGGCTTGGATTACAAGTATGCTTTTGGCGACCTGCTGCATTGGCGAGCAACAGGGATGGCCTTTCCATCTAAGCGGTACAATTCGACTACAATCTTCTACAACATAGGCAGCGAATTCCAGTTTAATTTATTCCAAGCAATCACTGGACCAAATACATTCGTCAGAGGGTACGTTGGACCGGCTGTCAGCTTATGGGTTAATGAATATTCCTGGGGCGAAAAAACTAGAAATATCAATGCGGGCGGAACATTAGGCTTTGAACTCGTAATAGCTTCGCGCTTTAATATACATGGTGATCTTGGCCTCGGGTATTATCAATACGGCTCAGCATCAAATTACTATACAACAGTCGCAGGTGGCATCGGCATTGGTATTCTCTTTTAGCTTAATCAGGCCATATTTTCCGTAATCAGCACTTCAGACAAAAAAGTTTACATGCTGCGATCGATGCGGCGCAGACCTCGTGTCGGCGGGCCGAACGGGGGCTGAGATAACGAGTTAAGAGCAATGCGGTCGCAGCCGATCAATATCCCTGCGGGATCGCCTGGCCGGTTTTCAGCAGCGTCAGAACCCCCGCAAGACCACCGTGGTCCTTAGCATAGGCCTGGAGGCGGCGCGTCCCTTTGCCGTAGCTTTTGTTGCTGCTTGTCATGATCTTGTTACGGCGATGCTCGCCATACACCGATTGGTTGCGCTCGAGATAGTTGTATTCCACCAAAGTGGGCGCTCCTTCGCTTAACGCCTCGTCCTGCTTCATCGGGCTGCGGTTCAGATACGCCCAAGCATGCGTCAGTTCATGAGCAGCGGTGGCCTTGAACATGGGTTTCGGCATTCCCGGCATGAACCTAATCCATATGGATGCCACGCGCCCGTCAGCGTAACGCGCGGCTTCGCAACGCGCATGCACCGCAGCATTATCCGAAGGGGCAAGCTTGATGGGGATCGCTCCCCAGGGGAGCTTAATGCCAAGGCTGACGATTTCGGCGCGCACCTCAGCCACCAGCGCTTGCGCCGTGCGGAGGTCGCGCACAGCGTGGCGATCACACTCATGGCAGACATCGAATCCTTCCGCTGTGTGCACTTTCCCAGCAGAGAGCGACGCACCACAAAACTTACACTTCGGACCGAACCACTGGCATGCCAACAAGTTCCCCAGCGTCAGCAAAAGGACAATCAGCATAAAAATCGAACGCACAGTTGGCGCCGTTGAGCGTGACTGGCGACGAAAATGGATCGCGGCTTTGAATAAATGTAACATGGCTTCAAATTGGAAAGGCAAGGGGCAGATTGTCAACATAAAACATGGGACAAAAATCACTCATCACAAGCAGCCAGGCTTAAAACTCTCACCGCACGCCTGGCCGGGCCGCACAGGTGCAATTACTGGAAGTGAGCGGTAAAGAAATTACCCGCCGCTGCAGCCTGGAAAATTCATGATAACCGCCGGGCAAAGGCTCACGATGACAAATGGCTCGGTATGCGAATTGCGCATTAAAAAGGAGGGACCATTTTCGCTTCAATACGCTTTTCTTCCAGCGCAGGGTGCGAAATGAAACATTTGTCGCACCGAATAAATTCTCATATTAACGGTGTTTCGGGAAGAACGGCTCAAGTAATTTCAACCAATTCTGAACTACCTCTTCGGCTTTTGATTCCGACGTATTTTTATAGTCAAAGACCTCGAACATCCGGTCAGTGCTACAGATGCAAAAATGCGCGATATAGACTAAGCTTCGCGAACCCTTTTCAATTCGATAGGTGCACTCGGTTAATTCTGCGGCTGGAATCTTAATGGTAGAAAAACGAAATCTGTCAAAATTGCGAATTTCCAGGCCGTTCTTACCTATCGTAAAGCCCCTGCGAATCGTGAATGACCAAAGGGCCACAGGGCCAAAGACAATCACTGGAGTAATGCCGCCCAATAGTTGTTTAAAGACCTCGTCAGGCATACGTGAGGCAACGATCAACCCCATAATAATTCCTGGAATAAGCCGTACAAAAAACTGCGCTGGAAATTCTCCTGAGGGCAACGAGAAATCAAGACTTCCGTCCTTGCGCCGGTCTAGCAAGAAGGCTCCGACGCGTTCCTGATCAGCGGTTGGCTCTGTTGTAGTTAACATACGACAATTTACTCCTTCGAAACCGTAATATGACGGGAGAGACCGAGGTGTAAAGTCGGTTTCAGACGTGTAATTACCTCAGACAGGCGGGAACGGTGCCTCGCGGTTTACCGGAGTGGGCTCAGACAGCACCGTGGTATTCACCCTGGGATAAACATCCTATGCTGTAATGTAGTTTTCTGTCGCAGCCGAACGTCTAACCGTAGACGTGCCTGGAGCGGAGACCCATTTTGCGGTTGCGGAGTGTCATCGCTGCAGGCCCAAAGGTTCACAAAGTAAAGGAGAGCGGTTCAATGAAGGATAAAATTATCTTTATATATTCTTTTCGAGGTGCTGTCGTGCCCCGTATTGCTTGTCTGGTGCTGCTGATCATGCCACTGGCCTGCGCCAAATCGGGCGGGGATTCAGGCGCCAGCTCATCTGGCGGCAACACGACATTACCCAACACAATCACAGGTAATGTGAAATACAGACATGTGCAAATGAACACGACCACGTACCTGAATCTGACAAGTCCGACGGAAGTGGATCGCAACGTGCGCCAGGCCGTTGTCCAGATAGTCGATCCCAGCGCCTCTGATGCGCTGCTGGGAGAGGGTAATACCGACAATTCGGGAAACTACAGCGTAAACTACTCAAATCCCGCCGGTGCGAATGTGAAAGTACGCGTGTTGGCGCGCATCTACGCGAACAGCAAGAACAGCAATTTTGCGGCGACCGATTCTACGAATAATATTCTGGTGACCGTGAAGGATAACACCAGCTCAGGCGCTGTGTATTCGGTTGTCTCTGCCAACATACCAAAGGGGACCGCCAGCCAGAACCTGACGGCCACGGGCACTTATGACGCAGCGCGCACGTCAAGTGCTGCGGGACCTTTTTCCGTTCTCGACGCAGCATTGAATGCGTATACCTATCTCAAAGGAGCCGATTCCGGGGTTACTTTTACAACGTTGAATATCTATTGGTCTGTGAACAATGTCGCGACGAGCGGTGACAAGACCACGGGGCAGATAGCGACGTCGCATTGGGGCGACGATCCAATCGTCGGCGGCGGCGCCAAGGCGCTGTTTATTTTAGGCAAAGCTGACAACGATACCGATGAATACGACGTGCCTGTGCTGGGTCACGAATTCGGGCATTACGTTGAGTCTACGCTTTTTCGCTCTGACTCGATCGGCGGGCATCATACATTCAGTTCGTACGTAGATCCGCGCGTCGCTTTTGGCGAGGGTTTCGGCAACGCATTCGGCGCGATCGTGAACAGCGATCCCGTCTACTTTGATACCAGCGGCGCCAACGGCGCGAGCGGGTTCAATTTTTCTGTCGAAACGAACGAGTCGGTGGCAGGCGCCGGTAAGAAGGATTTCTACAATGAAAGCGCGGTGCATGCCGCGCTATGGGATATCTTTGACGGCGCCGGCGTCGCGTCTACGGACGGCGATCCTCTCAACTGCGGTTTTTCGCCGATCTACACGATCATGAAGAACGCGCAGAAAAACACCACTGCCCTGACAACAATGCTGAGCTTTGTCAAAGGCCTGAAAGACCTCGCGCCATCCTGTGGCGGAACCTTCAGCAACGCAAATCTCACGACTGTATTGGGTCTGCAGCTGATGTCGGATGTCACCGATGAATTCACACCCGTTACGCAGCCGAGCACGGCTACCTCGACGCCTGCAAATTGTCGTACCCAGATTTACTATGACATCACGGGCTTGCCATTCAACGATAATACAGTGCCTCTCAACCTTAGCTTCCACAATGGCGGCGGCAGCAGCAATACGAACAAGTATTGCGCGACGAAGTACTACAAGGGCACGGGGTCGGGCGCGTCGCTGACTTTCACCGTAACGCCGTCGGCTACCTGTGACGTTGACATCTACCTTTACCGCAACGGCGTGCGCGAGGCGTTTCAGAACGCAGGAGGCGAGGGAGCCGTCGATAGCTTTTCGCACACTTTGATCAATGGTGCAACGTACATACTTGACGTACGACTGGCAAGCGTGAGCGGCAGTACCTCGACGGGAAACTGCACTTATAATCTGAGTATCAACTAGGAGGAACAATGAGCAAAATTATTTTTGGATTACTTACGGCGGCGCTTCTGACCGCCTGTTCGGGCAAGAGCAGCAAGAACCAGATTATCACCGGGACCTCGCCAGATTTTGGCAAGCCGCGACCGCCCATCTTTCTCGAATATCGCATCAGCAAGACGAGCGAGCCGGGCGTGCCGACCACGGTAGAAATTTCGGGTAAGCCCTTTGTCGATGCCGCAAAATTTTCTATCGCGCTCCGCCTGCCTGCAGGCGTTGAGCTCGTCGCCGGTCTCCCGGGAGCCGAAGCCGCCAATGTTGCTTCGGGACAAAAGATCACTAGCACTGTTCAAGTGCGTGCTCAGCGTCCCGGACTCTATTACCTTCCGCTTGACGGTAAAATCACGCAGCCCGCAGAAACGGCGTCTGATACGATCAGTATTCCGTTTCAGGTGGGCGATGCGCAACCGCTCGCGAAACCGGGCGCTATCAGGCAGTCCGGCGGGGAGAAAATCATAGAAATGCCGGCTGGCAAATAGACGCGATTAGCATTACGCTGAGGTTCAGTGTTGTGCGAATGGATATACAGCGGGTCTGACGGGAATTTCAGGGACGAGCATGTGCTCCCTCTGTTCTTTTCGGGCAATGACCTCACGCAACAAAACTTACCTGCTGCGTTTACGACTATGGTATCGGTATATTCTTTTGCTTGCCGTGTTCTGTACCGCAGCCTTCGCCTCTGCAAGCGAAACCTTCGTGGAGGCGCCATATCAACCCGACTATGCGAAAGGATTGCCCGAGCGACAGCTGTGGAAACAAATGCGCGACAGCTTCCTTAAACACAAATACCGCGAATTACTCAAAAAGCATGGCTTTGAACTCAGCTGCAACGGCTGCAGCGCGGTCTATCTCGATGTGGCCTTCTCAGTGGGCATGGCGGGCGATGTGCGGATTCACCGCGTCGATGCGGCAAAAGCCTGTGGCAGGGATTTTCCCGAAGGTATGCGCAGAGATTTTCTGCACTTTCTGAAAATTTACCCATACCCTGCAGGGTTACACGGCACTAGCGTCAGACTGCGCCTCGGCAGCGCCTTGAGCTGTTGACCGGCTCGCCGCGGACGAAACCAGCACGGCATACCGCACCGGCAGCGCAGATGAAACGGCACTTTCCGTACCCGCCTCAGCCGGGTGCTCACAAAAGATACAGCGACGGGTTTACCCTTGCTTGCGCAATTTCTGACATCCGGCACCGTCGCGGACAAGACGCTCGAATACCAACTCTACAACGCACAGGGAAAAGCAGTCGCCGAAGGCTGCAAGCGCACGATTCTCGGCTATTTCAGAACCGAACGTTAGAAACGACGGTTATTTCCGCTTTTTCTTTTTTCCGCTTTTAAAAGAACGCCGCAGCCGCGACAGCTCAGAAAGGCGCCGCGCCACAAGATAGTTGAGGTTTTCGGCGCCCTTCTTACCTGCCAGGTCGGTGGAACCCGCCGCGCGACCGGTCAAAAGCTCTATGGCGTCGTCGACCGCATTGACGGCATAGATGGCGAATTTCTTCTGCGCGCAGGCCTTCACAATATCTTCGCGCAGCATCAGGTGCTGTACATTCGCGTCCGGTATGATTACGCCCTGTTTACCCGTAAGCCCCCGCGCATGGCAGATGTCAAAGAATCCTTCGATTTTCTCGTTCACGCCGCCAATGGGCTGTACCTCGCCGTGCTGGTTGACAGACCCCGTGATCGCCAGATTCTGCTGTATCGGCACTTCAGACAGAGCCGATAGCAGAGCGCAGAGTTCAGCGAGTGACGCGCTGTCACCTTCGACGGGCCCGTAAGACTGCTCGAACACAAGGCTCGCATTGAGTGACAGCGGAATATCGCGCGAATAGCGCGAGGCAAGAAAAGCCGAAAGAATCAGCACGCCTTTCGAGTGGATCGAGCCGCCGAGTTCGGTTTCCCGCTCGATGTCGACCACCTGTCCTTCGCCGAGGCGTGCGGTTGCCGTCACGCGCACGGGATGCCCGAACAGCCGGTCGCCGATTTCGATGATGACCAGCGCATTCACCTGCCCGACCTTGCGGTCGTCGAGCGTGATAAAGAGCTGATTACGCATCATCTGGTCGCGGATCTCTTCGGGGATGCGCCCGGTGCGGCTCAGTTGCGCCTCGAGCGCCTGCGAAATATCCTCCGCGTTCACCTGTGATTTTCCCGCGCCGATGGCAAAGTGTTCGGCTTCCTGCATCAGGTCGACCATTCTGCGCGCGGAAAGGCTCATCTTGCCTGAGTCGGCAGCAAGGCGCGAGCCTTCTTCGACGAGGCGCGCAACTGCGTTACGGTCGAAGGCCTTGAGCTTCGCGCCCTGTGCCAGCGACGCGATAAAGCGCGCATAATGGGCGACATTTTCTTCGTTGCGATCCATGTCGTCGTCGAAATCGGCGGCAACTTTGAATAATTCGGCAAACTCGGGATCGGCCTCGCGCAACAGATAATAGTGCATGCGCTCGCCCACCATGACCACCTTAGTGCTCAGCGGCACAGGCTCGGGTTCGAGCGGCAATGAGTTGCCGAAGCCATACATTTGGCTGAGAGATTCGATGCGAACCTGGTTTGCGCGCAGCGCACGCTTGAGCGCTTCCCAGGCGTAAGGCTGTGTCAGCACTTTCACGGCATCGAGAATGAGGTAGCCGCCGTTCGCCTTGTGCAGCGCTCCGGGTTTGATCAGCTTCAGATTGGTAATCATCATGCCCAATTGTGCGAGATAATCGACGCGGCCGACCAGGTTCTGGAAAGCGGGATTGTCTTCGTAGATAACAGGTGCGGTTTTGGCTGCGGAATGATCGATCAGCAGATTGACGTGATAGCGCATGATGGGTGTGCCTTCGCCCATAAGCAGCGTGCTCAGATCGTTTTCAGAGCGCGGCTGCTCGCGCAGAGCTTCGCCCGTTTCGATCAGATCGGCCAGCACCGCGTCGAGGTAAGCGATGACATTCGGCAGATCGCGGAATTTTTCATGCAGCTCATCCACGAGGTGCGAAACGGCGAGCCGCAGCGTTTTTTGCGCCGATCCCTTGAGGCTCGTCTGCCGCTCGCGGCGCCAGCGCGGAAAATTGTGCATCAGCTGGTGCAATTTTTCGGTGCCCTTTTGCATCAGCTTTTCGAGCCTGTCTTTCTCGGCGTCGGGCAACTTTTCAAACTCTTCGGGTGTCAGTGCATTATCATCTTTAATCGGTGAAAAGAAAAAGCCTTGCGGCGTTCGCAAAAGAGCGACACCCTGATCGTTGAATTCTTTGCCGAGTTCACTCAGCGCATTTTCTTCACGCTGGCTGAATTCCTGATTGATTGCGTCGACGGCGCGGCGGTGCTCGTCGCTCTCAAAGCCCGAAGTAATTGCTTTGGGTAATTCTGACACCAGCTGTTGCATTCCATTGCGAAACTGTATGCCGCGCCCCGGAGGCAGCAGCAGCAGTTTCGGCTGGTTTGAGGCGCTGAAATTGTGCACATAACAGCAATCAGACGGCACCGGGGTTGCCGCCGCATGATCGGCGAGAATGCGCGTAACTGCGGTGTGCCGGCCGCTGCCGTTATCCCCCAACACAAAGATATTATAGCCGTCACGATCGATGCGCGTGCCAAACGAGATGGCATCGAGCGCGCGTTTCTGGCCGATGATTTCGTTGCTGGCGGGAACTTCTCCCGTATTTTCAAAGGGAATCAACCTGGGATGGCATTTGCGGTAAAGCGAGCTTGCCGATAGTGGTGAATTTTTGCGCATACGAGAACCGAGGCAGTCATGGCCTGAGTAACGGTGGCAGAGTAAATCGCATTTCATGCAGCTCCGGGGCGTCACGGCTTGACCGCAGTCAATTGGTTTGACGCGCCGCCAGGCCGCCTGACTCGAACGCATGGCAAAACCCGTGCGCTCTGCCCGCAGCGACTACCGCTACTTTGCGCCGATCACAACACGCTGGGGGGACAATGATATCTACGGCCATGTCAACAACGTCGTCTACTATTCGTATTTCGACAGCGTCGCGAACCTGTATCTGATCGAAGCGGCGGGCCTTAAGATCCACAGCGACAACATTGTCGGTTTTGTGGTGGGTTCGACCTGCAACTACTACGCGCCGGTTGCGTATCCTGATAGACTCGAAGGCGGATTAAGAGCGAATAAAATCAGCGGCTCGTCGGTCGAATACGGCCTCGCCATATTCAGACCGGGCGAAGAAACCGCCGTCGCAGACGGGTTTTTCACACACGTGTTCGTCGACCGCTCTACGGGCAAACCGGTCAGAATACCCGACTCAATTCGCGCGGCGCTTGCATTGATTGCGCTGCCTTCCGGACGTATTGGCTAATCTGTCCCGGCTGCCAATGCATGCCATGAGCGTATCAGTGCTTGCGCGGCGTCTTCAATTTCCTGCTGCGTCGTCGCGCGACCGAGCGTCAACCGCACGGAGCCCAGCGCGTCTTCCGGCGAAACACCCATCGCAAGAATTACCGCAGAAGCGCTTTCGCCACCAGAGCCTGCAGTGGGAACAGTCGAACTACCTGTAGTGAGCGCAGTCGAACTATGGCAGGCGGAACCGGTCGACGCCGCGATCCGGGGCGCCGCAGCCAGCACCGCGTTGCCAGAAACGCGCGGGAAACGCACATTCAGGGTATTTGGTAAGCGGAGTTCGAAATGACCGTTAAGCTTTAGCTGTGGAATTCCAGCCTGCAACTTTTGCCACAACGCATCCCTGAGCGCGCGCGTGCGCTGAGCATTCGCTTCAAGGTCGCGGCCTGCGGCCAGGCAGGCCACCCCCAGAGCGACAATCGATGCGACATTTTCCGTGCCTGGCCTGAGTCCGCGCTCGTGACTTGCCCCCAGGGCGAAAGGTGCGATCGCAGTTCCCCGGCGGATGTAGAGTGCGCCCACACCTTTTGGGGCGTAAAGTTTATGGCCTGCAATCGACAGAAGATCGACGTCGAGGTCGCGCACATTGACATGCACTTTGCCAACGGATTGCGCCGCGTCGGTGTGGATGATTGTGCCTGCGGCGTGCGCGAGGCGTGAGAGTTCGGCAATAGGTTGCAGCACGCCCGTTTCGTTGTTGGAATGCATCACCGTCACCAGCGCAGTGTTACCATAAATCGTCCTTTCGGCGTCCGCAATACGTGCGCGCCCGTCGGCGTCGACACCCACGGCTTCAATATGATAACCGTGCTGCGCCAGCCAGGCGCAGGGACGTGACGTTGCCGGGTGCTCGACCGCGGTTGTAACGACTTGTTTGCGATCGGGATTTCTTTCCGTGACGCCCCGGATGGCGAGGTTATTGGCTTCCGTGCCACCCGAAGTAAAAAAAATTTCATCGGCTTCGCAACCGATCAGCGCAGCTACCTGCTCCCGCGCGCGTTCAACCGCCTTATGTGTGCGTTGTCCATAGACATGGCTGCTCGACGGATTGCCGAAATGCTCGCGCAGATAGGGCAACATTGCATCGACGACCTCGGGCAGTATCGGCGTTGTCGCGTTATAATCGAGGTATATCGGATTTAAATCAACCATAGTCAAGTCTCCTTTTTTTTGCCAGAAGCGCGACGGATGCCACACCACGTTTTACGGCTTCACTCACATAGCCTTCTCAAAATTTCGTGAACAACCATAACTTCTCGAAGAGGACCTTCGCGATATGCCAACGCCGGCTCGGTGGATGTATTGTTATCACGGGTTTAGGTTCCGCATAAAAATCACCGCCACCAAAGCCCGCTTTGCCATCGCCGATTTCGATGAAGCACTCGCCGTGGCCGCTAAATTGTTTCTTATCCGCGCGATTTTTGATCGCCGCCACAATGTTCGCGGCGACCACCTTCGCTTGGGCATGGGCAAAAACGCCAGCCTTGGGCAAAGGTCTGCCAAGCTTGAGAGGGATTGAGACCACATCACCGATGGCATAGACGCCGGCAAAACGGGTTTCGAGCGTGTGCCGATCCACTGCCACCCAGCCGGTGTCACCCGCAAGACCGCTGTCGCCAATGACACGCGGAGGGCGGTGCGGTGGCACATACGCAAGCACATCAAAATCGGCCTCAGCACCGTTCGCAAAGACCAGCTTTTTGGCATTCACATCGACGGAAGTGATCTGGTGATCGGGATGATAAGGAATATTTTTGTTTGCCAGTAACTGCTTTACCGCGCCCGACATTTCAGGGCCGGCAACGCCCATCGGTCCGACTTCGGCTGCATAAACGTCGATCTTTACGCTATCGCGCAATTTTTGCCGGCTGAAATATGCATCGATGAGCAAAGCCGCTTCATAGGGTGCTGCCGGACACTTGTATGCGGGGGCGGCAGTCAGCACCACGACTCTCCCGCTTTTCAGTTGGCCGAGTGCGGCGTGAAGCGCCTCGGCGCCTGGCAGAGTGTAAAAGTTAAATCCGCTTTTATTCAATCCCGGTATCGTCTCAGGTGCGAGTTCTGCACCGAGCGCAACAACGATGTAGTCGGCGATAATTTCCTCACCCGCTACGGTTACAGCAAGCCGGGTGGGGTCGATCTTTTCGATTTCACCGTGTCGTACGTCAACTTGTGCTGAGTACCGTCTAAGCATTCCTTTGCGCTTGAGTCCCCCGAGCGGTCGCTGGATTGCCCCGGGTTTGCGCAGACCCACCATCAGCCAGAGCAGAGACGGTGCAAACACATGCGCTTGCTCGCGGTCGATGAGAATGATACGGTGTTGGCGGCCGAGTTTTTTGCGCAGTTCGATTGCTGTCACGACCCCGCCGACGCCACCGCCAAGAATAAGGATTGTTTTTGGAGTCTCCATAGTTCGACTTCGCTGATCAAGCATCAGAATACCAGTACCTTGTCGGCCCACAGCGTCCAGTTGGTGAGCTCTTCGAGTGTGCTGCGTTTGGTTCCCTCTACGAGTTCACTTTCAGCGATGCCGCGCGCATCCATGCAGGTTCCGCAAATGCCGATGACCGCTCCCTGGCGCAGCGGGCCCTTCAGCATGAGTTCGACATTGTAGTAGCCTTGCGGAACTTTCTGACCACCCTTGGCGCACACGGCACCGTCGCCAATGAGGAAGATCTTCACTTCTTCGCCCTCGCGTTTTGCCAGCGCCCCGGCAAGCCGCAACGCATTATAGCTACGCTCGCTGCCGTACGCTGCGTCATTCAGAACGAATAGTGTTTTCATGAGAATCTCCTTTTGATTTTTTCCGATGTAATTCTGCCCAGAAAAATTGCCGTCATGGCGATGAGCGCGTGCAGGGATAGATACGGCAGAAAGGTGAGACCATAACCGACATTGCACCCGGCGGCGAGCGAGGCGGCAGCGCCGAGGAAAAAACCGCCGACGAGCCGCTTCAGGTAAACTGAAAATGGCGCGTGTTGAAAGGAAAATCCGCCTTTCGTCACTGCTGCAACGGTCGCGCCGGCAAACGCAGCGCCGACAAACCAAACCTCAGGGGCGAGCCGAAGGTTCCACGCACTGATGAAGCCCGGCATAAAGCCAAGCGGTGCCGCGCCGGGACGCATGAGCGACAGCGACGAATAGATCACCGCGGCGGCGCCAATCGCCATGCCAGCCTGCTTCCATGACCATTTTGCGCCTTCGGGTCTGGCATCTTTCACAAAAAATAACAAATAGGCAAGCAGCACAAAGGCGATTGCAGACCAGATGAAAATTCCCGTACCAACAATGCGCACATCGCCAACGGCATAATACCCGTGCAACGATTCCAGTTGGGCGGCAACGGGGGTGGCGTAAAATACGCCCATTGCCAGCAGAAAACCTGTCAAAGCAGAAATCGCCGGCAACTGACCTTCTGTGGCCTTGAACATGATACCGCCGGGGCATCCGCCTGAAACAGGCATCACCATTCCGAATAAAAATCCGCCAACGGCAAGAACGAGCAGATTTAGCGGAGCCAGTGCGGGGATTGATCCGTGAAATACGTAAATGACTGCGAATACAGACTGGATCAGCACCGCCACGAGCAGGATATTGACTTTGCGGAAATCGGCCTTAAAAGCCGCGTCTGCAAAGCCTGAATTCAGGCAAAAGCGGCCACGCGATGCGGCAAAACCCAAAATAAGTCCAGGGATCATAAATTCCATAGAAAACTCTCCATGACGCGTCGCCACGAGGGCGTCTTTAAGCGCCCAGCCGACACGACGTCGCGGGCAGCGCGGCGCCACGAGGGCGTCTTTACGCGCTGTGTCCCGTCGCCGGAATAAATCCCATGCATTTCTACACAGCGATATTTATTTTGCCGAATCGGCTGCATTCTTGTATTCTACAGAATAATAGAATATGAACATACCGGCAACAAAAAACACAGACGTTTCGCCGCGCGGCGCTGCACGGATGCCGGTGCATGTCGCAACAAAGAAGCAGCTGTTTGCAGAGTTTGGCCACATTGCCAAAGCCGTGTCAAATCCGGTACGCCTCGAAATGCTGGATTTTCTCGCGCAGGGCGAATGCACCGTTGAATTCCTGGCTGAGAAATGCGGCCAGAAGATCGGGAATATTTCGCAGCATCTGCGTCTTTTGGCGCAGACCGGGCTCGTCACGCAGCGCAGAGAGGGAACTTTTATCCATTACCGGGGTACAACGACCGCAGAGAGGCTCATCGAAAGCCTTGCGTCTGCGGCCGCGGAAGTATCACCGCAGGTTCAGGAAATTACGCGTTCGTACTTTCACGCGAAAGACGACCTTTTCAAAAAATCCAACGCGCAGCTGTTGAACGAGGTTAAACGCGGAGACGTAATGCTGATTGATGTCAGGCCGAGCGACGAGTTTGCGAACGGGCATATTGCCGGGGCACGCTCGTTGCCGCTCAAGGATCTGCTTGCAGAAATAAAAAAATTGCCCAAAGACAAAGAAATCGTCGCGTATTGCCGCGGACCGTGGTGCGTGCTCGCGGTCGAGGCGGTGCAGCTTTTGCAAAAGAACGGCCGCAGTGCCTCGCGGCTCGAAGATGGCTTTCCGCAATGGCGCGCGAAGAAATTACCGATTGCCTCTGTGGCCTCCTGAGGCGGGCAGGTGGCGTAGAAGATCAGCGCACCACGCCACGACCCATTAGCAGCAAGCCTGCTATTTGAAACGGCACCGTCACAATATCTACCGGTACCGTTACCGCATAAAAGGCATAGAGCCCGGCGAGGCGCAACCGGCTGCGTTTTTGCCAGGCAACGTCTTTCATGACTTCGTTGTAGTCGGTACCCGGCGCCTGCACGAAATACGTGACTGCGCTGCTATTCTGCCAGAAAGCATGCATCGCCGAGAAGGTGTACACATTGCTGAAATCCATCACCACCATTGCTGTGGGATATTCCGGCGGCGCCGCGCCATACTGAAAATGCCGGAGCAGTAATTCTGCGGGATCGGCCTTTTGCCCCGGCTTTAAGAACAGTATTTCGCGGAATGCCTTGTCTTCCATGCAGCAGGCAAGCTGCCTGACCAAGAAGACCCGGCCCGTGCCCGTCAGTTTTTCATGCGTTTCCCGAAAAAACATACCCTGCGCATTGCTCTCAATGTTCAGATAGCGCCGCTCGCCCAAAAGAACATTTTCAAACTGCATTACCGCAACGCCATTGATCACGGACAGCGTGCCCACATCGACACGGAAATTACCCTTGTCGCCCAGCGTGCGGTCAAACTCGTTGAGACTCGAACTATATTCGTCGATTGCCTTGGTGTTCCTGCTCGTCAGGCAGCCGGGGCAAAACACCACCGAGATGAACAATAAAGTGAACCGGCTCACATGACAACGTTTGACTGGCCTGCATTGCATAAAGGACTTTCTGTTCTTTGTCAGGTAGAGGTTCAGCATCTGGCAAATTGTTGCTCGCCCGACACAGCGCCATGTGAGAAGCGGCCCACGGAGCCTGCCATGAAACAATACCCCTACTACCTCGCAAACCACCCGAGTACTGCCAGTGCAACCACGCTGAGAGTCACGGACAAGTACAGCGGTGAGCCCTTTGCCGAAGTTGCTCTCGCAAACCCTGAAGTCATCGACCGTGCGATTGCCGCGGCGGTGGCGGCCGAGCGGCCGATGGCAGAGCTGGCCTCGTTCGAGCGGCGCGCCGTGCTCGAACACGTGCTGACCCGCGTCGCTGAGCGCGCCGAAGAACTCGCCGATCTGCTGTGCAGCGAAGCCGGTAAGCCGATCAAAGATGCGCGCGGCGAAGTTATACGCCTGATGGACACCTTTCGCATCGCGATGGAAGAAGCCACGCGCATCGGCGGCGAGGTGATGCCGCTCGACATCACGCCGCGCACAAAGGGTTACCGCGGTTTCACGCGCCGTGTGCCGATCGGCGCGTGTTCGTTTATCAGCCCTTTCAATTTTCCGCTGAATCTCGCAGCGCACAAGATTGCACCGGCAATTGCTGCGGGCTGTCCGTTTATACTGAAACCGGCCAGCCTGACGCCCGTGGGTGCACTGGTGTTGGGTGAAATCCTTGCCGAAACAAAGTTACCGGCCGGCGCGTTCTCAATCCTCCCCTGCTCGCGCGAGGGCGCCGATCTGTTTGTCACCGACGACCGTTTAAAACTCTTGAGTTTCACCGGCTCGGCCGAAGTCGGCTGGAAAATGAAAGCGCGCGCCGGCAGGAAAAAAGTCACGCTCGAACTCGGCGGCAACGCGGCGGTCATTGTCGACGCCGACGCCGATATCGACCATGCGGTCGCACGTATTGTGTTCGGTGCCTTTTACCAGTCGGGGCAGAGCTGCATCAGCGTGCAGCGGATACTCGTGCACGAATCCATCTACGAAAAACTACGCAGCCACCTGACTGCGGCAACCGCGGCGCTCCGGTCGGGCAATCCGCGCGATGAAAACGTGTTTATCGGCCCGATGATTTCTGAAGCAGAAGCCAGGAGACTAAAAAGCTGGATTGATGAGGCGCACGCCGCGGGCGCCGGCATTTTGTGTGGTGGCGGGCTCACCGGCACGATGCTCGAACCCACATTGGTCGAGAACGTGAGGCCAACCGATAACCTGTATGCAGAAGAAGCCTTTGGTCCCGCGGCAGTGCTCGAAAAATTTTCTGATTTCGATGAGGCTCTGGAGCGCGTGAACAAAAGCCGCTACGGCTTGCAGGCCGGCATTTTCACGAATGACATCCAAAAGGCCATGCGCGCCTGGGACGTGCTCGAGGTCGGCGGTGTCGTTGTCGGCGATGTGCCCAGCTTTCGCGTCGACAACATGCCCTACGGCGGGGTCAAAGATTCGGGGCTCGGCCGCGAGGGAATTCGTTCGGCGATTGAAGACATGACCGAGGTGAGGTTGTTGGTTATTAAATAGAGACGCGCTAGTAGCGCGTCTCTGCAAATTCCCTTTGCGTATGGCAGACGACCACACATACACATTCAAGGCCAAAGTCTGGCTCTATGCCGGGCCCACGCCGTGGCACTTTGTGACGCTACCGAAAAAACTCGGCGTTGAAATTCAGATTTTTCACGCGCAGCTGAAGAAAAATTTCGGATCGATCGGCGTGAAAGCGACAATCGGCAAAACCAGCTGGAAGACGTCGATATTCAGCGATAAAAAATCCGGGTCATTCGTTCTGCCGCTTAAAGCAGACGTTCGAAAGAAGGAAAAAATAGCCGCGGGAAGAACCGTCAAAGTGGTAATTGCGGTTTTTCTTCATGGCGGGAGACTAGACACATTCGTATAATGCCCGGCATAACTTCAGCGTCTTATCCGGGCGCACTTTGTAATCCATCTTGTTGCACACGTAACCGAATGCCAGTTTCGCTTTCGGATCGGCCAATGCCAGCGGCCCGCCCATGCCCGAATGGCCGAACGCTTCAACATTCGGCGAATATAACCATCTCTCTTCTTTGAGAAAACCCAGATTCCAGCCCAGCGGCTTTTGCAAAACGAGGTCATAACGCAACGGGTTTTCTTTAGTCAGTTCGCGCAGCAAATCCGCATTGGCGAAATGCACTTTGCCAACGCGGCCCCCCTGCGCGAGAACATTCATGATTGCCGCAAGCGAACGCGCATTCGCCACTCCGTTCACCCAGGGTAACTCCATGCGTCTCACCCACGGTTCGTTGAATACATCCACGCTCTTCGGCCCGGCCGAAGGGTTCATATAAGCCTGTTCGATGGATTTGTTGCCAGACATGAAGGCGCGCGCGATGCGCCCTTCGGTTGTATCGCCCATGAAGATATCGGGCACGAGCGCCGCCAGGCGGTCGAAAACCGAAACCGGGTAGAGCGTGGCCACCAGCCCATCGCGGTCGGGCGGCAGACCGATAAATGCATCGATGCCGAGTTTGCGCGCGACCTCGCGCTGGAAAAACTGCCCCACGCTCTCGTGCGCGACGTGGCGAAAAAGTTCGCCCGCATAGGCGCCCCATACCTGCGCACCATAACCCTGGTTGCTGCCGGGAATAAACAGCGGCTTCTGCATGATGAGCGCGTGGTAAACTTTCGGGTAATTGTCTTTAAAATCAGAAAGCTGCAGCGGCAGTTCGATTGCATAGAGCCCTGCACGGTGTTCGAGCAGTTGCCGGCAGGTGATCTCTTTTTTTCCAGCCAGCGCAAAATCGGGCCAGTAAAACGAAACCGGTTTATTGTAGTCGAATTTTTTGCGCGCGGCGAGAATCAGAAAGCAGAGTGCAGTGAGCGCTTTGGTGACAGAAAAAACCGGGATCAGCGCATCTTTTTCCCAGGCGGTGTGGGATTTACG
>CAYHJO010000038.1:0-25482 GCA_964356715.1 uncultured Turneriella sp. | reverse complement strand
GACACGAACTCGGTGAAGACGATGTGGATCTCGTCGACGCCGCCGTCGGCGGTCTGGTAATATTCGAGTAAGGCGGCGATGAGGCGACCCGCGGCGACACCCGAACCGTTAATCGTGTGTATGTACTCGTTTTTGCCTGCTTCGTTCTTATAGCGGATTTTCGCGCGACGCGCCTGAAAATCTTTGAAATTGGAGCACGAAGAAATCTCGAGCCAGCGCCCGAGGCCCGGCATATAGACTTCAAGATCGTACGTGATCGACGAGGTGAAGCCCATGTCGCCCGAACACAGGCTGACGACACGGTAGGTAAGGCCGAGTTTCTGCAATATGCGTTCGGCGTCGGAGGTGAGCGACAGCCATTCTTTCTCCGATTCTTCGGGTTTCACAAACTTCACGAGCTCGACCTTATAAAACTGGTGCACACGAATGAGGCCACGCGTGTCTTTGCCGGCGCTACCCGCTTCGCGGCGAAAGCACGGCGTTAAGGCGGTGAGTTTTATTGGCAATTGTTCGGCGGTCAGAATTTCATCGGCGTAGATATTCGTCAGCGGCACTTCGGCGGTCGGAATGAGGGAGAGACCATCTTTGTCCATGCGGTAATATTCGTCGGCAAATTTGGGAAACTGTCCCGTACCATACATGCATTCGTCCTTCACCAGCAGCGGAATCGTCCGCTCTTTATAACCCGCCTTTTCATGCTGCGCGAGCATGAAGTCCGTCAGCCGGCGCTCGAGCCGCGCGACCTGCTCATTATAGACATAAAAACGCGCGCCGGAAATCTTTACGCCGCGCTCAAAATCGACGAGGGAAAGATCTTCGGCGATTTCAAAGTGGGGTTTTACCTGAAAGCTGAATTTCGGTATTTCGCCCACCGTGCGAGTCACAACGTTCTCTGACTCATCTTTGCCGGCGGGGACTTTTTCATCCAACAGATTCGGCAGCCGGTCGAGCACGTAACGGAATTTCTCTTCAACCTCTGCTTCCTGTTCTTTGAGCGCCTTAAGACGCTCGGCCACGTTTTTCATCGTCTCGCGCAGCGCATCAAACTCTGCCTGTTTGCCCTGCGCTTTGAGCTCGCCGAGTTTCTTCGACTGCACGTTGCGCTCATTCGACAGTGCCTCTACCTCACGTATCATCGCGCTGCGCTTCCCGGCGATGCTCTTGAGATCTGCCGAGGTAGTCGTGTCTCCGCGGCGTTTGAGGCTCGTCAGCACGCGCGCGAGGCCCTCCTCTGACTTGAGCAATTGAAAGTCGATCATGGGAAAAAGTGCGGATACGACACAGGGCGGAAAGTCGGTTAGCCCTCATCCCCCGTCCCCTTCTCCCGAGGGGAGAAGGGGGGCTTCTTTTCCCCTCTCCCTCCGGGAGAGGGGCTTGGGGTGAGGGTGCGGAGCAACAGGCTTTCGGCATCGGCTAAGCCAATCCTGCAAGCCAGAAAGCGACATAACTCCTCGGCGGTGCCGGGCACGTTTTTTTCAATATCTTCAAACGACGTCGTCACCACGTTATGGCGTGCATACAGATCGGCGAGAGTGTCGAAGAAGGCGACCAGGTTCATCCCGGATATATCCATGCCCGCCAACGCCCGGTGCAGCGTGTGATCAGAGGCAAGCCGCCCATAGGCAAATACGGTCAACGGCTCCGAGCGCATCGTGCGCGCCGTTGACTCAAGGCTTCCTTGCCTCTCACATGCACCTTCAGCCCAGCGGAAAAACTCAGCGCCGTGCGCGCGGCGCTCTTTTGCAAGACAATCGTACGCCAGGCAGATGCCTTCGCCGTAAAAAGAAAAATTCTGCGGATGTTGCCACAAGGCAATCTGCGGATGCGGGGAACCCTGCGGGTGCAGCAGGCATCCCGTGCGCGGGCCGGTCTGCGCCATGAATCCCACAAACGGGCAGCTATATACGTCGTCGCGAATGCGCAGCGGTAAAGTTAAGGCTTCGCGCTCTTTGCGATACCCGACAATATTTTCAGCCTTGCTGATATCGGTCGCGAGAAACGTTTCCGTGTTTTTCTGCACCCACGCTGTGCGCTCGCTGTCTGTCAAACGCAGGTTGAACAGCCCGCAGCAGGCGCTGCACGATACGCTTTGGCGCATACATACATTGAAATTCTTCTGAGCGCCTGCTTCTTCCATATCGCCTCAACTCTGGCGCTGCGATGATCTGGCGTGGTAGAGCTGTGAAACCCGATCGGCGGGATTTACAGCGAGTACGCGCGCAAAGGCCGCGGTGGCGTCGATGCTGTCAAGATGCGGATAAGCGATCTTCAGCAACCAGCGCTCATCCGTCGGCGTCTTTTCGCTGACTGTCAGGGTGAACCAATACGCCGATTCGGTGAAACCGAAGTTCAGGGTTTTTTTCGCTCCCGTGATCCAGGCAGCCTCGGGTAGCGCGACGACATCCGCAAGCTGCAGATTGCCGGATTTGTCTTCATGGTAGCCGACAACCGATTCGAGAGCATACCGCTCGACCGAGGCATCGAGATCGAGCGTGCACGCGCCAAGCACGGCCGGCGACAGCAGGCAGGCGATAAGCAAAAAAGTCCGGTTCTGGCACATGCGCAAATCTCCTTAACTAGGTATGAGTCGGCGATGACAACCGATTCGCGTAAAAAAAGCGTAAAATAGTTTGCCTCATTCTCCTTGACGGAGCATTTGCCCGCGCGCCTCATCGGCCATGAACCAGAAATACATCCTGCTTTTCGCATTCACCCTCACGGGTATATTCACGCTGTCGGCGCGCACCCTGAGACAAGACCGGGCAGCGTATCTGTCAAAACTGGAAAATGAAATACTGCAGGAAACGAATCTCGCGCGCACCGCGCCGCAGACATATGCGAAACTGCTGGCAGACTACCGCAACACATTTTCAGGGAAACTCGTGAAGCGTCCCGGTGAGCCGGATTTGCAGACCAACGAAGGTACCGACGCCGTCGACGAAGCTATCCGGTTTCTGAACAAACAGGAGCCGTTGGGCGCGCTGCGGCCATCGCGGGGAATGTCAAAGGCAGCAAAGGACCATGTGCGCGACCAGGGGCCACGCGGCCTGATTGGCCATGACGGCACCGATGGCAGTGGCATCGAAACGCGGCTGAATCGCCACGGGAAATGGGATATCCGCATCGCGGAAAATATCAGCTACGGTATGAAAACCGGTCGTTCGGTTGTGATCCAGCTGATCGTGGACGATGGGATATCTTCGCGGGGTCACCGCGATAACCTGTTCGGCGAAAAGTTTCAGCGTGCGGGAGTAGCCTGCGGGACGCACAAGGAATTCGGCATCATGTGCGTGCAAACGTTTGCGGGCGAATACAAAGAAAAATAGCATCTGAGGTCGCGCAAAGCGCGAACTCAATCGATCTTGCAGTAATCGAGCAGACCCTGTTTGCCGCCTTCGCGGCCATAACCCGATTCTTTGTATCCGCCGAACGGCGATGAAGGATCAAACTTGTTAAAAGTGTTGATCCACACCACGCCTGCGCGCACGGCGTTTGCCATTTTCATGGCTTTTGAGCCCTTGTCTGTCCAGATGCCCGCCGAGAGACCGTACTGGGTATTATTGGCTTTTTCAATCGCTTCGTCGGGAGTACGGAAAGTCATAACGGAGAGCACCGGCCCGAAAATTTCTTCGCGTGCGATGCGGCTCGACTGAGTCACGTTGGTGAAGAAGGTTGGCTGAAACCAAAACCCCTTATCGGGCAGTTTTCCGGCCTTCTGGTGCATCACCGCACCTTCGGCGACACCCGAGTCGGCGAGCTCGCAGATCTTGTTGAGCTGCATCTTTGAGTTGATTGCACCGATGTCGGTGTTTTTATCTAACGGATTGCCGACACGAAGCGTCTGCAGACGACGGAACAGCTTCTTTACCACCATATCGTGGATGGATTCCTGCACCAAAAGGCGCGAGCCCGCGCAGCAGACATGGCCCTGGTTAAAGTAGATGCCGTTGACGATGCCTTCGACGGCCTGGTCGAGCGCCGCATCTTCAAAGATAATATTGGCCGCTTTGCCACCCAGCTCGAGCGTCATTTTCTTACCCGAACCGGCGAGCGCCTGCTGGATCTTTTTTCCGACCAGAGTCGAACCGGTAAACGCGACCTTGTTTACATCGCTGTGTGCGACGACCGCGGCGCCCGTGGCGCCGGCGCCGGTCACGATATTCACCACTCCATCGGGCAGTCCGGCTTCCTGCATGATCTGCGCGAGAAAGAGCGAAGTGAGCGGAGTCGTTTCGGCGGGTTTCAGCACGACGGTGTTCCCGCACGCCAATGCCGGTGCGATCTTCCACGCTGCCATGAGCAGCGGAAAGTTCCACGGAATCACCTGCCCTGCGACGCCGAGAGGCTTCAGATTGCGGCCGGGAAATGCATAGTCGAGTTTATCTGCCCAGCCCGCGTAATAGAAAAAATGCGCCGCTGCGAGCGGAACATCCACATCGCGCGATTCGCGGATCGGTTTGCCACCGTCGATCGACTCGAGCACTGCGAGCTCGCGCGCGCGGTCCTGAATCAGCCGCGCGATACGGTAAATATATTTCGCCCGTTCTTTGCCCGGCATCTTCGACCAGACTGTATTGTATGCACTGCGCGCGGCCCTGACTGCGGCGTCGACGTCTTTTTCGCCGGCGTCGGCGACATCGGCAATCTTCTGCTCTGTCGCGGGGTTGATTGTGGGGAAATATTTTCCACTCTGCGGTGCGACGAATTTTCCGTTGATGAACAGGTCGTACCTGGGCGCGAGTTTCACGATCGACGACGACTCAATACTCTCTGCGTAATCCCATGCCTTACCGAACTGGATGATATCTGCAGGTGCGCTGGTAACGGCCACTGAGCGCGCGGGTGTCGTTTTTTTGACTACAGCAGCTTTTTTTTTAGCTTTTTTTGCAACCGCCATTTTATCTGGCTCCTTGTTTTTTGTCTACGGGCAGATCGGGCAGATTCAGCGCTTCGATGGCTTCGTGCAAAAACATCACTGTGAAGCGCGAAGTCTCCCGGATAGTCTTGTTCTGAAAATAGTTCGAAGCTTCGAGGCGTGAATCGACCTGAATCGTATCATCTTTGTTGAAGCACTTGGGGCCGTTGGCCTGAATGTCTTCATAAACGTTTTTCCAGAACTCATAAATCTTTTTCAGGAATGTGCCACCGTCAAACATGAATTGCCGCTGTTGCCGCGTGCGCATATCTCTCAGCTGCAACTTGGAATCTTCACGCACGGCTTTGGTATAGTCTTCGATCGTCTCGGCCAAAATCTTCATCTGCCGTTTCAGGCTTTCAAGCAGAGTGAAATGGCTGTCGCGTTCCGCGGAGAGCGCAAAGTCGAGTTTGATCTTACCCAGCGCGGGGTAGAACGTGCTCTCCCACGCAACCAGCACGCTGCCAAGAATATTGACCTCGAGTTCGTCAGAATTTGGCGCAATACGGTTCATGGGCATTTTCGCGAGCGTCGGGTAGTTCAGGCCGATATCCTCGAGGCTTTTCTTCTTGCCGTACGTCGTAACCGTCGGATTGCTCTGCAGAAACTGGTCGGCGACTCCCCCCGGTGCGATGGATTCGATTTTATCGCGAATCTTTTTGAGTTCGATTTTGGCTTTGTTCTGCTGCTCGGCGTTGCGGGAAGTGCGAATAATGCCTTCGTACTGGCGGGCAAGCTTCTGCAGCGTCAGTAGTTCCGTTTTCTGCGCTTCGCTGAGAGACATAGTTACCGGGCGCGCCGTTAAGCTTTGCTGTCAAGCAAAAAGCGCCATGGTATGGCGCTTTTTGCGATGTTGCGCATTCCAAAGGGGCCTACGGCCCCTTTGGAATGCGCAACATCGGTCAGGTCTAGAATAGTGCCCGGAATTCAGAGAAGACAATCGCGGCGTCCCGCGGGCCGGGCGCCGCTTCGGGATGGTATTGTACGCTGAGAATCTTCTGTTTGCCGTTGACGATGCGAAACCCCTCGGCGCTGAGGTCGTTCGCATTCACTTCAAAATGCGCGTCAGAGCCGGCCAGCTGCTTCAGCGATGCTTCATCGACCGCAAAACCATGGTTCTGCGAAGTGATGATGACCTGTTTACGGTAGTCGGCCTTTACCGGCTGATTGCCACCGTGGTGGCCGAATTTCAATTTGTACGTTTTTGCCCCCAGCGACAATGCCAGCATCTGGTGGCCAAGGCAGATGCCCAGACAGGGTTTTCCCGTGTGCGTCAGCTCGCGGATATTCGCAATGCCGTGCTCGACAACCGCGGGATCGCCGGGACCGTTGCTGAAAAAAAAGCCCTCGAAGTCATCGGAGCGAAAGCCCGGTTGACTGGCCAGCGGCGTGTCGCCGGCAAACACATGCGGATAAAAGCCCTGCTGGATCAGCTCGCGCAGTATATTATATTTGATTCCGAAATCGAGCACGGCTATCGGCCTGAGTTTTGCCGCAGCGATGTTTTTTTCGGCCAGGTACGCCGTGACAAACTCACGCGCCTTCGCCGGATCAAAATCGCGCACAAGATTCTGCCCGTCCATTGAAGGCAAGGCCGCAAGCTGCGCCGCGAGCGCTTTCACATCCGGAGCTTCGCCCGCGCAGCCGAAAATGCCTGCTGTCTGCGCGCCACCTTCACGGATCTTGCGCACCACCGCACGCGTGTCGACGCCGGTAATGCCCGAGATGCGCTGCTCGGACAGAAACGCGTCGACGGCCGCATGCGAACGAAAATTGCTGGGAATTTCACACAGGTCGCGCACGACAACGCCCGAGAGCCAGGCTTTGGCCGACTCATAATCTTCGCGGTTCACTCCATAGTTGCCAAACGAGGGGTAAGTAAAACACACGATCTGCCCGCGGTAGCTCGGGTCGGTGAGAATTTCCTGATAGCCTGACATGGCCGTCTGAAAAACGGCTTCGCCGCAGGCGCCCGTGGCCCCGGGTGGCGCGCCGAAAATATGGCCGGTGAAAAAAGTACCATCGGAGAAGACCAACACTCCCTTGGCGCGCGCGGAGCTCACGAGTCAGATTATGACGCGCAGACAGCGGGTACAGAATTTCCGGGATTGGCCGCAGCTAACATTTAATAAAGCCCCAGCTCGCGCGCCAATACGAAGATATTGCCGTGGTCTTTCTGGCGTTGTATGAGGTCATCTTCTGACAGTATCTTGCGCACCGCGCTTTCCGGCAGATTCTGCATCTTATGGAAGTTCTCCTTAAAATAGTGCAGCGGCAGCTTGCGGCAGAAAATATGGCTCTGAAAATAGAACACCTGGTGCGCAATCAGGAAGCGCATCGTGTCATAGTCATCGACGGCTTCCGCGGTAATGATTGCCTCGCGGTTATCCGCGAGACGAATGCAGTAATCGATGAACGCGAGGTTGTCGAGAAACTTGGTCTGGTCTTCTTCTGGCTTGAACTTGAAACTGATTGGGTCGAGCTTGAATTCCTTGATCATCTCGCCGAGATCGAGAATGACCTGATGGCTCTGGCTTTTTACGCCGAAGTCATCGGCAGCAAACGAAATGCCGAACTGGAAGAAATAACGGCAGACGTCTTTGAGTTTGATTTCCTGTTCTTCGTACGGTTTTTCAACAAGCTCGAGTCGCACATTCTGAGGGTTCAGCTTTTGCCGCGTCAGCAGCTCATTAAAGCGAAACACTTTTTCGGCGGACGGGAACGTATCGATCAGCGTCTGCGGCGAAACATTGAACTTCAGAAGCCCCGGCGCCTCATGGCAGGCCATGACGATCTTTTCGAGAATCAGTAATTCGACGCGGTTGATATCCTGATCGTTGGGAATGTCGCGTAACAGTTCTGAATAGCTGGCGTAGAGTTCGCCGCCGACAAAAACTTCGCCGCCCTTGACCGAGTAGGTTTCTTTTTTTGCGTCAAAGTGGATGATCGGCTGGATCACCGCGTTGGCTTCGACGTTGGCAAAATAATCGTTTGCGCGGTTGAGGTAGGTCCAGCTCCAGCGCACGAGGTTATCTTTCAGATTCTTGTGCGCGGCGCGTACGAGTTCGTCAAAGATTTCCTGCGCGTCCGAGATATAATTGCACTGCGTGCGGCCGATGCCGAAATCAAAACTGCCTTCGGTGTCTTTCGGCACCTCGCCATGGAACTTGCCCATCGCGCCGTCGATATTCGGCAGAAACCCCGGCGCTTCGTCTGCCGGCACGATGCCGACGTAAAAGCGGTGTTCGTCACCGAGCACGTACATCTGCACGGCCTGATTCTGCTCGGTATTGACGCGGCTGATAAAATCGGGAATCTTTTTCAGAAACTGATCGATGCGTATGCCCTTCAGATTTTCAACCAGCATGAGAAACAGCGGCTTGCCGCGGTTTTTTTCGATAAATGTGCTGCGGAAATTCTTTTCAGCGTCTGCAAGCCCGAAATTTTCGACTGTCTTCTGTAAAATAGAACGCAAAGGAGAGACCACCGTACCATAATAAATGTACACCGATGCACCGGAAAGGCCAAAAGAATGTTTTACCCGGGCAGAATGCCTGCCTCAATGTGTTCAAGGAAATGCCACATTCTGCCGATGAGACATAATATGAGCAGGATTGTCACCGCTGTATGTCTCATGTCCGGTTTGCTTATGGCAGCGCAGCTGCATGCACAGGCTCAATCCCCCGCTGTCGACATGGCCGATTCGCTGACGCCGCTCGAAGCAGAGCAGGCCGATCTCACGATCAGCCTCGCGCACTCGCTGGCGCGCGAAAAAAGATTGCGAGAGGCGCTCGAGACGTATCAGGAATTTGTGCGCCTTTACCCGCTTAGCCCCCGTTTGCGCGAGGCGCGCGAAAGTCTGGCGCGCATCTACGAGAAACGCCAGCGCTATGACAAAGCGATACGGCAATATGAGGCCCTGTACCGCGAACTCGGTGTGAGCCCGCTGGGTCTCGCGTACCACCTCGAGGCGGCGCGGCTCTATGAGATCGCGGGCGACGAAGCTGCGGCGGTCAATATCTACAAAGAGCTCAACCAGATTGATCCGGGTTCCGATGCCGCCGGCCGCGCGCGCACTCGCATGGAAGCGCTGAATTTATTGCAGAAGACGGGTGACTACGGTACCAGGCCCGCGGAGCGGACGCCGGCAACTTCAGGCAATACGGAAGTTAAATAATCTAGTTCGTAAGCTGTTGAATCGATCCGCAAAAAGCGGAAAGCCCCGTAGTTTGTAAGAACAAACTACTTCTAAAGCGCTCCGCTGCTTTCCGCGTTTTACGGATCAACAGCTTACCTAATTGGTAAACAACTCACCACAAAACGAATAGAACGAATCTTTGGTGATAACCTGACGCAGGTCTTCGAGGTAATATTTTTTCTTTACGTCATCAAAGCCATAGACCTGCGCGATTTTGCTAAATTCGGCGAGCAGCTTTTCGCGTAATTTTGCGTCGAGCTTATGCGTATCGGTATAGTCTGAAAGCAGCACCACGTATTCGGCGAGAATAACCGGCAACAGCATCGGCTGTGTAGCTTCAAGCGCTGCGGCGTCGCCGATTTTGTACCGCAGCACCTCTCCGGCGGAAACCAAATCGGGCGGGAAATTCCATTTTTGCATTGCATAACCCGAGACCTGTGCCGAGGTGAACTGCCATTTCATGTTTTCGAGCTGGTGCAGTTTTTCTTCGTCTGCGGCTTCAGCCGACATCTGGTAGCAGATCGCATATTCTTCGGGAAACTGGTTTGCCATAATCGACTTACCGATCTGGCGCAGTAAACCGATCATAAAAATTTCGTCTTTTTGCTTGTCTTTGCCGATGCGCTCGGCAATAATTTTGGCAATCAGCGCCGAAAGCACCGAGCGCATCCACAGCACTTTCATGATCTTAATGTTGCCGGTTTTGGGAATAATCGACGCCGCCGACACCAGCAGCGAAAGGCCTTTTACGGTTTTGAATCCCAATAGCGCGATCGCCTGCGACAGATTGTTGATGCGGTTACCGCGCGCATAGAATGCCGAATTGGCGAGTTTCAGGATTTTTGTCGAAAGCGCGGGGTCTGCCTGGATAATATTTTTGATCTGCTCTGCCGATACGCTGATCTGGCTTTCGTCGATCTGCATGACGCGGGCCGCGACCTGGGGCATCGGCGGCAACTCAATGTTTTTGAGCTTATCGGCAAGCATCTGTTTCCTGAGGCCCAATTCTTTTTGCAGTGTCAATTGATTCTCTCCGGCAAATTTTTTGGGTCAGGACGCATGCCGTGATCAGTCGTTGCTCCCGTTAAGGGGCTTTTTTGTTCCAGCTGGCGCGTCCGTCGCCGGTCACCGGCATTGGTCCGTCCTGTGCCACCGCAGGTTTGAGAAAATATATATCGAGCATCGATTTAAGCCGGGCCAGATATTCCCGCCCCTGCGCCTGCCACGTGTTATCAAAAGACGACGATTCTGCCACAAAGCCTTCGGCCTTGATGCCCTGCTTCTCTGCCAGGAACAACGCCCGCGGCAGATAGATATCCTGACTCACGACGATCGCCGTTTTTACCGCGAAAGTGCCGCGTGCGCGCAACATGGTGTCGTACGTGCGCACACCGGCATGGTCGAGAAAGATGTCCTCTCCCTTAACGCCATGGCGCAGGCAATAGTCGCGCATCGTATGCACTTCGTCGTAGAAGCGGCGGGTGTTATCTCCCGAGAGCAGCAGTTTCGGAACGACCTGGCTGTTATAGAGTTCGATGCCGGCACGCAGTCGGTTCAGGAGCGTGTTCGAGGGCTGTTTGCTGGGCAAAACACTGGCTCCCGGGATGAGCGCCACCTGCGCCGGGTGGGGCGATTCGCCGCCCGGCCGGAATATTTTGCCACGCGAACGCGAAGACTGCCAGAAGAGCGCTGCGCCGAGCAAGAGCGAGCACAAGAGCAGGATTAAGCTCAGAAATTTCAGCAGGCGACTCACGGGATTTATGTTCCTTTTTTCTCGGCGCCATTATCGCGGAGAAGAGCGCACCGCACAGCGAAATGTACTGAAAAGCGCGATTGTGTGGAGCCGCGCTCCACACAACCGCGCTACAAACCAGGGAAATGGTTGACTCACGCTCTCTTTGCACCGTCCTCGCCCGCACGTGCGCTATGCTCTGAAGCGGTTTTTACTGATGGTGCCGACCTTTATCGGCATCATCACGATCACATTCTTTCTGACCAAGCTGCGCCCCGATGCGCTCACGACCGCCTCGATGGGCCCCGACGGCATGAAAGAGTCGACCGGTCTCGACGAGTTCCAGCAGAAAATGCGCTCTTATTATGGCCTCGACCAGCCGCTGCATGTGCAGTATCTGCGGCTGTGGAAAAACATTCTGACGCTGAATTTTTCAGAAAGCCGCATCGACCACAGGCCGGTGCTCTCCAAGATCGGCGAAGCTCTGCCGGTGACGCTGTTTTTCAATCTGATCACGGTGTTTCTCGTCTACAGCATTGCGATACCGCTCGGGGTTTATATGGCGGTGCACGACAACACCCGGCGGGAGAAGATTCTGACGGGCATTCTGTACATTCTGTATGCCATGCCGGCCTCGTGGGTCTCGCTCATGATGCTCAAATATTTCGGTTCAGCAGAACATCTCGATTTATTCCCGCTAGGGGGTCTGGTAAGCCCTTATTATCAGCAATTATCGGGGTTCGGCAAACTCGGCGATTTGCTCTGGCATATCGCGCTGCCGATCTTTATTATGGTCTATGGATCTTTTGCCTTCTTAAGCCGTTACATGAAATCGTCTTTCCTCGAAGCGCTGCGCTCTGACTATGTGCGCACCGCGCGCGCGAAGGGTCTCGGCAGCAGAACCATCATTTACGTGCACGCGCTGAGAAACTCGCTGATTCCGCTCGTGACGCTTTTGGGCGGGCTTCTGCCTTCGTTGATCGGCGGCTCGGTCATTCTCGAGCGCATCTTCTCTATACCGGGCATGGGCAAACTCGCGTACGACAGTTTTTACGCCAATGACGACACCGTGATTATCGCCGTGGTGTCGATTTCCTCGGTGCTCACCATGGTCGGCATATTCCTCAGCGACATCGCCTACATGCTGGTTGACCCGCGTATCCGTTTCGGCATGGAAAAGAAGGATTGATGAAGAAGAAATCCTTCGTCGATACCGTGCTCGGATTATTTTCACGGCTCGGTGCACAGTACAGCCGGCAGAAACGCTTTTCGGACAAGACGCTGTGGTTTCTCGGACTATTTGTATTCGTCGGCGCGTTTGCGCCGTTTCTTGCTTCGTCGCAGCCACTGTTCATCTATGACAAGGCCGGCTATGAACAGAGACACGGCATTGAACTCAGGCGTTCGCCGCTGCTGTATTCGCTGTTCTATAACGATGCGAAGGCTGAGAAAATTGAATACCGTAAACTCGTCGAAAAGGGCGAAATTGGCGCGATTTTCACGCTGGTGCCCTACTCGCCCTACGAAGCAGAGCTCGAAAATTATCTGAAACCGCCCGAACTGTTCGGCAAGCGCTTCAAGCACTATCTCGGCACCGACGAAACCGGACGAGACGTCGCCGCACGCCTCATTCGCGGCACACGCAATTCACTGCTGGTATCACTGGTTGCGGTCGGCCTGGCGCTGATGATCGGCGTGCTGATCGGCGCGGCCGCCGGCTACTTCGGCGGCTGGGTCGACATGGTGATCAGCCGCTTCATCGAAATTGTCATCTGTTTTCCCAAACTGATTCTGATCATCGCCGTGATGGCGCTCAAAAAGCCATCGCTCTTAAATCTTATGATCGTGATCGGCCTCACCAGCTGGACAGGTATCGCGCGCCTTGTGCGCGGTGAAGTGATGAAAGTGCGCAACTTCGACTACGTACAGAGCGCACGCGCAATGGGCGCCTCGAGCCTGCGCATTATTTTCGTGCATGTGTTACCGGCCACAATCGGCCCGCTGTCGGTGACGGCGGCCTTCGACGTCGCCGAAGCGGTGCTGACCGAGTCGGCGCTCAGCTTTCTCGGCATCGGCGTGCCGATTCCCGAGCCGTCGTGGGGAGACGTGCTCAAGACTGCGCAGGATTTTCCCGACATTGCCTGGTGGATGACGCTGTTTCCGGGCCTGCTGATTTTTCAGACAGTCATCACCTTCAATAACCTGGGCGACAAATTACGAGAGAGGTTCACGCGTTAATGCCGCTGACGAATATCGACCAGAACGTCTGGCTGAAAGTGTATCCGGCGATCGCCGCCAATGCGGCGCTGTTCGTCTATGCGCTGCTGCGCCGGCCCGCGCTGAAAATCTACCTGATTATTTTTTCACTTACCACGCTCGCTGACATTCTCGTCGCCGGAAAAATCGTTCCACTCGGTGACGAACGGCTGCGCACCCCGCTTGAATATATTTTTGTGCTGGTCGGCGACATGCGCTACATTCTGCTGCTGGCCTTTCTGCTCTATGGCCAGAAAACTTTGGCGGAGCTCAGGGCCTTTCGCCTCACCGGCGACGTATTGCGGCCAACGCTGATTTTCACGCTATTTCCGACGCTGCTGATTTCGGCCATAAACTTTGCCAAACCGGGGCTGTTGCAGATTCCACGGCACAAGTTTCTGGCCTATGAACTGATCTTTTTTACGCTCACGCTGCTGTGGATCTATGCCGTGCTGCCGCAGAAGAATATTCCCGAAAAAGAAGCCGGCTTTCTGCGCCGCGCATCGTTGCCGGTTTTTATCTTCTATGGGCTGTGGTCGCTGTCTGACATACTTATTCTGAACGGCGTCGAAGCGGGCTACGCGCTGCGTATCGTACCGAACCTGACATACTATTGCGGCTTTCTCTGGTGGGTTTTGCGCTGCTATGCCCGTTAAACGGCTTAATACCTACGCCCGTGCATTGTGACCGGCGTGCGCGGGTCACAATGCACGGGAACTCACTTACGGGGCTTTTCTACTTTCCGCGCTGTCGTAATGGCGCGACATTACCCCATGGCGATCAGCACCGCAGAAGTGTCCAAAATAGCGCACCTCAGTAAACTCAGTCTTGAGGGCAGCGAGCTCGAAAAGCTGGCGCATGATTTTAACGGCATACTCGATTTCGTCGCGCAGATCAAAGAAGCCGACACCAAAGACGCGCCTGCGATCGACCATCCGCTGGGGCATACCAATGCGCAGCGCGAAGACGTGCCGCTCGCATCGATTGCGCAGGACGATATCCGTGCTTTTGCTCCCAAATTCGAAGCCGGATTTTTTGTTGTACCTCGCGTGATTGAAACCGACACCTGATTTTTTGCCTGCCTGCTGATGGCAGGCAGACAAAAACACTGTGCAACACTCTGAAGAATTTATTGAATACCAGAAGTTTCTAATCTCTGACCAGAGAGAGAAGCTCATTAACCCACAGATCTATAACAGCCAGTTACTGAGAGATCCGCGCGAAAATCTGAAGGTGCTCGATTTCGGTTGCGGCCACGGCTACGTGGCGATACAGATTGCGCAGCTGCCGATCGCCGGCGTGCGCGTCTATGCCTGCGACACCGACGAAGAATGCCTCGATGTGGTATGGGGGCGCATCGCGCAGCGCGCTCTGCAGAATGTCACCGCATTCCATCTGCCGAACTATTCACAGATCTATCTGCCGGGCTGGTTGCCCGCGCCCGATTACGTTATCTGCTCTTTCAGCATCTCAGCACTCGAACACCCCGATATCGGTCTGCCGCAGATCGTGAAGCAGGTGCCACGCGGTACCAACTTCCTGTTTGTCGAATGGGATCCGGAAAAATCCCATCCATTGGTCGATATATTTGTACCACCGGCGCGCCGCATCGGCATGCCCGATTTCCGCAAACTGGTGGAGTACAGTGGCCTTACTGCGCAGCACGAAGAAGGCGGCAAACAGCCATATTATCTGATTCGCGCCATAAAGAATTAACTCCGTACCTATTTCCGTGGCTCGTCATACCCGCGTAGGCGGGTATCCAGTCGGTGAAATTTTTACTGTGGATTCCCGCTTTCGCGGGAATGACGTTGAGCCGACTACACCCGTTCTCAGAATCTGAGCGCAGTACCGAACGCGCCGCCGACGAGGCCGTTGACCATGTCCACCTGCGCCTCAACGCCGATGTCGAGAATAAACAGATTAATTTCAAAACCCAGCATCAACCGGTGTGTGACTATCCGCGCCGCGTAGCGCTCTGAAATATCTATGGAGCCCGATTCGGAAATGGGTGCGAGAGAGGTGGGTGTTACCGTCATCGTGCCCGTGACGTTGATGCCCGTGGTGTACTGTCCGACCTGCAGGCCGAGAGAATAGCCGATAAACGGATGGAAAAATTTCAGGTCATACCAGGCGCGCAGTTCGGGACCGATACCCAGGTACTGCCACGAGGTGCCGATTTTCGATGAGCCCGTGAACGCCACAGTGCCCGTCGAATCAGAAGTCGTTGAGTTAAGCCCACTTTGTGTCAGCGACAGCGCCCCCGTCGAATAAGACGCAAAACCGGCGAGAGTCAGTCCCGGTTTGAGAAATCCGCCTTCGAGAATGTGGTAGCCGAGCCGCGCGCGATAGGTACCGAATTTAATTTCGGCCGTCGTATTGCTGCCGAGCGCACCCGACCTCAGCGCGATCGGTACATTCGGGAAAAAAGAAAACCGCAGATCCCATTGGCGCGTAAAACCCATGCCGAAGTTGAAACCGATGGCCGGCGCCGCGAGATAAGTGGGCACGCTGCTCTGTATCGACGAATCCACCTCATTCTTCATGCTGGTCACTTTGCCGAAAGACACACCCATGCCTATACCGACATAAAGCGACGGGAATTTGCCGAGGTTGTCGCGCGCAATCGGCGCCGACAGATGCGAGGCAAACGCCATGGCGTCGCCGTAGTAGTGCGACAGTGATTGCGCATACTGCGTATAATTGGTGTCGTATTTCTGCGCCTGCGTGAGGTACGACCCCGTCAGCGAAGAAAAATTCAGCGTCGCAAAAGCCGGCTGTGCCAGAAAAACAGGCAGCAGTACGGGCAAAAAACGCAAAGGTGAGCGCATGGTCAGCATATAAGACGGTCCTACTGTTGCAATATCGACATTGTTGTATGTGTACTCAACCCTGCGGGCTGAGTACACATACAATGGGATATCTACTTGACACACTGACCGATCGTTCGGTCAAAAGTTTTCATGAAGCCGCGCGACATACTCAGCCAGGACGAAATCGACGCATTACTCCAAAAATCCGACTGGCGGGGTGCGATCGAAATATTGACGACCTGGGGGCTGATCGCTGCAGCGTTCGCTGGCGTCGCTCTGTGGCCGCATCTGCCGACGATTTTTGCGCCGGTTCTGTTGGCGTGGGTGCTGCTCGGCAACCGCCACCTCGCGCTCGCGATTCTCGTGCATGACGCCGGTCACCATGCGGTGTTCAAAAGAAAATGGCTCAATGAGTTTGCCGGCAAGTGGTTCGCCGCAGCACCCTCGCTGCTCGACCTCGAGGGCTACCGCTATTACCATCTGCAGCACCACAAATATACCGGGCAAGATTACCAACACGGCAAGGGCGACCCCGACATCATTCTCACGCGCAATTACCCCATCTCAAAAAAGAGTCTCGCCAAATGGCTGCTGCGCGACCTGACATTCCGCTCGGCGCCGCGCCTGTATCTTGGCCTCATCGCAATGAAGCTCGGCATTATACGCTATGATCTCAGCGGTCGTGTTGAAAAACTACCACTGGTACAGCGCTCGGTGTTGGGGTGGATTGTCTTCGCCACGCGCCGGTTGTTTCCGTTTGTGCTGTCGAACGCCGTGATTTTTCTGGCGCTCGCACTGACGGGCAATGCCTGGGTTTTTCTGTTGTGGCCGGTGTCGCAACTGACGACGTTCCAGTTTTTCACGCGCGTGCGCTCGATCGCCGAGCACGGCATGCTGCCGCGCGTCAGCGACATGTTTAAGAACACGCGCACAACCGAAGTCAGCTTCTGGGAACGCCTCACCTTTGCTCCCTGCCACGTGAACTACCATATGGAGCACCATTTTATGATGGCAGTGCCTTCGTATCGCTTACCGCAGCTGCACCGGCTGCTCAAAGAGCGCGGGGTCTTCGACAAGGTTTATGCGCCGCAGGGTTACGCTGAAATACTGCGCCTCGCGACCGCAAAATGACCGAGATATATAGCCGGATTTTTTCTGTGTCGCAGCGCCTGTTCGCACTCAGGGGGTATGCCGGCGTCAGCATTAGCGACATCGCGGCGGACGCCGAGATTGCCAAATCGACGGTGCTGCACCACTACCCCAATAAACAGAAACTCTACGAAGCCGTCGTTGCCGAAAGCCTGGATGCGTTTACCCGCCTGACGCAAAATATTGCAACCGAAAATGAAACTGCGCTCAGCGACCGCCTGCAGGCGCTGCTGCGCTGGATGCTCTCCGAACCCATACACGCCAAACTGTTAAACCGCGTGTTCATGGATAACCCGCGCGCCGCGGCGATGGCGGCGCGCAAATACTGGAAGCCGCTGCTCGAAAACCTGCTGGCCGCGGCAGGATTGCCGGTGAACGACGCAGGAACGCGTTCACGCATGCTGTTCTGTATTAACGCAATCTTCCAGATTGCATTCAGTATCGAGTTGCAGGTCCTTATCTTCGCCGAAAAAACCGATATAGAATCGATCGGCAATCTTTATTATGCCTCTATTGCGGCAATTGCCGATACGCTCGTCGCGGAAAAGACCCGCTAAGGCGAGCGACCAGAGAGACGCGGATACATTTCGCGCACCATTGCATCGTATTCGTGCGGAAAATCGACTTCCATAAAATCCATTTCGGCGGGCAAAAAAACAGCCGTTACGCGCTGCAGATCCATTAGCTTTTGTGTGATATCTTCATGTTCGCTGCGGGTCTTTGCCGTGGAATACTGCATTAGCCAGCTGGTAATGGCTTTGATGTCGGCATGATCCCGCGGAGACAAACGCACGATACCGGTAGCCTCTCCAAAACAGGAGAGATGCGCCGATAGCGGCGTGCCGCCGAGTCCTTTGCCATGCCGCACAGGAACAACCGAATTGCCGTAGACCAGCACCTCTTCGCTGGTTTCGTCAAAACGCCGATGGATGAGCGTTGCGGAACCGGCACCCCCCTGCCCGAATGCGATTCCAATCGCAGCCGGATCATAGAGAATATCGGCATCCATGAGCAGCACCTGCGATTGGCCGTCGAGAATGCCTTGCGGATGATTGAAGGCAAACCAGGCCGAATGCGCACTGCCTGAAGTGCTGAGGTCCGCAGACGTATTCAGTACCCACTGCACATCGTTTCCCGGTGCGGCGAGCGGAGTATTGATCGTGCGCGCATTGCCCACAATAAAAATCTGCTGCACTGCATGCTGGCGCAAACTGCGCACATGCCAGTCCAGAAAGGTTTCTCCGCCCGGCTTGCCGTTAAGCGGCAGCAGCGGTTTGGGAATATCTGTCATCGACGCGATACGATTGCCCACCCCCGCCGCGAGAATAATCGCCTTACGCATCGCTCTCCTTCAGCTGGGCAAAAAGGCTCAATAGCCGCGCCAGATCATCTGAACTCACTGCCCCCATAACTGCCACCCGAAAGATTTCACCCTGAAAACTACCCTGCCCTGCGTAGACGATAAAGCCATTCTGTTTGAGATAGGAATGCAGTTTTTCATACGATGTCCAGCGGGGAATAAGGAATGCAACGAGAATACCCGAGGACACGGATTCATCCGGTAAGAGCGGCAGAACCCCCAGCTTGCGGAACCCTTCGAGAACAAAACGGGATTTTGCATAATATTCGGCACGCCTCGCGGCAACCCCGCCCTGGTCAAAGAATTCATCGAGTGCTTCGGAAAGAGCATACATCGCGTGTACGGCTTGCGTGAACGGGGAAAATCCGCCTTGCTGCTGCTTCGCATAAGGTATCAGATCAAAGTACAGCGAACGCGAATGGCTGCCCCCTTCGAGCAATGGTTTGTGAGCGATCACAAAACTAACACCGGGCACTGAGTGCAGGCATTTATTCGCGGTGCCGGCAACTGCAGCGAGCGTATCGGGCTCAAAGGTAATCTGCTCACCGCCAAAACTGCTGACTGCATCGAGCAGAATCGGAACGCGGTGCTCACGCGCCAGCTGCTGCAGGCGCGGGATATCGTTGAGCCGGCCCGTTGTGGTTTCATGGTGTACTGCGAGCAGACAGGCAAAGCTCTCAACCGCGAGCATTTGGCTCGCAGCGACGAAGTCGATTCCCTCAAGCCAATCGCCGCGCAGAATCTTGTGAGGCTTGCCTTGCGCTTGCAGCATGGCGCCCATACGCTCGCCGTAGATTCCGTTCGCCAGGATCAGCACCGGCCGATCGACGGGGCAAAATGTCTGTAGCATCGCCTCGACGGCCGCTGTCCCCGAACCGGTGAGCAACACCGGAGTGTATTGCGATTGGGTGCCGTACACCCGGGACAACTTCCCGCGCACACCGAGTACGAGTTCGGCGAACTCGCTCTCGCGGTGACACAGGTCTGGCTGCAGCAATGCCTTGCGCACCCGCTCAGAAAGAGTCACCGGTCCCGGGTTTAGCAGCAAAGGAGTTGTGCTCATTTTACCTCCGGTGATAACAAGGCAATGTGCTCCATCAAGCGACGCGCAACCTCGGGGGGAGTAATTTTGGGCCGCGTGAGTTCCGTGTCTTCACCGGGTAATGTTTTGACATGCACAAAATGAGGTCCCGCAGTCGTCGCGCGCAGCGCTGCAACCAATTGCCCCGGATCGACAGTACGCTGCACTCGCGCATAACCGCAGGCAGCTGCAACAGCCGCCAGATCTGTCTGCGCCGTTACGGTTGCCTGGCCGCCGGTCGAGTCATGGCATTCGTTATCCAGAAGGATGTGCAGGAGATTTTGCGGTGCTGCGGCACCGATCGTCGACATTGCACCGAGGCGCATGAGCGCCGCTCCGTCACCATCGAGCACAATCACTCTTAGGTCTTTGCGCGAGAGCGCCAAACCAAGCGCGATAGACGATGCGCAGCCCATCGAACCCACCATGTAGAAGAAGTTGGGTCGGTCTGCTATGCCATAGAGAACGCGCCCGGTGAAGCCGGTCGTGGCAATCACGATGTCCCGATTGCCCGTGTTCGCCGCAATCGACCGCAACACCGAGCCGCGCGAAGGTCTGGCTTCGCCCGACTCGCCGGAGATTTTCGGATATCGCGCCGTAGTTATTGCTGGCGCAGGCAAAGGGAACGGACTCACGCTGTTCTTCTTCATAACCAGCGCGAATGGAAGCGAGGTTTTTGCGATATGCTCTTCGAGTTCATCCAGCACCGCAGCAATTTCTGTGATTTTCGTCGGAAAATACCGGTGGGGTATCTGCATCAGTTCGAGCATGCGCTGTGTGATCTCGCCCATCAGCTGGTGCTGTGGTTCATCGCCAGCACCGCCGGGTTCTCCGCGCAGCGTGATGATGAGTAGCGCAGGAAGGCGAAAAATGGCGTTCAGCGAAGTGAGCGGGCTCACGGCATTGCCGAGTCCGGAATTCTGCATCATCACCACGGCCCTTTTGCCACCGAGAGTGGCGCCCGCGGCAATCGCCACGGCGTCACCTTCGTTGGCCGCCGGAACATAAGCCAGATTCTTATCGGAAATTGCGTAATTGATGAACGGCTGCAAATAAGAACACGGAACACCGGTATAGAATGCAAATCCGCGAGCGCGCGCGGACTCGATAAAATCAGCGGCGCCGATCACGAGAAGCCACTCGCGGCCAGAACATCGTCGACAGTATCCACATCAATCCAGTGCCCGCGCGTGTACTGTACGTGCACGTCTGCGCCGCTGGCGATAAGGCGATTCAGGAATAGAGGCAAAGATAATGTTCTGAATTCCGGGCCACGACTGATTTCATCCATCAGTCTGATCACCGTCTGAGATCCGCGGGCTGACAATTTAAGAATACCGGCCCATTCTCCGGTCGTATCGGAAGCCGCCGCTTCATGAACAGCGACTAGCCGAATCTGTTTATAAAAGCTCTGCCGATTATGTGGTTCGCTGCATACCACATAATCGGTTGCCCTGCCGGCATTGCGTGATTCTTCCCACCGTGAGTCGACGACGATCGTAATGTCGTGTTTGTCATCGAGCAACTCGTGCAGAATAAATTTCCGGAACAGTACATCCCCGTATGAAATGATCACATTGCCCGCTATTGCACTGCGCGCCTGACACAGAGAATATATTTCACCGGTATCGGCAAACTCTCTGTTCTCGAAATAGTGTATCGCCGGCAAATCGACTTTTTTTGCCGCATAACCCGTGACCACATGGATTTCGCGAACACCCGACTGCCGGTACGTATCGGCGATGCGTGCGAGCAAAGGTTCTCCGGCAATTGAAACCATACATTTGGGTACTTCTTCAGTAAGTTCTCCGAGTTCTTTTCCGCGCGACGCCGCGAGGATAACCGCTGAAAAAGGGTTTTTCCCGGGCAAGTATTTTTTCTCGGCTTCGGCGAGTTCAGTCTCTCCCTGAATTCTGAATACCTCGGAAACCGGAGCGATCTCATCCTCAACTTCGAGTAAATTCTGATCGCGCTTTATGCGCGCAGCAGTCGTTTGCATTGACTTCAGCGCAGATCGCAGCAGGTGGTTTGCCCAGATCACTGCCGAGAAACCATTCTCCCGGAAAATTTCGGTCGGTGTGGTAAAGTATTTCGTCGGCACGATAATCACCGGCAGGCGGTCGCCCCACTCTTTTCTGAATGCAATGATCTCATGGGCAGATCTTTCTGCCGAGTGGATCAGTATCGCATCGGCCCCGGCTTTATGGTAGGCGTCTGCACGCTTCAGCGCTTCGGCATGACCCAGACCTGCGATCAAAGCTTCGACGCGGGCCACGATCACGAAATCGGAATCCGTTGCAGCGTCTTTTCCAGCCTTGATTTTTCCGCAGAATTCGTCGATATCGGCCAGCTGCTGCGCCTTGCCGTTGATGAAACTATTCGTTTTGGGAAAAAGTTTGTCCTCGATGCAGACCCCGGCGATCTTTCGCTCCACAAGCTTGGCGACGAGTCGCCGCATCGAATTAAAATTGCCATAACCGGTATCACCATCGAGCAAAATCGGAATTTGTACCGCGTCGGCCATGAATTCGACATGGTCGACGACCTGCGACCAGCTGGCCTCGTTGTTGTCGCGGACACCCCATTGCGCAGAGATCGAGAGTCCGCTTGCCCAGATGCCCTTAAATCCCGCTTCTTCGACGATGCGCGCGCTGAGGCCGTTGTGCGCCTCCATAAGAAATTCGAGCTTTGGTGATTCGATGAGTTTGCGCAGCTGAGTCGTGGTTTTCATTGATCTCCGGAGGATTTCAAACGAACTGCTTTTTGTAGATGCGGTAAGTTTTATATCGCTCAGCGCCGATATGATCGAGCGCGGCAATCATGGGTTTATTTGTTTCCACAATCAATGAACAGTCAGACCCGGTTTTTCCGGTTCTCGCGCCGGCTTCAATAGTGCGCTGGATCATCGCCACATCATAGCCCTTGTTGCGATATGGCCTCAGAATCCCCATCACCATCGTCCGTCCCCATTTCGGCTTTTTGAGGTTCAGAAGGATTTTGATCAAACCGAAAGGAAAAAGTCTACCCTTCGCTTTTTTCACCGCCTGATTGACATCAAGCACCGTGATGGAAAAGGCAACCGGTTGACCATCGACTTCGCAGATGTATGAGTAGTCGGGCGTAATGATCATTTTCAGCTCTTTGAGCAGAAATTTCCATTGCTCGTCGGTAAACGGTACGTTGCCCCAGTTCTCGCTCCACGCTTCGTCGAAAATGTGCCGGATGGATTCTGCCTCTGCATCAAATTTTTTGACGTTCACGGGCCGAACGACCACGTTCTTCTGGCGTGTCACCCGCCCCGTAATGAGTCGCATGATGTTGGGAATAGTCATGTCCTTCCAATACGCATACCAATCGATTTCTTTGGCATAGCCGACGGCTTCGATGAGCGACGGATAGTAAGGCAGATTATAAGTACACAGCAAGACGGGGTCCCGGTCAAAAGCGTTGATGAGCAGCCCGATTTCATCGTATACGGTAAAATTCATCGGACCAAGGGCGGAAGTGCATCCACGCTCGCGCAGCCAGGATTCACCGTGGGAGAACATCGCGCTCACGGCATCGACATCGTCGCGTGCCTCAAAGAAACCGAAGAAACCCTGATTCACTTTGTAATGGTCGTTGTGGGCGAAACTTCTGTGAACGCTCAGACGCGCCACGGGTATGCCGCCGCGGTACGCCATAAGCAGCAGTTTTTCCCCGATTCTGTTAAACGGTCCCTTGAGTATGAACTTCAGTACTTCGCTATAGATCGGTTCCACAAAATGGGCATTGCCTGCGTAGATTGTCTTCTGAAAGGACACAAAATCACGGAGAGCCACTGTATCGGTTGGCGGAATTTCGCGAATTTCCAATCGCTGCATCGAATCGTTCATTTACGCGCCTGCTATGATCGGTTTCAGACCTTATATTCGTATTTGCTGCCGTCGGTCTGTTAAATATCGGGGGGAAAACCTTTGAACTTGTCATCGTAATATTTTTCGCGAAAATTACCTGCGCTGCGCCGATTGAAGGACAGATAGAAGATCCTCTGCGAATCGGCCGCCATATTCGGCATAGAACGGTGAGGAATGTAGCCATCGAAGACGATGACATCACCGGGCTCGCATGGCTGAGGCTCAAAGCGGCCAAAATCGATCTGCCCCGGCTTGAGCGGACTCCACAATTCACCAACAAGACGCTGGCCAAAATTATCCTGTATGAATTCGAGGCACCCCCCGGATAAAAGCTGCGGATCAACCGCGATTCCCACGCTGACAAAGTATTCCGTGTAAGACTGCCAGCCGGCCTGAATATCCTGATGTGGCTCGAAGCCGGCGTTGCCTTTGTACTTGTAATTCAGTTTTTCCTTAAATAAAACCGGTTCTTCGCCCATAAGATCACCCAACAAGTCCTGGAGCCTGGGCGATAATAGCAGCGAGCTGATACCGTCGTGCACGCCAAAGAATTTCTCCGTTCGGCTGAGAATTTTCCTGGAATTATCCAATTTGCTTTGCTCGGAGTAATGCCAGACCTCCGTGGGCGGCAGCGCGGCGATCTCTGTCGCCCATTTATGCAAGTGTTCGCGACGATCTGCGAAAAGACCTTTGGCCAGATGAAAACCGGTGCTGCTAAATGTCATTAACAACCTCTTCTGCGTCCCGGGCCGAGCAGGATTTTTTGTTTGCCGGCGTGCCGGATCTTAATTTCAACCATCAGCTCATCCACCTTTTCGCCATCCACCTGAATTCTTTGAGGGTGCCCGACATCTGCGGTCAGCTCCAGTTGCCTGACCTGCCCGAGCCGTGTCACGGGCCCAAGCTTCAATACAGATTTCAAAAAACTGCGTATGCCTTCCGTTGCAGAAACCTCAAGCATACCATCCGCCACTGACGGCTTCGCATAACCAGCAGGCGGTTTCTTTTCGAAGAGATCGTGACCAAAATAATCCGTATGACCGCCGGATGTCGGTATATTCAGGATGTGGATAATCCCGGCACGCGGTGCCAAAATTTCCTGATTGCCGCATGAAATTTTAAGATATTTCCCGATGCGTATGCGACGCAGAAATGCCTCATAAACACCGAAAACAACGTACCAGATAAGAGACATGAAGCGAAAACGGTACAGCGCCGGAAATTTTTTCTGTAGCAATGCGTGGGAATAGACAACCCGTGCATCCATGCCGAGCGAAAAAAAGCTCTGGAACCTGAATACCCGCGGCTCACCTTTTTCACTTATCGTATGCGCGTGCCAAACGTCGAATTCATGGACGGGAGCCCTTTCAAATTGTACAAAATAATCATCTAACCGAAGGTCAGTAAAGTAACCGCCCCAACCGGCATTATATGCAAGTTCATTTCCTGTCCCAAGGGGAAACGGAGCGATGGCAGCATCGATCTTGTTATTGGCGAGCATTTCCCCCACTGAACTAATCGTTCCATCGCCCCCGGCGGCAATAACCACGACGCGCTCTTTCTTTTGCTTCGAAGCCGCACGTATTTTAGATATAAATGCCTTAAGGTCGTTACTCCCGTGTAAATCATAGACTGGCAGATTTTGCTGGCTGAGCCAATCAAAAATTTTTCGGCCCGCACGGGACCCGCTTTTACGGTTAACAAAGGCAAAGAGCTGCATGATGTGTCAGATCTGCGTTTTCACTCAGGAGGAAAACCGTGTCGGCGATTCAAAAAGGCTGAACATAGGCAAGCCGATCCATTTTACGGAGTTTGACGCCAGACAATGAAATAATACGACAACGGCATCGTCAGTAATAATGAGTCAACGATATCGAGCATCCCCCCGTGGCCAGCAAGGTAGCCGCCTGCATCTTTCGCACCGGAATCGCGCTTAAGCAGTGACTCGGCCAGATCGCCGATGATTGTGAGGGCAAATAGAACGGTGCTAACCAGAGTAAGCTCCACTAAGGTGAATTTTGGCACCGACCAAAAAATAATCTGCGCCGAAATAAAATGCAAAAGTGAAAAGCACGTTAATTA
>CAYHJO010000037.1:0-25649 GCA_964356715.1 uncultured Turneriella sp. | reverse complement strand
CCGGCCCGGGCGCCACTAACCTGATTACCGGTATTACCGACGCGAAAATGGACAGCGTGCCGCTGCTTGCGTTGACGGGGCAGGTGGCGACCTCGGTGATTGGCAGCGATGCGTTTCAGGAATGCGACACATACGGCATGTCGATTCCGATAACCAAATACAATGCATTGCTGCGTTCGGCCGACGACGTCGCGCGCGTGACGCAAGAGGCGGTTACCGTCGCGCAGGCGCTGCGGCCGGGCCCGGCGCTCATCGATTTTCCGAAAGATATTCAGGTCGCGAAGACAAAAATCTTCCGGCCGCAGATGCGCATCCATGAGCGGCATTATACAAAGCCAAAAATCAAAGGCGACTTTGATCGCCTGATCGCCGCGCTTGCGCGCGCGGAACGGCCGCTGCTCTACGTCGGCGGCGGTGCGATCACGGGCAATGCATATCAACAGATTCGCGAGCTGGCAGAAAAGGCGGATATTCCCGTTTACATGACTCTGATGGGTCTGGGCGCATTTCCCGCCGAACACAAACTCTCGCTCGGCATGGCGGGTATGCACGGTACTGCATACGCGAACCTCGCTGTGCAGGAATGCGATTTTATGTTCGCACTCGGCGCTCGCTTCGATGACCGCGTCGCGCTCAATGTCCACGATTACGGCCGCCGCGCAGTCAAGGCGATGGTCGATATCGACGAAGCGGAAATCAATAAGCGCGTTCCGGTCGACATCCACATCGTCGGCGACCTTGCCGAAGTGCTCACTGAGCTGAATAAACGCGTAAAAAGAACGACGCGTAAAGCCTGGATCGATCGTATTACCAGACTCAAAGAAGATAACCCGCTGCGCTTCAACGTCGAACCGGGCTCGATCAAGCCGCAGCAGGCAATCCACGAACTCTGGAAAAAAACGCGCGGCAAGGCGATTATCGCGACTGACGTTGGCCAGCACCAGATGTGGGCGGCACAATATTATTCTTTTAACGAGCCGCGCCAGTGGCTGTCGTCGGGCGGCCTCGGCACGATGGGTTTCGGCTTTCCCGCTGCGATCGGCGCCAAACTCGGCCGTCCAGACAAAGACGTCTATGTAATCTCGGGCGACGGCAGCTTTCAGATGTGCATTCAGGAACTCGCGACGGTCGCGATGTACCAGGTACCCGTGAAGATTCTGCTGTTTAACAACGGTTTTCTCGGTATGGTACGCCAATGGCAGGAACTCTTTTACGAAAACCGCTTCTCGCATTCGACAATGAACTATAATCCTGATTTCGTGAAGATCTGCTCGGGATACGATATTCCCGCGAAACGCATCGAAAAACAGTCAGAACTGAACGCGGGCATGGATTTTCTCGTGAACAGCAAAGCCGCAGCGCTGCTCGAAGTCACTATTCCCGAAGAAGAAAAAGTTTATCCGATGATTGCCTCGGGTGCACGTTATGACCAGATGGTGGATTTCAACAGCAAAACAGAGAAAGGCAGCGAGATGAAAGTCCATCTCAACCGACCGGAAAAATCCGGTTCGCGCTGAGTATTCCGTTGCTGAAGCTGCCGCTTTATCTGTGCCTTTTTCCCTTTGCTGTAGGTGCGCTGATGGCAGACCGCATTCCGCTGATTAACAAAATCCTGGGTTCTGGCACGCACAGCGATAAGACGTTTGTGGAAACCATCGCGAAACTCAATGCATTTCCCCAATACGCTTTTTCCGAAGCCTACCGGAACGAAACGACGCATGCGTACCATTCGGGCAAGGCACGCACCGCCTGCTGGCTAAAGCGCTACGACGAAGACGAGCTGGCCGACCGGCTGGCTGCCGAGCTGGCAGAGTACAAGTCGCCTGTTTTTCGCTACGGTAACTGGGTCGGTTATTGCCTGAACGGCGACACTGAAGAGCTCGCGACGAAAGTGCGCTACATTCTCATCGGTGCCGGCGAGTGGAAAGAATAGCCTCAAGTTTCTGCAAAAGCTCAGGCCGTAGCTTACCGTAATCTTTGTGCCAAGTATCGAGGTGCCTGCCACCCTCGATACGCCAAAGCGGTTTGCCCATGGCTGCGGCGAGATTCTCGCTTTCGCTGAAAGCCACCACCGGGTCTGCGTCGCCGTGTATCAGCAGAACCTGCTGATCGGAAAATTTCTGCAAAGCATTCTTCGCCGAATAACCGTCGCTGACGAGCACATAGGCCAGCCATTGGAACGGCCAGAGAAACCATTTGCGCGCCAGCACTCGGCGCGACACGCTTTGGTACGAAGCAAAAGTCCCTTCAAATATATAGATTTCGTCTTTTGTCAGCCCTTCGTCGATCAGCGCCTGCAGAAGAATCGCGCCGCCCAGGCTTTGGCCGTAGAAAATACGGGCTGTTCCATCAAAGCGCCGGCGCACGTGGCGCACATAAGCGCGGGCATCTTCATGAATGCCTTCGCGGTCTGATTCGCCATCCGATTCGCCATAACCCCGGTAATCAAAGGTTGCCAGCGAATAACCCTCGGGCAAAAGCCACGCGAGAAACTGGTAGTGTGCATACATGTTCTGCGCATTGCCATGGAACTGGATAATGACTGCATCTGCCGATTTGTTTTTTGCCGTGGTCGGGCAAAACATTGTCTGCAGCACAGTGCCATCCGCGGAACTGATGCGAGTGCGCTCGCATCGGATATTGATCGATTCGGGCTGGCGCCAGGGCAGGTGGTCGCCCTGATAAAACAGCGAGTTGCAGCCGACGAAGCAAAGAAGCACGATAAAAATTGCAGTTTTTTTCATGTCAGAAGTAGGTTTTCACTGCCCCGGAAACACGCGTGAATTCCTGCGGCGAGGTACTGAGTTCAGCGCGGGCAAAGCACGCGTTGATTTCGAGCGCCCAGTTGTCGAAAAAAGACCATGCGTTACGCACATCGATTTTCTGTGTGAGAAACGCGTTCGAGACTAAACCGTAATCCACGCCGTAGGCAATATATGTCGCGAGGCGGGTGCTCCAGTTGATTTTGAACCCGGTGAGCAGACCCGGTGTGATGCGCAGAGTTTTATCCCACAGCGAGCCGACCTGTGCCGATGCTTCGGCGAGCACGAACCAGCCGAGATGGCGAAACGGCAGCAGCGTGATGCCGCCGCCGGCGGTGGAATCCCATGACAGCGTCGATGCGCCGAGGCTGTTCAAGACATCATGGCGATAAAGTCCGGTGCGCAGGCGGTACGAAAATTTGCGTACCTGCGCCTGCCACGGCGCGAGCGCAAATATATCGACGATATTCCATTCTTCGAGACGAAAAAGATTCTTTGCTTCGAGATACGAAGCCGAAAACCCCATGATCTGGATCTGCGACCACGGAGAAAATCCGCGCGACGCATCGTGCAGCTCGCGCAGCGCAGGCCGCAGACCGAAAACAACGGCGCCCGAAAGAGTCGACTGGTAATAGCCCGTGTGTATCTGTGTGGATTTAAAGCCGTTCAGCGGATTTCTGTCTTCGTCGAGTTTTATGAACTGCTCAAGACCTGAATCTGCCAGAGCTTGCGCGCGCCACGTTAGCAGGCTCTGGTAGTGCGCGAGGTCTTCCTTGCGCCAGTTCTCCATGTTGTATTCGTTGCTGTATTTGTAGAATTCGAGCAGCATGTCGACTGCGACGATGGAGTCTTGCTGTTTGTCCGCAGGGAGGTTGCGCTCTTCTCTCAGCCGCGAAAAAATGCTGCGTGCTTCACCGCTCGCATGTTCATAGAACGTCATGTAGCGCGTGAAAACCGCGGCGCGGTACCGGCTCTCGCCGGTCAGAAACCCTGATTCCGCCAGCGTGTGCAGTGTGTCTGTAGGGGTGACAAACAGCGAGAATCGGTTCGTGAGTTTGGTTCCAGGGCGCACAGTTTCGAGTAGCGTCAAAAGCTGGTAAGAGCAGTTCTCATCGAGATAATAATAGGGAAAATAGACCGAACTCATCTCCCACAGGTGCGCCAGTACGTACTGCAGTTCGTCGTCGGTCAGTTTGAGCGGAAACTCCCACAGATCCCGGCTTTCCATGTCGTTGTATTCGTTGATCTTCACATAATAAGGATGCATCGAATAAGTACCGGGAAAGCCGCCTGTCATGCCGAGCCACGCGTAGACGATCGCATTGCCCTGTTCGGCGTTTGCCGCATAGTTAAAAGAGCCATCCATCAGCGCATTGCGGTTTTTGTTATGAAAGCGCAGAAATGTGTGGCCGAACATCGAAGAAGGATTTCCCATGTAAAAGCTGGCAAAAACGATGCTGGCAGAGTCGGGGGACAAATGGCTGAGCCAGTCGCGGTATTTAACGCAATTGACCGGCGGCAGGCGTTTTGTATCGATCGCCAGTTCGCGCACCACAAATATCTCGCGCGCGGGAAAGCGGCAGCGCGCCGGCTCGGGAGAGCCAATGTCGGTAAGCAAAGCCTGAATAGTAAATTCGAGCTCCGCCTCGGGATCTGTCAGGCCCTTCGGAGAGGTAAAAAAGTCACCGGGATTCTTGTCGCGCGCTTCGCTTTTGGTGCGGCCGAGAAAGCTGTCGTAGTGCAGTAAAGTGCGCCAGCCGCGGGATTCAGAGAGCTTCAGATTCCTGGATTTTTCAATCAGGTCACGGGCATAGACAGCCCTCAGCGAATTCTGGATCGGATGTTCTGCGTGGATTAAAAAATTTATTGCGGAGCAAAGCCCCGCAATAAACACGATTCGAAGTGACTTAAACAGTCTGTTATCTTATAGCGCTGAGCACTGCGCTGATAATGCCGCGTCAGATTTGACAGTCGCGCGAACACGCTCGAGCATCAAGTCTGAGTCAGAGTTTTTGCCTGAGAAAATCTGCGCGTAGTTTTTCTGTGCTGCTGAACCAAAAGCTTCTGTCGCTTTTGCATCGCAACCCATCAGGTACGCCAGTGTCTGCAGTCTTTCGCCGCGACCCTGTGCAATTTCTTTCTGCAGTTGGCCGAAGTTGTTGTATGCATACACTTTTTGTTCTGCCTGAACTTTCACTGCGCCGCCGCCGCACTCAGATGTGCCTGTGGTGATGCCGAATGTCTGGCTGTAGAACGTGGCGTTCGTTGTAGCCGCTAGCACCTGAATCATACCCGGTTTTGAACCGAACACGATTGCGCCCAGACCGCAACCCGCTGCACCGTAACCATTGGCTGAAACAGCCACCGGAGCCGACAGAGAGAGAGCAACAAAAGCTGCCATTGTGAATTTTACTGATTTTTTCATGTTTTCTCCTTAAAGATAGCGTTGGTTCAGAGCGCTGAGCACTGTGAAGCGAGTACTGCGTCAGATTGTGCCGCAGTGCGGATGCGGCTGAGCATTGCTTCTGAATCAGTTGCTTTGTCGGAGAAAATCTGCGAGTAGTTCTTTTGAGCTACTATGCTGAAAGTTTCAACGGTTTTCGCGTTGCAACCCATCAGGTATGCCAGTGTCTGCAGTCTTTCGCCACGACCCTGTGCGATTTCTTTCTGCAGTTGGCCGAAGTTGTTGTACGCATATACTTTCTGTTCTGCCTGAACTTTTACCGCGCCACCACCGCACTCAGATGTGCCGGTTGTGATACCGAATGTCTGTGAGGCAAACGTGCCGTTTGTTGTTGCGGCGAGAACCTGTATCATTCCGGGTTTTGAGCCGAAGACGATTGCGCCAAGGCCACAACCCGCTGCGCCATAACCGTTTGCCGAAACAGCCATAGGTGCTGCAAGAGAAAGCGTCGCAGCGAACGCGAGTGAAATCGAAATACTTTTTTTCATGTTTCCTCCGATAGTCAGGCAATTACCTGCTGGCGGGCAGCGAACAAATCGCTCCGGAAACGCCAATAAGAAAACAAACCTGCGAAATCCCTGATACAGGCGGGTAAAAAAACTGGGGTTGTCGTCCGGATCTGCCGTTTTGTTTTGGCTCATGAAGCGATATGTATTTGCATGCATGAGCCTGATCTGCGGTGTTGCGCTCCTGGGCTGCGGCTCTTCGCGTGCAGTGTATAAATACCAGTTAAAGCAAGTGGCGCGCGGTGAGGCGCTCAGCGACGATTCGCGCAACATACAGAATCCGCTGGTATTTGAAAATGGTGATTTTCGTATCACATGGTCTCCCGGGCCTTTGACCTACTATTTCCGTATCGATAATAAATCCAAATCAGACCTGCAGATCAACTTCGATCGTTCATTTCTGATCAGTCCGGGCGGCAATGCGTTTGCCGCGCTGCATCCCGGCAACAGTGCTATCGCGAAGGGTGATAATTTCGTCGTCGTACCCGCGATGGTGGGCATTGACAGCTGGGTCCGCCCGGGGCAGAAACATGGGGAAAACCACGGTGGATTGGCCGGTGCGATTTCACCTGGCTTTGATGGCGGTGGATTCTTTCCCGAACACGGTGAGGCCGATCAATTAAAGAAAGATTACGCCGGCAAAACCGCGACCGTGGTGCTGAATATCGCGAAAGGCACAAAGGCGGAAAGCTTCCGATTCATACTGCAGGTGGCTGACGTCGGCGAAAAATAATCGCTGGCCGCGCTAAGCACGGCCGCCTGCGACGCAGGCGGCGATGCGTGCCGGTATCAACCGCTAAAAGCGTAGCCGAGAGTCAGACCCGCCCAGCCGGCAGACGTTCCACCTGACGGAGCTATAATGTAGTAACCCGTGAGGCGAAAGAAAAATCCGCCGTCGTGTGGCTGGTAACGGTAACCGCCGCCGACAATGGGCACAGCGCCGTTGCCAGAAAACGCACCCGACGCACCGGAAGCGCTGACGGTACCGCTTACGAATGCCAGAATCGCGCCGCCCAGAGCTTCAAATTTATGGTTCATACCGCCAAGCAGAAGCGAACCGGTAACAGGCAGCATGAAAATGCTGTATGTGGCAGAAGCGGTCGTGGTGCCGGAGGTCGCCGACGCGGTGCCGCTAATATATGAACCCTGGACGTTGATGGCAAAAAGGTCCAGCGGTCTGTACGAAATCATACCACTGGCGAGAATACCAGCGCCCAGCAGTTCAGCGCCGATGGCCCAGCGGGAATACTTACTGTCGTCAGTGGCAGGTGCTGCGGCAGGGCTTGCCTGCACCGATGGCATTGCAGGCGCTGTAGCCACAGGTTTGGCTTCGTTAACCTTTTTCCCCTTAGGGGCAGCAAAGACCGTCGTCATCGTTAAGACGAGGGTCATCGCAATAAATTTGATCATAAAAATCTCCTTACTCGTACTGAGTCGGATACGCTGACTTACTTCGTGGTTTTGTCAAGTTAAGCCGGTGGCATACTTGGCGTGCTCAGGCGGTTGTTTTTCGATCTGCCCCCTCAACGCCAGCGCGGCGATATTCCACTTGATATCACAACCCGAGTCGCCGATACTGTAGCATGAAAATCCGCACAGGCTTGTTCTGCATGGCTCTGGGTATGGGCCCGATTATGTCACTCTCGGTCGACGAAGAAGAGATCAAGAGCAAATCGGGCATCACCTTCATCAACAGCCCCGATCAGCGCGGCAGCGATACCATGGCTGCGATCAAAGGCATCGGCAAAAATCTGGCCTCTGCCGGCAAGGCCGGCAGCTATGCCGTCATCCACGCGACCGGAGCAGGCGAGGAAAAATTCGACGCGGATATCATTGTGATTGGTGCCAATGCGCGTGTAAACCATATCAAAAACGTGCGCAGAATCATCGCCTCGTATCTCGAAACGCGTTACGAGTATTCCGCGGAAGACGCGAAATCGCTGGCACTGTTCGTCACCTATTATAACGGCTTTTACCGAAAGAATATGGGCTATTTTAAAGAACATTACAAAGACGAAGTCATAAAACATCTGAAAAATTCGAACGCAGGTCTCGACCGCAAATACACGGGTTGGCCTGGCAGGTCGCGCATTGTCATACCGCTTAGCGGCGACGAAAAGCCCGACGCAGGCAAGATCGGCGAAAAAGACGTGATGGAAAAGGTGCGTAAAGAAGAGAAAACTACCAAGGACCGCGAGAATATCACCAAGTTGCAGGAAAAGGAAGTTAAGAAGAAAGAAGAGCGCGTGAACAAGCGGCGCGAAGAAATCAATAAGCGTAAAGACGACATCGCGAAAAAAGAAGAAAGATTGAAAGAAGAGAAGAAAAAGAACGAAGAAAATCCTGACTCAAATGATAAAGCAAAGAAAGACGAAGAACTGAAAAAGAAAGAAGACGAGCTCAACAAAGAGAAAGATCAGCTGAAAAAAGATGAAAGCAAGGTAGCCAAAGAAGAAAAGAAGATAGAAGAAAAAAAGAGCGAAGTCGCACAGAATAAACAAAATATTCAGGACGACAAAAGTAAAGCCGAGCGCAAGAATGAATCCCCTGCGCAACGCGAGGCACGCCTCGACGCAAAAGAAAAAGAGCTGAAAGAAAACCGCCCGCAGGATGGCATCTTTGGCGGCAAACTCTACTACCTGCGCGTGCGCGATTTTTCGACCGACGGCAAATACCGAAACGATTTCTACATCATCGATCCGAAAAACCGCAAGGTGCGCGTGAAATCGCCGTACCCGGGCATCGTCGGCAAGAAATTCGATGTCGTCGACAAAGACGTGGTGGTCGTCGGTGAGAAGAAAACGGCGACAACGACGCAGCATTTTCTGGTGTTGCTCGACGGCGAAACGCTGGTCGACAAAAAATACGGCTCCGACGAAGTGTTCTGGCGCGGTTTTGTCGAGGTGCGCGAAAATGAGATTTACGCAATTCTCAACAAAAACGGCACTTTCTATCTGGGCAAGTTCGATAAACAGCTGAACCTGCTGCAGCGCTCAGAAGTGGCGCTGCACGAAGATACCTTCTTCTCATTTTACGAAGACACGATTTACGTGAACGGTGCCGATCGCAAGATCGAGGTGCTGAACAGGGCGGATTTAAAGGCTGTGGCGAATATCGTTCCATAAATGCCATTAACTGATTCGCGCGGCGCGTGAATCAGTTAATGGCTTAATTGCCGGCTGATTCTTTCGGTCCTCAGCATACAGGTCTTATACTCTTCGCTCTGCGGTGCATAGCGCCGCATCGCTTCTTCGTACAGCGTGCGCGCGCGCGCCGGATGGTTGGCAAGTTCGAGCAACCGCGCACGGTTGAAATAGAGCGCTGGACTTTTTGATCTCAATCTTTCCGCGGAGCGCAGGTTTTGTTCGGCGCTCGCCAGCAAAGCGACATCTTTGTGTTGCTCAAAGAGTCTGATTTCAATTGCTGCGAGATTAATGTAAAGAGAAGTTTCGCTCGGCGAAACCTGCAGCGCAACCGCATAATCCGCGCGCGCGCCGTCCAAATCGCCGAGTTTCTGTAAGAATTGCCCGCGGTTGTAGCGTGCGGCAAAAGAGTGGGGTGCGACGCGTACTGCGTCATCGTAGAGCTTTTGCGCGGTTTTATTGTCGCGCCACTTTTCATGGATGATGGCGAGGTTGATGGCCGCTGAAACAAGCTGCGCATCCATGGCCAGCGCTTCACGGTAAGCCCTTGCCGCGGCGATGTAGTCCGAGCGGTTGTGGTGGTTTACGCCCGTCTTGAAAATTTTAACTGCCGGAGCGTCAGAGCTTTGCAGTGGATCTTTTTGCGACGCGAACAGCAAAAGGGTCAGCGTAATGCCGGCGATAAAGCTGCGGTGCATACCCGGATTATCGGTACGTGCTTTGAAGGGAGAAAGGTAATTTCGAACAGTAACGCGGCAGCGCCGTAAATCCGCACTGGCTCAGCGCTGTTCGAGCGAATATGCCTTGGTGTATTCGGTGATGATTTCGAGAATGAAGCGTTTCCAAGAATCGCGGTCTTCGGGGTTAATCGTCAGATTGCGCATACGCGGTAACAGCGGTTGTGGTTTGATTACGGTGTGCATGATTTCGAGCATGCGGATATACGGATCGGTACGCGCTATGAGCTGGTAAAACGCCAGTTCTTCTTTGAGGCGCTCGGGCTGCATCGGAATATAGCCCACAATTGCGAGTTTAGGGAAAAGCGCCTTGTTATAGAGTGCCGCAAACTCTTTAAACGAATCGACGCGGTCAATGAATGCTTCGTACGCGCCGCCACCGATGTTCATCACCTGCGTGACAAGATCCATCGAGAACTGAATACCGACGGGCGTGCTCATATCCGACACCAGCACGATGCCTTCGTCGGGCTGAAACGTTTTGATCTGCTGATCGGCCTTGAAATGCCGTTTGAGCAGCATGACTTTTGAGATGTCGATGTCGGTGCCCTTGGCCACGAGAACCTCGCCATTGGCGTGCCGGATATCTTCGCGCGAAATAACGAAGCGCCGTTTTTTGACGTTGAGGTTGATAGTCCGTAGTGCCTTGACTTTTTCTTCGAGTTCTGTGAGTGAACTCGAACCAATGCGCAGAATGTTGGACGATCGAATTTCGCCGGTCGACATATGAGGGTAAATCCCGTTCGGTCAGAGGCAGTGTCATTAATTTTTTAGAGGCGTAAATCTGCGCCATAGGGATTTTCCGCGGAACAGCAGAGTACGGCTGCGGGGCTAATTTCGCTTTCCGCCCCGGTGTCACCTTTGGCACATGCCATGCCTTGACGTACTGGAATCTTGTACAGAGCATCATTCTGCAGATCGGCGCGGCAGGCGTTTTTCTCGGGCGTACTTCGCGCGGAATTTTCCAAAAACCGTTCCGCGGCGGAAAAATCTCGTTCGAAATATATACGATTGGCTGGCAATCGCTCGCGATCATCATGTTTACGGGTGTGTTTACGGGTGCGGTACTGGGGTTGCAGGGTTACCACGTACTGAAGCGCTTTGGCGCGGACGGTTTTCTGGGTTCGCTGATCGCCAAGAGTCTTCTGGCCGAGCTCGCACCCGTACTGACCGCGCTGTTGATTGTCGGTCGCGCGGGGTCGGCGCTATGCGCAGAAGTGGGTGTGATGCGCATATCAGAGCAGATCGAGGCGCTGGAATGCCTCGCGATCGATATCTATAATTATCTCATCTCACCCAAACTGTTGGCGGCGCTCATCGCCGTGCCGTTGCTGGTTTTTATCTTTACCGTCAGCGGCATGCTCGGTGGCTATTTTTCGGGCTGCCTCGTGCTGGGGGTCGGTGTGGGCGATTATTTTCAGGGCATGGCCGATATGATCGACGCCACGACGGTGCGCATGGCGATCATCAAGTCACTGGTGTTTGGTATTCTGATTATCACGGTGTGCGGCTTCCGCGGGCTATACGTGCACGAATATTCGGGTCGCGGCGCCCTTGCGCTGTCCCGCACGACAACCTATGCCGTGGTCATATCTTCGGTCGGCGTTTTGTTGCTCGATTATCTGTTGACCGCGGTCTTGATCTGATCTATGAAAAAAAATATCGTGTCTGATTTCGCCATTGAGCTTAAAGGTATCGGCAAGACGCTGGGCGGCCTCATGGTGCACCATGACCTCAATCTGCAGATTGAGCGCGCCAAGACCACAGTCGTCGTCGGGGCCAGCGGCTCGGGTAAGAGCGTTATGCTCAAATATATTCTCGGTTTTATGCGCCCCGATGAGGGGGATGTGCTCGTCGACGGCCGCAGCATTCTGCGGCTTAGCGAAACGGAAATGAAAAAGCTGCGCGGGCGTTACGGCGTGGTTTTTCAGGGAGCGGCGCTGTTTGATTCGCTCAGCGTTTTTGACAATGTCGCTCTGCCGCTGAGAGAAAAAACGCGCAAAACGGACAGTGAGATCGAAGCGCAGGTGATGCATTCGCTCTCAGAGATGCGCATGGCCGACGCGCGCCATAAAATGCCTTCAGAGCTTTCGGGCGGTATGCAGCGCCGGGTGGCGCTGGCGCGCGCGCTGCAGCTGAATCCCGAGATTGTTCTGTTCGACGAACCCACGACGGGCCTCGATCCGGAAACCTCGGAAAATATTTACGATCTGTTTATTGAGACGCAGAAGCGTCTCAACTATACCGCACTCATTGTCAGTCATGACATTCCGCGTATTTTTCGCGCCGGTGACCGCATCGCGGTCTTAAACGGCGGCAAAATTGAAACGGTAATTTCACCGCGCGATCTGCGCAGTGTCAAAGGCTGGCTGAAGAAAATGATGACAGTTTAAGAGGATATATGAAACGCACGGAATTCTACACAGGACTTTTTATCGTCTTCGGTCTGTTTAGCTTCAGTTACGTCGCGCTGTCGCTCGGCGGATTACGTATATTCGGCGATAGCCGCTATGTGCTCTACGCAGACTTCCAGTCGACTTCGGGGCTTAAGGCCGGTGCCGTAGTGGAGATAGCCGGCGTTCAGGTCGGCAATGCGACGGACCTCGTGCTCAAAGACAACCGCGCGCGGCTGGTATTGCGCATTAACAAAGACACGAAGATTCCCGTCGATTCGATTGCCGCCATACGCACCCGCGGATTGATCGGCGAGAAGTTTGTCAAGATCACGCCGGGGGGAGACGAAGATTTGCTCAAACCCGGTCAGGACATCAGCGACACCGAATCGGTTGTCGATCTCGAGGAGATGATCGGCAAATTCATCTACGACAAGAAGTAAGTTATGAACCTCGAATTTCTTGCGCAACTCGAAAAACTGCTTGTCGAGCGAAAGCAGCAGCTGCCGGCGGGTTCCTATACCACCCAACTTTTTCAATCCGGTCCGCAGAAAATACTGCAAAAAGTGGGTGAAGAAACAATTGAGTATATACTCGATGCCCAACTTGCCGATAAACAAAAGGCAATCTATGAAGGCGCGGATCTCATTTACCACTTTATGGTCTCGCTGGTGGCGCAGGGCTGGTCTCTCTCTGACATCGTTGCAGAGCTGGAAAAACGGCATAAGGCATAAGGTCTTGTTGCCGTTAACCGCGTTAGTGCCTGTTTTTTTGTTGTCTGCTCAGCCATCCAAATTGCCGCCTGACAAGACCAGCCCCGCGCGCGCGGTCGCGTCGCCGGCAAAACCCGCCGCGGCCCCTGTTGCCAACCAGCCTGTCATTAAACCACCGGCAAGCGATAAGCCCGCGGGGCCGGCAGCAGTCAAAGAAGACAAGCCGGCCAAAGGGGGCAATGAGCATCCTGAGCTGGTCAACCGCATCCGTGAAGTCCTCAAATATGGCAATTCGCAGCAGGTGCGCGATGCTCTGAATACTCTCGGCCGCCTGAACGAAACCGAACAGAAATTACTGCTGCCCGAGCTCAAAAAAACCTGCAGTTCGACAGACCCGCTCGTGCTGCGAAAAATTGCCGAATTTATCGGCACTGCGCCGTTCCACGATCTCGACGACGAACTTGCGAAATTTCTGTCGGACAAAAATAACGAGCAGCTGTTCTTTGCGACTGTCGGCGCGCTGGCCAAAAAGAAACCGGCGTCGGCATTGCCGATGATTACCAAAGAGATCCGCGAGCAGGATTTCTCCAGGCCCGGAAACCGCATTCCTGACGCGGTATATCTTCTCATCATCTACAAAGACCATTCGTTGCAGCCGTTTCTGCTCGAAAAATTACAGGCGGCCGATACCTATGCGGATTACCGCAGCGGAATTCTTAAGTATCTCGGCGAGGCAACACCCTGGGGCGAAAATGTAAAATCGCAGGTCATGAAACTATTTCAGGATGAAGTTGAGCCTTTGACCGTGCGCGGCTCCGCTGCGTACGCGCTGGGCAAAGCGCAGGTAATGGAAGCAAAGCCTAAGCTTAAGGAAGCCCTGCAGAAAATCGAAGCCATGAAAAGCAACGACGAAAAAAAACGCTACACGCGTTTTCGTATGCAGGTCATCTCGAGCCTGATTCTGCTCAAAGACAACGAAGTAAAAGAAATTCTGTTCTCGATGGCGCGCGACGACGATGAAATCGTGCGCGCGCGTGCGGTGCGCCAGATCAGCCAGCTGAAGATCCCCGACGCCCGCGAATTGCTCGAATATAAGGCAAAATTTGATCCGTCGGTCAAGGTGCAGCGCGAGGCCAAGCGGGGGCTGAACCTGCTCGAAGGCAAAAAATCCGTCGTGGACGAACCGCAGCGGGAGCAGTGAAAACAGCACACGCCATATTGATCATTCTTTGCGCTGCGTCGGCGCTCGGAGCGTTTATGGCGCCGGGCGATCCGACGCTTGAAGGTTCGTTACAGACAAAGGGTGAGCCCGTGTTGTTTCTCAAATTTCAGAGCCACCAGAGCGACTATCTGCTGTTTTTTGACGCAGAGGGATCGACGCTGCTTTTGCGCTACCGGCGTGACCGCTGGGATTATGACAATGATAATCTGCGCGATTCGCTGCGCCAGGGCATTACCTACCGCGTTGTGGTAAAACAACTCGCGAGAGTCGAAGAGGGCAAAATACCTGCCGGGATTTCGGGCGCCGGGCTGCCGCGCGTGGGCGTGGCGCGCAAAATCCGCAAGATACGCGATCTGTTTATCGCCGAGATTGCCGATATCAACGAATCGGCGCTGCGCGATTTGCGCTACTGAAATGCTGCTGCTCTTGCTGCTGCTGACTTTCGCCTGCGCTTTTTTTTCCGGCAGCGAGGCGGCAATTTTCTCGCAGGATCTCGGCCGCCTGCAGCGCACGGTAATTCCTTCTTTTTCTCTCAAAGTAAAAAAAACTCTGATTGGCTGGCTCAAGCGACCTGAAAAAGTGATTACAGGTTTGTTGCTTGGCAATCTTGTCGTAAGCATCGGCATCACCGATCTGGGTGAAACCTGGATTCTGAGCCGGTTTGGACCGCTGCCGCATTCGCATATTATTCTGCCGCTCGTGATTACACTCTACGTGCTGACTTTTGGCGAAGTGATCCCGAAGATTTTCGCTCTGGTCTTCAAGGATGCATGGGTGAGGGCATTGCAGCTGCCGCTCAGGGGCTGGTTCCGCATTGCCAACCGTTTTACTTTGCCTTTCGATAAGCTGACAGCAGCGGCGGTCAAATCGATCAAACCCGTAAAAAGCCAGCTTTCCGAATCGGAACTGGTTGAGGCCGTGCGCTTTGCCGAAGAACACGGTTTGCTCAAGGGCGAAGAGATGCGCATGCTGTCCAGGTCGATTGCCTTTTATAATAATACTCTGTACTCGGCGATGATTCCGCGCTCACAGATTCTGATGCTGGCAGAAGGGACTACGGTTACGCAATGCCGCAAGGCGTTCCGCGGCACACCGCACAGTTTCGCCGCCATCTACAAACGCAAATCGCTGGATCTCGCGGGTGTGATCTACCTGCGCGGCGTCGTGCAGTTGCTGCTGGGGCGCAAAAAATCCCTTGAGCAGAAAGTGCACCCGGTGGACTTTCTGCCGGCGAGCCTGTCGCTGAGTTCTGCGCTCCAGGCGCTGATGCATGGCCGGCGCGATCTCGCTGCCGTGGTCGATGAAGCCGGATCTTTTATCGGCATGGTGACTCTGCGCGGTATCATCGACCATATTCTCGGCGCGAGTTTCACCGCAACCCCCGATGATCCGTACCTTACGCCCATTGACGGCAGGCGCTTTTTTGTGTCGGCGCAGATGCCGCTCGACCGCTTCAATGAACTTTTTCGTGCCAATCTGCACGCGCAGGTGAGTGAAACCATCGGTGGATATATTCTGGAAAAACTTGATGGTTTTCCGCACGAAGACGACGAGCTCGACATCGGTGGTCTGCAATTGAGAAATTTTGAAATGAGCGAGAATCGCATTGTGCGTTTCAAGCTGGTTATTAAACGCAATGGTTAGTATAGCTATCTTTATAATCAGCCTGATCTGCGCCGCATTCTTCGCGGCGACGGAAGTTGCATTTTTTAGCCTCACTCCGCTGAGCGTCACGCGCGGCAACCGGCAGCGTCTCGAAAAACTCTTTCTGAATAAGAATGACATTATTGCAATGCTGCTCACCGGTAACAGCCTGGCGATTGTCTGCGGTACGCTGGCTCTCGACGCGCTGCTGCCGCCCGAGAAGGAATTCTATCTCAAAGTTATTGCGTTTTTTGTGGAACTTATCCTGTTCTTTCTGCTGTCAGAGGCGCTGCCAAAAGCCATCGGCCGGAAAAAAAATATCCTGTTGCTCGAAAAAACGTACCCCATAATCTGGGGTTTCTATTATATGCTGTTGCCGATGAGCTACGTGTTTCTCAAGATCTCGCGTTTTATCGGCAAGATCGGTGTCGCGCGCCCCGACGACGCTCGTATCGAAGTCTTCCGTTTCATCTCTGAGCACACGGGCGAAAGCAAACTGCCGCTGACGGAATCGCTCGCGACGTACTCGAGCACAAGCATACGCGAAATTATGACCCCGATGAGCGAAATGTTTTCGCTGCCTGCCAGTGCGCGGCTGTCAGAGTGCGCAGACACGCTTGAAAAGAGTTCTTATTCGCGCTATCCGGTGTATGAAAACATCGCCGCCGAAATCACGGGCTACATTGAGCTGCGCGATCTGCTCGACACGCCGGCGAGTACGCGGGTGCGGCAGGTGATGCGCCCGGCGCTGTTCTTTCCTTATTCCCTCAAAGTGGATCAATTGCACGCAGAAATGCGGCGGCTCGATCAGGCGATGGTATTTGTCGTCAACGAATACGGATTGATTCTCGGCATGGTGACCGAAGAGAATCTCGCGGAGGAACTCGTGGGCGATATATTCAGCCACGACCAGAAGCTGGAGCTGCAATACCTGCAGGAAGCACAGCCCGGCGTCTATGAAGTCGATTGTGTGATGGATATCGACGATTTCGGCAAGGCGTTTAATCTGAACATTATTAAAGACAATTTTGAAACTCTGGGCGGGTATCTGCTGCACACGTGCGGACATATACCGCTCGCCGGTGAGCAAATCGACCTGCCGACGGGGCTTTTTACCGTCGTTGAAGCTAACCGCCGCGCAGTGCGCCGCGTGCGTTACAAACCCAAACGCTCTGGTATCAGGTCATAATAGCTGCTTGGCGGCAAAAAACTCCATCACCCAGCCAACGATGTCGTCGGCAATTTCGAGCACCGCATTATGTGTGCCGCGCGGAATCGAAAAATACCATGAACTGCCGACTGCCTGATGCACGCGTTCAGAATGGATCGGCAGCGCAAAGAGGTCGCTTTCGCCTGAAATTACCAGGCAAGGTGCAGCGATGCTGTGAAACTGCCCGTCGTTGCTGTGCTCGTGGATTGCATGCGCCATATGTAAAACGTATTCGAAATCGAGGTCTGCCAGCTGGTCGAGAAACGGCCTGAGTTCCTCTTCGCTGACGAGCTCAGGGTTTAGCAGCGCGCCGCGGCCCAAACCGACGCGCACAGGGTAGGGCAGCCGGTGTGCGCTGCGCCAGGCCAGCCGGTACAGGCCTTTGAGCGTGGGAAACAGGTCTTTGGCAATTTTCAGCAGGGGGGCAAAAATGCGCAGATTGAGAAACGTATCGAAGATATTACCATAAATCCCCAGCAGCAGAACAACGCTTTTCACATGGTGGTTTGCGCGGTGGTTCCATTCGACTGCGAGCTGGCAGCCCATGCTGTAACCGAACAGGTGAATCGGGATTCGACCCAGATGTTCATGCAGCGCATCGATGTCAGACAGCACAGCGTTTACCGAAACCTCGCCATAGGTTTCCCGGTACGCGAGGCCCTGGCCGCGGTAATCAAAAGTGTAGATACGAAAATGCGGAGCAAGACCGCGCATGATTTTGGCAATATTGAACTGGTTGCAGGTGAAACCGTTGAGGAACAGAATGGTCTCTTTGGCCTGCTCGTCGCCGTACGCAAAATAGGGCAGCGATACCCCGTCCGCAGCGGTAAAAAAACCTGCAGGCTTGGGATAATTATCAAAACTGTACATTTTTTTGTCTGTGGATTTCATCCAGCATGTCAAGAATTACTTGAAGCCGTCGGCGTACAATAATGTCTGCACGCGCCGCCTATGCGCCAACTATTGAAGAGAAAGCTGCTGCTCGCGTCGGTGATATTTATTGCCGTACTGCCGATTCTCGCATCTGCGCTGTTTATTACCTACCGGTCATTCCAGCAGGCAAAACTCGATGCGGTTGATCGCGCCAAATCCCTGCTTTCGCATATTTCTGAAAAACAGGAAGAGTTGATTGCGCAGACGATGCAGTCGCTGCGCATCCTCGCGCTGTTGCCCGACGTGCGCGGCAGCGGCAAAGACTGTTCGCGTTTTATGGCACGCTTCATCGGCAATAATCCCGTCTATGACAATGCGGGACTGGTCGATCTGTCCGGTAATATCCGCTGTAGCGGCCTGGTCGTTAAGGGCAGAGTCAATGTCAGCGAACGCGATTGGTTTCGCCTCGCAGTGCGAACAGGCGCTCCGCAGATCGGCGGATTACAGTTCGGCAAGATCAGCAAAAAACCCGGCATCATCGCTGCGATGCCGCTGAAATCCTCTGGTGAAACGGTCGAAGCTGTGCTGTACTTATCGATCAGCGTGCAGTGGCTCGAAGATGTCTTTGCCGAATATACTTTGCCTGAAAAATCGCAGATTACCGCGCTCGATACGCAGGGTACTGTGTTGTTTCAGCATCCGCTAAAGCTCGACAACGAAGCGACGCTCATGGGAAAACCTTACCCCAACGGCAAAATCTGGCAGCACATCAAGAACGCCGGTGAAAATATTGCGCCGGCGCGCATGAAAGAAGACAGCGGCAGCCGCAACGTGTACACTTTTCAGCGCATCGGCGCCGAAGACCGTGTGGCAATGATTATTGCGCTGCGGTTTCTCGAATCGGCGATCTACCGGGATGCGACACACAATGCGGTGACGCTGATACTGGGCTTAAGCCTATCGCTGCTGGCGACTTTTCTCATTGCGTACGTGGCCGGGAATTACCTGTTTCTGCGCCCGGTCGAACAGGAAATTGAAAAACTCAACGATGTCGCCGAAACCGATCCGCTGACGCAGACTCTGAACAGGCGTGGATTTACGCGGCTCACGGGTGAGCGGCTCTCGGAGGGTGGTGGCAGCGAACACCATGCGGTGTTGCTGATGGACATCGATCACTTTAAGTTAATCAACGACCAACACGGGCATGCGACGGGTGACGAAGTGCTGCGCGAGACCGTTGCACGCGTGCGCACGGTGCTCAGGGAAACTGAAATATTTGCGCGCATCGGCGGCGAAGAATTTGCCATTTTTATTCCAGGCGTGACACGTGAAAATGCTATCGTGCTTGCAGAGCGTGTGCGCGTCGCGATCGACAGTCTGCCATTTGAGACGGGCGTCGGTAAGATCAAAGTGGCGGCTAGCGTGGGTGTCTGCCACGGTACCGCGCGGCTGACGATCGATAAGTTTCTCGAGCGCGCCGACAAGGCGCTTTACAAGAGTAAACGCACAGGAAGAAATAAAGTTTCGATCTGAGCGCCTGAGATTCCGCCCACGGCTATAGCCGTGGGCGGCCTGCGAAGCCCCATTTGCGATTGACAACTTAACGGCAATCACCAACCGACAGGCAAATATGCCGTTAAAAAAATACATCCCCCTATGGGCCCTTTGTTCGTTTCTATTCTCTGCAACCGGTCTTTTTGCGTGGGGCGAAGAAGGACACAAGATCGTCGCCGAGATTGCTAAACGACACCTCGATAAAGACACGCTGGCAGCGGTGACCGACGCGCTAGAGGGTGACAGTTTTGAAGACGCGTCGATCTGGATGGACGAGGTGCGTAAAGAATCCCGCTATTTCCACATGGCGACCTGGCACTATATCAATCTGGAAAAAGGTGAGGAATACGTTAAAAACAAGGAAGAAAACTCCGTGAATGAATTACGCCGTGCGGTAAAGCAACTGAACAACCGGAAAAAATACAGCAAGAAAGATACGGCAAAACACATTAAAATTATTTTTCATCTGATAGGCGACCTACACCAGCCGCTGCACAACGGCTACGGCAGTGATCGTGGGGGCAATAACGTCAAAGTCGAATACAATGGCAATGAGACGAACTTGCACGGCCTGTGGGATTACGAAATTATATCGGCCAAAAAAATTACCGCGGCCGAATGTATGAAGCTGAAGGCCGCTTTGAGTGCCGACGACATTAAGGCGATTGAGAAGCTCAACGTCGTCGATTGGTTCAAACAATCCCGCGCGTTTGTTGACCAGGCATATGAAATTGGCGATGGCAAGATCACAGAGGCCTACGTGGATAAGAACGCCGAGGTCATCAAAAAGCAGATGCTCTACGGCGGCATGCGTTTGGCCGCGATTCTGAAGCGGCTATACAAAAAAGGTGCCGAAAAAACGAAAGACGAAAGCCAATAATTTGGTCGTAAGCTGGCCAAAAGTCCGGTCGAATCGTATCATATAAACGAGTGCGCGAAATGGAAAAAAACAGGGGAAGTTTGCCTATTTTTGCTTTTGGGATATTCATCCTCCTGACCGCCTGCGCCGTATCCCCCCCGGCGTTTACAGTCGGGGGCAAAATCACGGGTCTGAAAAGCCCGATTCTCCTGGAAAACGCCGGCAGGCAGAGCATGACGCTTTATAATGACGGCGAGTTTACATTTCTGGGGTCAAATCTGCAGGGCACAACGTTCGACGTTATTGTCAAACAGCAACCTGCATCGCAGACGTGCACCGTCAGTGGCGGGCAGGGGACATTCACGGATGAGAATGTTAAAAGTGTGATTGTCACTTGCGGAAAGGTGGTAACGGTTGGTACGTGGAACATCCAAAATTTCGGGACTTCCAAGGCAGCAAAAAGTTCGGTCATGGATCTGATTTCAAAAGTGATGCTGCGCTATGACATTCTGTTTGTGCAGGAAGTTTCGACGGTCGGCGGTGGTGTTGGTAGTTGCGGTACAAATTCCATCGTCGAGATCTGCGCGCTGCTCAACCGCGTGAACAGCGCCGACCGCGCGGGTGCGGGTACATATTCGGTGGTGACGAGCGCGCAATCAGGAACGACCGGTGCGGAAAAATATGCGGTCTTTTATCGCAATAGCCTCGTCTCCATTTCGGAGAATTTTCTCGTCTCGGCCCCGGCAGAGGGAACATACACCCGGCCACCCATGGTTGTGCGCGTCAATATTGGCAGCCAGAACTTTTATGTCGCCAGTATCCATACGAGCCCGGGGGTGGCGACACAGGAAATTCAGGACCTGCCCAAAGTTGCCAATGCCAGGTACAATACAGACAATGAAATCATGATTGTCGGCGACTTCAACGCGGATGGCAGCTATTTCACCGAATCCACCGGTTGGCCGGTATTTAATGCCGCATTCTCACCGACCTCATCGGCGCATACAAATGCTATCGGCGACAGTGTGGATACAACGGTGGCACAGGGAAATACTTACACCTATGATCGTATGACATTATCACCCAATCTTGCGGCGAAAATGCTGGCGAACAGCGCGGCGCCGTATTACTTTGACGGCTACGCTCAGGATGCCAGCGTTGCCTGTCCGGGAGGCGAAGTTGCGCTCATGGCGGCAATCATTGCTCAGGGATATGGCACGACCTGCAATACTGCAGCTGCGCAGGTGAGCGACCATTATCCGGTCAGCGTGCAGTTGATTTATTAGGCGCCATTCAGGCCGCTGAGTGCCGCCACAGCCCCTTCAACAGCAAGCAATCCCTTATTGTAAGGTCTCTTTAACTGAGCGACGATTTGTCTTGCCTTACGCGGTTTCAGGCGTTCGGCGTAATAACTGAGAGGCAACGAGATCTTCGTTTCGCTGAACTTTGCCTCAACCAATTCATCGACCAAGCCGTCTTTCAGAATAACGAAATCGACCTCGCGGCCTTCTTTATCTCTGACATAACTGAGCTCGTAGCGAAAACCCTGTGAGTCCTCACGAAACTGAATATGCTTCAGCAGGTGGGTCGCCACCAGATTTTCAAAGCGGGCTCCTTCATCACCAATGACATCCGCGTTATCAAAAAAATATACCTTTGGTGGTTTTAATACGGCTCGGGGCAAATTTTTGGTGTAGGGTCTGACGACAAAGACGAGGTACATTCGCTCGAGTACCTCAAGCCAGTGTTTTAAAGTTTGCGGCGCGACCTGCAGTTCGTTGGCCAGATTTGACAATACAATCGGTGACGAGACCCGGCGGCGCAACTGATCGACAAACAGGGAGAGTGTCTGAATATCTTTCAGCGGTTCGAGGTCGCGTATATCGTCTTTTAGTATGCGGTCATAGCGCTCTTTGCGCCACCGCCTCGCATCGGCCTCGCTGTCGTCAAGAAACGGTTCGGGAAATCCGCCTACTGTCATCAGGCGGGTCAATGCATTCGCGGGCGAGATGCCTTTGGGGATTTCGGACAGAGTGAATGGATGCAGGCGCCAGTAGTGGTAGCGTCCGAACAGAGAATCGCCGCCGCGACGATAAACGTCCAGGCGTGCGCTGCCGGTAATCAGAAACTGATGCTGCGTTGCTGAGGTGTCGTAGATGCCCTTAATCCAGTTTTTCCAGCGCGGAAATTTGTGCAGCTCGTCGAATACCAGCAGCTGATCTTTTTCACTCCAGCGTTTTTTCAGAATATCATCGCGGTCTTCGTCGGCGTCCCAGTTAAAATAGCGCCCCTTTATGCGAAAGAGGAGACTTTTAGCGAGAGTTGTTTTGCCGCATTGGCGCGGCCCCCCAAGAAAAACCATTTTCTTTCGCAGGTCTTTTTCAATGAGTGGGGCCAGATAGCGCATATGACTATAATTAAGTGCGCTTATAAATAGACAAGACTATTTATAAGTTAGCTTAAAAATGGCCATAGGCGTGATATAGCTGCCCTGCTGCGAAAAGAGAACACCTGTCTATCTCAGGTAGCCCGATGCGGTCCGCGGCTTCTCACTGAAAGCTTGACGGACTGCCACACCGGTAGTTACATAGTCTGCGGCCGGCAACTCTGGCGCGATTTTTGTTGCGTAATCAAGTGCGATGCGCGTCGTATAAGATCGTAGGCCAAGTCGCTCGGTATGAGGGTTGTTTCGCTGAGCACCGAAGTGCCAGAAGGGATTGCCAGTCCGGTGGGATTATCGCGCATGCCGTTGTGGATTTACGATGAGAACCAGAATAAAATACCATTTCGTCGGAGCAGTATTGCTTTTTGCATCTGCCTGCGCGGCCGGTGGCGAGCAGAACAACAGCGAGAGCGCGCTGTTCAAGCTGAGCTTTGACCCGGCTATCTCACAGAAGGCAGTCGTTGATCTCATCACCGATGCGCGCAAGACAATTGACGTGTCTCTCTACGGCTTCGAGAATGATGAAGTTGCCAAAGCACTCATAGAAGCGCACCAAAGGCGCGGTATCAAAATTCGCATGAGCACTGAATACGATTCGGAGCCTTTGAGCGGATACCAAAAAGTAATTTTGGCGGGCATTCCGGTACGTTTGGGCAACGACAGTGGAATTCAGCACAATAAATATTTTATCGTCGATAAGAAATATGTTGTAACCGGTTCGACAAATTTAACGGGGACACCACCGCCCAGCAGCAGCGTTAGCGGCATGTGGGCGCATTTCAATAATATGGTTGTTCTAAAAAGTGAAGGCCTGGCATCAGAGTTCCAGAAAGACTTCAATATTCAATTTGAAGCTGGCAAGTACAGCAGTGCTAAAGATGCGGAGTACAGCGCCCGTTACGGCGCGGGGTTTTGGCCCGAGACGCAGTACGATGTAGGTTCGCTTAAGATTAATGCGTACTTCACACCCTATCAGAATACTTTCGCTTCCTATCAGACGCGTTATCCCGGCGATCCGGATTGCCCGACATCATTTGTCAGCTCAGCAAGTTGCCTGGACGTCACGAGTACAACCACTTTGGATGCTGCCTGCGCAAACGTCGCTTGTCTCCAGAATTATTGCTATGATGTCGCCAACACACGAACTATTCATCGTCATTTCAATGCGGATTCTGGCGCACACCAGTGCAAGGGGGCGAGTGCGTCTTACAATGACTACCGCAGTGCTCTCAACCTTGTCATTCAGCTGCTGCGTGGCGCTAAGAAATCTGTTACCTGCCTTTTCTTTGCTTTCACAGATCGTGTCATCATGAATGAACTCAAAAATGCCAAAGCGCGTGGGCTCGATGTCAAAATTTATATGGATTATAACCAGTACCGGTCGCAGTATCGTAATTCTGGAAAATCGTTTATCGACTTGCGGAACAATGTCGGGCATGTCAAATTGGTCAGGCGTGCAAATAGTGGATTAAATCACCACAAGGTTTTCTATGTTGACGGTGAGACAATTGTGCTCGGCTCCATGAATTATAGCGCAGCGGCGGTTACCTCGAATGACGAGAATTTTCTACTTATTCGTAACGCCCGCTCGCTTATTCATGATTTTAATCAAGAAGTTGCCCGCGTCGATGAGCAGTCGTTTTACCTGCCACCGACCGAGGACGATGGAAGTTATATCTCGAATACGGACAACACGGATTGAGGAAGCATGAAGAGCTTAAAAAGATATTGTTTCTTGTCAATCTTTGGCATTGCGTTGTCGCAGGCGTGTAGCCGGCCCGATACTTCTACGGCGGGAACAGGACTTGTGATGATGCAGGGCTCGGCGAACCTGCTGAGCGAATTGGGCGCTCTCAAGCATCCGGACGGCGTCTTACCCACTGGCATCAATTTTTCAGCGACAGGGATTATGTACCGTGATCCGGCGACGACGAATGAATTCTTTGCCTACGATGCCAATTATTGTATTCTTATACTCTCATACAGCCCTGCATTCTTTATCCGGCTGGAAACGAAGGATTTTCAGTTTCACTTGAAAAACGAACTGGAACAGTTCAGAAAGGGTTTATTCGGTACCAACAAAGTATTCAATAGCACGACCTATTATAAAAAGCTAGGGGATTATCAGGTCGAAGTCTATTTTTCCCCAAAAGAAGCGCATTTTACTGCCAGTGGCAGCTCGAACGAGTATCGAATTACAGACCCCAACAGCGCGACCTTTGTGGATTTATGGCGGTTGTATGATGCCGCGCAAGACGTAACATTTTACACTCCCTCTCTTGACGACCAGCGCATTGCAGACGATTTTGCCGCGCAGGCACAATCGGGAAAACGGCGTTTGCTGATCGCAGATTCGACTTCGATTACTGCGCCCGTGGGCTACAAAATCAAATCTTATGGACTTAACTTTTCATTCATGTTCGGTAAGAGTTTATCGCTCACGGGTAATTTGCTGGGTTGCGCTGATCTGAATGATTGCTCTGACAAGTATTTTTCAGATCCGTATTGGACGACTGCCGATTTTGCGGCATTTTTCTCAGTGCCCTTGGGAAATTCTACCTCAGGCACAACTAATTACCTAGATCAAAAAGATGGCATTATGGTGATTGTTCGGGGAAATACACAGAAATTGCGGGACTTCATTTCGGCGCAGGGTGTCGATCTCAACGAAGCGCCTGTCGTGCCGGTCACTTGTAATGTCTCGCCCGGAGATATCGTCATTAATGAAGTGGGCGCTGCCTGCAATGGTGTCTCGAATAACGCGTACATTGAATTGTATAATAAAAAGAATTGTGCGGTGAGCTTAACGAGTTGGCGAATCTACCGCGCCTCTTCAACAAAATGCGCGGCTGTTTTACCAGCAAATTGGACAATAGCTCCCTGGAGTTCAAGCTGGACGGCAAGCATAACTCTCAACGGAACGATTCCCGCGCAGGGGTATAAAGTGATTGGTAAAAATAAATATTTGGCAGGCACTTCATGCCCGACGCCGGATATAGTGGCCACATCGACAAATGATGTAACAGCTTCCACAAACGCCTGTTTGGCTTTAACGAACGGGGCAGGTGGCACACCGACGAGCGTAACCGATGCCGGGGTAATGGATTTTGTGGGTTGGGGGGCATC
>CAYHJO010000036.1:2882-25842 GCA_964356715.1 uncultured Turneriella sp. | reverse complement strand
CATCGGAAAATATGATCTTACCAGCGACCATTTGCCCGCTATGCAAAATAACTTTAGAGTCATTCACCGTTTTGATTTCAGGTTTTGTCAGATTGAATCTTGCCAGGAGATCGAGATTGATATCTTTAATGTTACCGTTTTTAAACTCGGCGAAAAAAGTCTTTATCCGATCATCCGGCAGTCGGTGCAGTTTTCCGTTTGGGCCAGTCCATAACCCGGCGGCTTCGACAACAAACGTTGAACCGGCAATACTGGTTCTGACTTTGCCTTCGTTGACCAGAAGCCAGGTGCGGTCTTTCGCCTTGGAAACGATGAATTCCGTACCAATAATTTCAAACGTTATTGCCTGATCCCGAACCTGTATTTTCTGGAAGTCACTTTTATTATTTTGCGCCGGATGAAAATTGATTAAAAGATCGCCGCTCAGAAAACTGATGCGCAGCAGCTTTTCATGCGCCGCAGTTTCCGATTGGCTCGCCGTCAGTCCGTTAATGCTGCGCATCCAGAAAGTCAGCGACTGAGTTAAATCCGCTTTTTCCAGAACTGTCTCCCCCTGAATGTAGGGCTGCATACTGATGTCTCGATCGAGGGATACAAGCTTTTGATCCGTTTCCGGGGATTTAAAAGACAAAATAAGCCCGGCGGAAGAGTTGCTTTCTGCTTGGAAATAGTGGAAAATCGGCTTGTAGAGGATTGCGATGAGCAAAAGAGCCGCGAGCGACATTGCAGGTGCGGCCAAGAGCCATTTCCGTGTATTAAAGGCTAAGGTTTTTGTGGGTGATGCCTCCCGCGGCGCAAGATTATGCTGCTGGCGCGCAATGTTCGACCAAATTGCGTTTTTTTCGTTTTCACTGAGTTTTTCATGGGTTTTTAACTGTACCGGGTCGGGTATGTCGACGGGCGGCTTCACCGTTGCCGGAGGTAGCCCGAGCCAATGATTCAGGGCGTGACTCACAGCATCGCCTGAGTCCATTGTCGGGCGCTGGAACCGGCGAATAAGCCTGAGGAGGCCAGATGTAGATGTTATTTTGCGGTCCATTTTCTTAATCTGCCATTACGTCTGCTTATATAAGACTTATCTGCTGTCATTTTATGTCCAAATTTATTTCTAATTCGTGCCTGAAGTCGCGGAGTAAAATGACTCTGATTTTTTCAAAGTTCCGGCGGATAGTGCGCAGGGGGATACCCGTTATTTTGGCAATTTCTTCATGGGAAAGCCCGAGGTCCATGCGAAGAATAAAAATCTCAACCAGAATAGCCTTTTCGCTTTCCAAAGAGCTGACTATTCTTTTGCGCAGGAGTTGCCATTGGATTTCGTCGACGAATGACGGCCGTGAATCTGCAGTGTCCGGCAAAATCGACCCTGTTGATTCGCGGGCGGCTTTTTTGGCGTATGTAAAAAAAACGTTGCGGGCAATTCCGAGCACCCAACTTTTTTCATTTAGAATCTGGTCTTCGCGGAAGTACTGATTGGCTCGCAAGAATGTATCCTGAGTCAAATCCAGCGCGGTCTCTCTGCACTTTGTCATGGAAAGCAGATATTTAAAAACTGGATCGGAAAAGGTTTCGTAAAAATCTTTGAGTTTTTCCGGGCTCACGTGACGTGACCAAATCTCAAAGGATTTGCGTCGGTCAAATCAATAAAAATGGTGTGATCAGCGCACGCAGGAGTTTTCATGATCTCCCAGATCGGGGTGGTCTTTTCCCTGATAAGCCATAAATAAACCTTTACGCGCCGGGAAGTACCACCTGTCTGCTGATATGGTAAGTGGCTCCGTAGACGGACAGAAACTCGACGAATTCAAAAATCAAAATGCGCCATTAAATAAAAATTTCCGGACCAAAACCTCCCTGGTCACAAGAATTTCAATAGCCTACCTGGCACTGACTTTGACAAATCTCGTAGTCTTTTGGGTTGTTTCCGGTGCAAACCAAATGCGATTAATCGGCGAAAAGGCATTGCTCGCGACGGATTCATTGGGGTATGAGTTAATCCATAGACTGGAGCCGTTGGCGGCAAATTCGACGTGGATACCTGACCTGCTCGATAGTGACGCACAAAGAATAGCAGCTGCTCTGAGAATATTAAGTGAAAAACTGCGGGTGTACAAAGACGCCGAGATTCTGATCGTCCCTGAAACTAATTTATTTACGACTGATGGTCAGAGGATCGTATCTCAGGCAGAAAAAAACCAGGGCCAGCAGCCAGTGAATTCAAATCTGGGAAAAAATATCCTGAAAGCTCTTCAGCTTAAGGAACTGAAGAACCAGCGCTTCTACGCTTCACCCAATACATCAGATTATACGGTGGAGATTTATATCCCCCTGATCGGAGCTGGAAATCGTGAAGTCATCGTGCAGAGCAGAATTCCAATGACCTCAATGAAGAATGAACTGATGTCATTGTACAAGCTCGCTTTTGCGTTGGTGGCCTTCTTGTTGCTTGTTCAGTCCCTTTTCGGCTATTGGTTATTCAAAATTCTCGTGCAGCCAATCCGTGGTTTGGCAAGCGCGGCAGAAAAAGTTGCGCAAGCCGATTTTGAAACGCAGGTCGCTGTCGGTAAACGGAGCGACGAACTCGGTCAGCTCATGTTTCGATTTAATCTTATGACTGCATCGCTCGGAGAAAAGACGAGAAAACTTGAATCTGCAATCCGCGAACTGGAAAAACATCATAAAATTATGCAGATGGAGCTCGAGATGGGCAAAAACATCCAGACTGGCATTATGCCGGTGGCTGATGTATCGAATCGCATTAGCTTCAGTACTTATTATGGCCCGCTCGAAAAAGTTTCTGGTGATTACTACGACATCTTTCCGATGCCGGGTGGGGCAGTAGGCATTGTCATTACCGACGCATCCGGACACGGTGTACCCGCTGCGCTGGTGACGATTATGGCAAAAATGCATTTTACGGCGCTGGCGGCTAAGAATTTAACGCCCGATCAGTTTTTCTCGCAGGCAAATGAAGGCCTTAGCCGGGCGATCGTCACGTCTGACTATTTAACGGCCTTTTATCTGGTCATCAATCCTGATTTAACCGTGGCATATTGTAACGCCGGCCACCAGAAAGCGATTATTTGGCGAAAGGCCACCGGCGAAATTGAAGAATTGGATACCGCCGGATTCTTTCTGGGTATGTTTGCTGATCTGCCCGTGCCGTACGAAACAGGCAGAACGAAACTGGCGCCGCTTGACCGCATCATTCTCTACACAGACGGAATCATTGAGGGCGCGAACGCGGAAAACGGCGAATACGGCTATAATCGCTTTGTATCGCGGATACGGGAATGGGGTGATTTGCCGGTGACCGATCTGAAAGATAAGATCATGAAGGATGTCGACGATTGGGCGGGCGGCGAGCCCCGCCGAGACGATTATACCCTGTTCATGGTTGAAATAAAGGACCAGGCGGCATATGAAGCCGAAAACCTGAAAGCTGCAAATCGCCTGTATGCTGCCAAAGATTTTACGGGTGCCGGCGTGATCTACCGGCAGATGCTGTCGGCGGGCGGCAATAGTTATGAAATCAAACAGCGCCTGGCTAATTGCTTTTTTCATGAAGGTAAATATGCAGAGGCGATGCCTTTGCTTGCAGAATGCAGTTTGCAGGAATCTGGCAACGAAAACATCCATTTAAAAATAGGAATCTGTTTTCTGAAGAATAGTGAGCCGAGCAAGGCCATTCATGAATTCAACAGAGTGCTCGCGATTAACAAGCAATCTTCCGCAGCCTGGCATTACCTGGCGATTTGCCATACGAAAGAAAAAAACTATGCTTTGGCACAAGAATGTGCAGTGGAAGCATTAAGATTGAAACCAGATGACCGATCAACCTTGAAGTTGCGCGAAAAGCTTGCGAGACTTCAATCCACATAATTTCCGGAAAGTCTATATGAAATCGCAAGATACGCAGCTCTCGGATTTTGACGTTAGAAAATGGATTGTGTTGCCTCTGCTTTTGCTCTTTTTAATTATCAGCATGGTATTTATGCAGGTTATTGCTGAGCTACGTGAAAAGGAACTCAAAATTTCTTTGGAAGATCTCGAAGACGGCAAAGGCTCCGGACGGTCCGTCGGACTGATCGCTCGCTATCTGGCGGCGCGAAACCGATTACAAACGACTACAGAAGGAACTTCTGCATACCTTGACGAGATCAAGAGCGTGGCGACATTTTTTCAAAATTTTAGTCGGGAAGATGCGCCGCTGAAATATTTCCCGTTTCTTGAAAAGCCGGGGATTTATCTGGTCAATATCATCAGCACGCTAATGGCGACGAGTCCACTTCAGAGCATTAAGCAAAATCGCGGCCGAAAAATTCTGGAAATAGCCTATTTCTTTGAACGTAAGAGAGAATATTCCAAAGCGGTTTTGGCTTATAATGCGGCGCTGAAATATTATGGTGAACAATTTCCAGAGGCGTCGTATGCATACCTTCACCGGGGATTCTGCCGTGCTCTGCTCGGTGAAAGGGAAAGTGCTCTGGCTGATTATTCTGCGGTAATCAGGGGGACGCCATCAGGTGATTTCGGCATCACCGCTGAAATTCTGTTGCGACTGCTCAGCGACATGGGAAAAGAAACCGCAAATTTAGATGCTATGGTTAATTCAATCTCCAAAGGCGAAGCTTACTATCGCTTGATGGCTTACCAGAAGGCAATCAGCACGTTCACAATGGTGCCTGACAGCGGAAAATCCCAGCGGGTATTTTTTTTCCGGGGACGTTCGTATGAAGAAACGGGCAGAACCGGCGAGGCAATTTCTGATTACCACAAGGTTTTGCAGATCGATCCATCAACGAAATACGGGCGCGATGCCAACCGTCGCCTCTATATGCTTTCGATGACCTACGGCAAGATCGACAAACTCAAATCTGACACGATTGCCAACGCCGGCAAGCTGGGCGATGATGCCTTTTTCCAGGCCGCGGCTGACATTGAAAAAATGACGGGGCTAGGGAAATTAAATGAATTCCCCAAAGATGACTTCTCCGTGGATACTCTCCATTATATTGAACGGCAGGCAGGTGGAGAAAAAATTCTACCGCCGTGGGACACTCTTGCTGAAACAAACATCGGTTCGATGGCGATTGCCGGCGAGGCCAGGCGCCTCGAAACCGACCCCGGAAAAATCGACACTGAAATGCTTTTAGATCCAACGCTGACGTCGGCTCAAAGAAAGACTTTGCTTAAGCGAAAATATGCGCAAGTGGATAAGATCTTTGTAGCGGGTGGCAAGATCTACCTTGGGGCGATAATCAAAGACGATAGCGACGAAATTGAAATTATCTGCCCCGATGGCCTCAGGAAGATTTCACCCGACAAAGTATCGATGCGACTCAAGGTGCCGAGCGCCGGAGATCTCGTTTGGTGACGGATCATCAGGCGTACTGAGAAATCAGTCTATTTTGCGGATCTTGTTGTTGGCGCTATCGATGACGTACAGATTATCCGCACTGTCGATGGCGATCGCAGCCGGCGTCAAGTCGCCGTGTTTTCTGCCATTGCCGGTGCGGCGCTGGTCATGCGACATAGGTTGTGAAATTATCGAGGGAAACGCGAATCGAACCCATGCACACGCTGGTGGTCGAACTCGTCACCGTGGTCGTATCGACTTCTTTGCCAAAAGTGACAGTTAAGGCGGTCGATCGCGCGGCTTCCAGCGTGTCTGCGGTGGTCATGGCAGTTATGGTGGCGGCAGTATCATTGCGCGTGATGGTTATGGCGAGATCTTGCATGACCGCTGTAACTGTGTCGGTAACGTACATACGCACTGTATTCTGGCCGAGGTTCCGGCTACCGGCGAGTCTTACAGTCGTTACCGATTGCCCGGCGGCTGTCGAGCCTGAGCTACTCGCGATCGCCGTGCCAGGTGAAAGCCGTGTTTGCATAACCACCGGTCGAATTAACGTAATTGTGCCCATTGTTGACGACCGTGAAATTCGGGGTACCTGTCAAAACCTTCATTTTTGACGTGCATGCGCATACCAAGAACAATCCGCTTAAAAGCAGAGAAAACCGCATCGTCAAATTTAGCAGATTACCCCTCCCTGTTCAAAAGCCGTTACTGAATCACGCCAATTGTTGTCACGCCACGCGGTCCTGAGCCGGCGGCGTATGTGGTCGCGCCGGTCAACGCGCCGGTCGTTTGGTTGATATCAAATAGCGAAATATTTCCAGCGTTATAATTCGTTGCGTAAGTAAATTTTCCCGAAATATCTACCGTGACACCGGTCGTGCCGTTCCCTGCGGTGGCCGGTGAGCCAACCGTTAAGGCGCCGGTGGTCTGATTGATTGAGTACACAGACACGTTGCTACCGGTAAAATTCGCCGCGTACGCGAATTTGCCAAGCGGATCTATGGTGACAGATTGAACACCTGATCCGGTGGCTACGGCCGTTCCTGCAGTTAGCGCACCCGAGACGAGGTTTATCGTAAAGACTGAAATACTGGATGCACCTGTATTCGGGACATACACGAATCTTCCGCTGGGGTGGACGGCGATACCGGTCGGCAATGTACTGGCAGCAACTGCGGTGCCTGCTGTAAGAGCTCCCGTGCCAGAATCAATCGTGTAGACAGAAACGTTATTCGAATTGTAATTGGCCGCGTAGACATAACGTCCCGATGGGCTTACTGCCACTGCGTAGGGATTTGTTCCCGCAGCGACTGTCGTACCTGCCGTCAATGCGCCTGTCGATGGGTTTATCGTATAGACGGAAATATTATTCGAATTGTAATTTGCGGCATAAGCAAAACGCCCCGAAGGGTCTACGACCACAGATCGTGGATTCGTACCTGCGGCGATCGGCGTGCCGGCTGTGAGTACTCCCGTTGATGGATTAATCGTATACGCGGAAATATTATTCGAATTATAATTTGCCGCGTAGAGGAATTTACCCATGAAATCGGCAGCAACCGACATCGGCAACGTACCAGCACCAACCGCCGTACCGGCAGTCAAAGCGCCGGTTGACGGGTTGATAGTGTAAAATGAGAGATCGTTAGACGTACCGTTGGCAGCGTATAGGAATTTAGGCGCATATGAAACGGGCGTTGCACCGAGTGCCATCGCGACGCCAGAGGGGTTATGCATTGCCGATATCGCGGTGCCCACTGGCGTCAAAGCGCCGGTCGTCTGATTTATCGCATAGCGCGAAATTGCATGCCCCGTCGGGCCTTCAGCGTACGCGAATTGGCCCGACGGCTCAATAGCCACAAAACGCGGAAGGCCGCCCGTGGCCACCGGTGTGCCGGCCGTCAGCGCGCCGGTTGTCTGATTGATTGTGTACACCGAAATCGTTGCGGCGCCGTAATTCGCTGCGTAGGCAAATTTACCGGTTGGGTGAACGGTGACGGACTGAGTACTCGCGCCGGCAGCCACTGTCGTGCCCGCAGTCAAAGCACCCGTCGTCTGATTGATAGTGTACACTGAAATATCATTGGAACCCAAATTTGCAGCGTAAGCAAAACGTCCTGATGGATCGACCGTGATGTGGAATGTGCTGCTACCCGCAGCAACAGGAGTGCCTGCGGTCAGTACCCCCGTCGTTTGGTTGATCGAGTACACGGAAATATTATTTGAGCTACTATTCGCTGCGTAGGCAAATCGACCGCTTGGGTCTACAGCGACGACCAGTGAGTTGGCCCCCGCTGGCAACGTACCGATCGAGGTTAAGGCCCCGGTTGTCGGGTTGATGGTAAATGCAGCGATCAAGTTTGTTGGCGTGGATAGCGCTGCGTACGCAAATTTTCCAGAAGGATCGACGGCTACTGAACGGCTCGCCCCGCCGAGCGGCACCGAAGTACCCGGCGTTAGGAAACCGGTAACCGGATCGATCGTAAAGACAGAAATATCGTTCGAACCCTGATTCGCCACATAGGCAAACTTATTGGTCGCATCTACGACGATCCCGGCCGGGTTTGTACCCGCTGTGACATAACCATTATGGCGTAGTACTCCGGTTGTCGAATCGATTGTATACATCGAGACCGAGTTTGTGGTGCTATTCGTTATATACGCGAACCGCGCATGCGGTGTCGAGAACGTCCAGGTGAAATTAGACGCAAGCGGCACGCCCGATATGTCTTTAACCCCGGTGGTCAAAGTCGCGGTGTAAGTCGTTGAGGCGGTAAGTTTCACTGAGGGCGTGAACGTTGCGGTAAGACCACTGTAGGTAACCGTACCGGTCGCTCCATTACTCAAAGTAAATGTGGCCCCGGTGATGGTTGCCGGGTCCATCGCTTCAACAAACGTTGCCGTGATGGTTGAACCCAAAGCAACATTCGTCGCACTGCTGAGCGGAGTCACAGACACGACGGTGGGTGCTGTGTCATCGCGGTAGATCGTGACGCTGTAATCCTGCACGGCCGAGGTAATAATTTCGCTGACGCAGATGTGTATGATATTCGATCCCGCCGACAAATCGCCCACGACTATCGTCGAGATAACACCAGTGTTGGCAAGAACCGTGCCCGCGCCATTGGCGCCGCTAGAAACGACACCACCCGACGCACACGAGCCATTGATTTTGATTTGATAATTAACCGCCATCGTGCTTTGCCAGTTGAGCGTGGAATTCGCGTTTGTACCTACCGTGCTTAGGTAAATACCGTAGCCGGGTACGACGGTTATATTGGGCGCATTGTCGTTGCGGGTAATGGTGTACGTCGTTTCGCCCACTTTTCCGTTGATCTTGTCGAAAACGCAAATGCGCACTGAATTGGCCCCAACTGTCAAGCTGCTTGCCAGGACCATAACGGTAATCTGCTGCCCGGCGGTGGCAGATCCTGATGATTCGGGTAAGGCAGTAGAGGCCGTGCAGGAGCCATTTGACACCAATTTGTAGTCACCCGCCCGGTCTGATCGCCATACAAGCAGCGTGTTCGAAAAGCCGCCTGTGGAGTTTACATAATCGTGCTCGTTACTGAGAACCGTGACGCTTGGCGTGCCCGTTAACACGCTTATTTTGCTGGTGCAACCGGTCAGCGCCAGTTGCGCTCCAATAATCAGAAATGAGAAAATCGATATTTTTTTCATAAATCTCCTCAATTTAGAAACCATAGCTAACACCCATTTCAGCGCCGTAGGTCAAGAGCGGCGATGATTGATCAAAAATCATGCCCGAGCGAATATTGATGGAAATATCCACGTTGCCAAATGGATATTCGTAGCCCGCAACTGCCTGTGCGATCGGGGTAGCGGTTTTTTCGTTAATGTTGAGTCCGCTCATAACGAAGGCAAAGACGCCGGCCTCGACGGCGAGAATGAAACGACCACGATGACCACCCATTTCCGGTAGTAGCCATTGTGGGCCAACGAGAGCGGATAAACCGCGGAATGCAAGGGCCGGTATCTCAAAGGTCAAATATTGAATCTCGGTTCTTAGCCCGGGCACGAGAGAAATCCGCTTCCCTTTATTGAGCTTTCTGAACAGCCAGAAATTATCCAAGCCTTTGATGAAAAACAGAGAGGCGCCCCACGCAGACATTTTCTTATCAAAGATCGGTACGGGTGTGAGCGAAAAGTTGCCGGCGGCTCCCAAACGCAAATGCGTCCAAAACGAATATTTTCGGCCTGAACTGGACGACAGTGTGATGGCGGAGCTTTGCAGGCTTGTGGCGGCTGAAATTTCCCCACCGCTGTTGCGAATGAGGTAAAAATCAATCTTACCGTTGATTTGCTCGGAAACGCCGACGGCGTTGGCATCGTTAATCATGACGAGGCCTATATCCCGCTTGCCATCGCCATCAAAATCAATGCCATCGGGTTTGCCGTCTCTATTGGCGTCGACCACGACGCCAGCCATTGTTCCGCCCGGCATCTGGATGCTTTCCCCTGTTTTCACGAATGCGTATGACTGAGGTGCACATACGTATATGAGCATGATAAAAAAAAGCACAGGTTTATGGATGGAGCGAATTATGCGCACAGCGTCCTTAAATATAGCGGCAGATCACAGATTTCCTGCCCATATTCATACCGAACAAAATCCTGCATGTCCCACACCCATAAGAGATCAATTTAGCTTCACATACTGGCCATTTTTTTGGGGCGAAATTCCAGTTTTTGCGGGGTGCCCTCAACCCGACGGGGGCCTCTGATTGCATGGACGCATTATTTCCAGGATAAGCACTGGCTTGTGAAGCAGCAGCTTGCCCTCTCCAATCGTCATATCGATGTCCATATCTTCCAAAATGCTGCCGGGAAACACCCGGCGATCATCTTTCTGCCCGATCTCACCGGCGTCGGTGAGACGCAGCTGGAAACAGCGCGACTACTGGCGCTCGAAGGCTTTCACGTCTTTGTGCCCGATCTCTTTAGCGCAGAAGGGGCCGCCCGCTATTGTCTGCGTATGTTTTTCAACATGGCATTCGTCACTAATCAGGCAGAAAATCCAGGTATGATTGAGGTACATGAGATCATAGATCTGATTAAGGCAATGCCGCAGGTCGATGCCGGACGCATCGGCGTGATTGGTCAATGCCTGACCGGCGGCTTTGCACTGCACACCGCGCTGCGCGATGACGTCAAAGCCCCGGTCGTGTTCCACCACAGCCTCGGTGTCACGGGCAGCGGCATGCCAGAGGAGAACGCCCGGACGATCTGTAAGAGCGTGCAGGGACATTATGTGCAGATCGATCCGTTTTGCCCGCGTGCGCGCGTCGAGCAGCTCAGGGAACAGTTGGGCGGGCAGTTCGAAATGAACTACTATGACTGGTTGCCGCATGGCATACCGCACTTCTTTCGCCGCACGGACGAGGGCCGCCGGGCCTACATCAACATGGTGCGGTTTCTGAAAATGCAACTATCAGCATCGCCGTAATGCGGCATTGTTGCAGTCAGAAAATCGGCATATCAAGCGCGAAGGCAGGCCGTTTCGGCCGCTTTAGTCGCGGTTTGGCCGTAACTTTTCATAGAAAAGTGTAGGACAAATCGCGAGGCCTTCGCGCGCGAGCCGCATAGGCGATCAGCGTATCAGCTAAGCAGGCTTGATTTGACGCCCCGTTTCGGGCTCCATTTCCTCCGAACTATGTCACGCGAGCCGCACAAAATCTATGATAAAGCAGGCAATCCCACCCGCGAAGAACCGTGGATTTTCCGCACTTACGGCGGTCATTCGAATGCCCGCGCCACCAACGAACTGTACCGCACGGGTCTCGCGCGCGGGCAAACGGGGCTTTCGATCGCCTTCGACCTCGCGACACAATGCGGTTATGATTCAGACCATCCGATGGCGCGGCCCGAGGTGGGTAAGGTTGGCGTGCCGATCAATTCGTTGCTCGATTTCCGTATTCTGTTCGACCAGATTCCGCTCGAGAAAATGAACACCTCGATGACGATCAACGGCACCGCGATGTGGTTGTTGTCTCTTTATATCGCACTCGCCGAAGAGCGCGGCATTGATCCGAAACTGTTGCAGGGCACGACGCAGAACGATATCATCAAAGAGTATCTTGCGCGCGGCACGTACATCTATCCTCCCGAGTATTCGATCCGCCTGATTGTCGACATGTATGAATATTGCGTGCGCAGCATCCCGAAATGGAACCCGTCGAATATCTGCTCATACCATCTGCAGGAAGCCGGCGCGACGCCAATGCAGGAACTCTCGTTTGCTCTCGTGACGGCGATCGGAATTCTCGATGCGATCAAGGCACGTAATTGTTTTTCCGACGCGGAGTTCGAGCAGGCGGTCGGCCGCATCTCGTTCTTCGTCAATTCGGGCATGCGTTTCATCGAGGAAATGTGCAAAATGCGCGCGTTCGGCGAAATGTGGGATGAAATTACGCGCGAGCGTTATGGTGTCAAAAACGAGAAATTCCGCCGCTTCCGCTACGGAGTGCAGGTGAACTCGCTGGGGCTGACAGAAGAGCAGCCTGAGAACAACGCATGGCGTATTCTGATAGAGGCGCTAGGTGTGACGATGTCACAGAAGGCGCGCTGTCGCGCGCTGCAGCTGCCCGCGTGGAACGAAGCGCTGTCGCTGCCGCGCCCATGGGACCAGCAGTGGTCTTTGCGCATGATGCAGGTCATGGCCTACGAAACCGATCTGCTGGAGTATCCGGATATTTTCGACGGTTCACCGGTTATTCAATCGAAAGTGCAGTCGCTGATTGCAACAGCCAAAGCCGAGATCGACAAGGTGCTGGCGCAGGGCGGTGCGGTGGAGGCGATCAAATCGGGTTATATGAAATCGCAGCTGGTGAAGAGCCAGGCCGAGCGCATGAGCCGCATCATGACCGGCGATCTGAAGATTGTCGGACGCAATATCTATACAGATGGTTTGCCGTCGCCGCTTCTGGGCGGCGAAGATGCCGGCATCTTCAAGATCGACCACTCGGCGGCAGATGAAACCCTGGCGAATCTGAAAAAAGTCAGGGAGACCCGCGACGCAAAAGAGGTCGAAGCGGCTTTGGCACAGCTCGAAGCCGACGCGCGCAGCAACGTCAATCTGATGCCGGCATCGATCCGCTGTGCGAAAGCCATGGCCACGACCGGGGAATGGGCGAACACGCTCAGAAAAGTATTCGGTGAGTATCGCCCGCTGACCGGTGTTGAGGGACAGAAGCTGTCGCTCAGCGAAGAACGCGTGCAGGTGGTGCGTGGCAAGGTCGAAGCGTTCAAAGAAAAGCACGGGCACCGCCCGCGCATGGTGCTGGGTAAACCCGGTCTCGACGGACACTCAAACGGCGCGGAAATGATTGCTGTCGCCGCGCGCCATGTGGGTTTTGACGTGATCTATTCTGGAATTCGCCTGACACCCGAAGAAATCGCACGCGCGGCGGTCGAAGAAAACGCCGATCTGGTTTCGATGTCGATTCTGTCAGGCTCGCATCTCGAACTTGTGGAGCAGCTCATGAAGACGCTTGTCAAACACAAGGCAGAAAAGGAAATTCCGCTGGTGGTCGGTGGCATCATACCGGAATCTGATTTTGCCGCGCTGACAAAGCTGGGAGCGCAGCATATTTTCACACCCAAAGATTATGATCTGGTTGCCATAATGGAAAAAAGTCTCGAAATTGCCGGAAAGTTTGCCTGAAATGTGGTTGTGGCATTCCTTGATCGAGGCCTGAAGATGTGGTGCCGGTAAGAAAATATGGCTGCTTCACCGGTTCACGGCATCGCCGAGCATTACGTCTACAAGCCCGTCTTCAACCTTTACGTCCGTCTGGTTAGAATCTTTTCCCTCGGGGCAATGCTCGCATTTTTTACCATACCAGTGATTCCCGTGCTGAATTATTACGCCTACCTGTTTCTTGCCGGCATGGAGACGGCTCCCGTGCGGCAGGTCTATGCGCCTGAGTTTGCGGCCTTCTGGCCGAGTGTGCTCCTTACCACGGGGATATTCATAATACTCTCCGGCGGTTTTGTGCGGCTCAGGATTCCCTCTGTTTTGCGGTCATTGAGGCATACAGAGCCGCTGGTGCGGCGCCTGACGGGGGAGTTCCTGCCGGAGGACCTGCGACTAATGCTGCGCAATCTCGCGGAAATTCCAAAGGGACTGACCTATATTGCGCTCGTTTTGTACACATTGCAGTCAGCGGCGCTCTACGTCGTGAGCTACCTGGGTACGGGCGATTTTTCGCACATACGCATATTTCTTGTCGTCGATCTGTTTATCCTCGTCATGATTTCAGGGCTCGTTTACTCGATCACGGAATTCTGCTGCAGTTATCTCAGAATGCAGGTGAAGCGCCATCTTTCCGCGCACGATGAGCCTGCCAACGATCTGATCTCAGGCAGCCCCGGTGTGCTGCGTTTTCTCTTTCTGTTGTTCATGGGCGCAGTCTCGACGATTGCGCTGCTGTTCTTTCTGTTAAACCGCAGCGACCACGTGCTCAGCGAGGCGATCCAGTTTTCTGCCATTACCTTCCTTATATGCGGGACGCTGGCATTTATCTATTTCTACACGTGGACATATTCTCTCAGGCAGATCAGCGAAGCCACGTACAGTGTCGCGATGGGAGGGCGTGGGCATTTGCCCATGCTGTCGAATGACCGCGAACTGGTTGAACTCGCCGTGAATTTTGACGCGGCCACCTACGAGATTAACACGATACGCAATTACCTGACAGAACTGGTCGACGAAAAGACGAAAACGCTCAGCGACGCTTACGAAGAGCTCAAGCACCTCAAATCGCGGCAGGATGGCGATTATTATCTCACCTCGAACCTGATCGAATCTTTAACCGAAATGCGGCCCGAAAGCGATGCGGTGGTGGTCGACTCGCTGATCAAGCAGTACAAGACCTTTGAATTCATGGGCCATACGAAAGAAATTGGCGGCGACATGAACGCCGGTTACTCGATCAGACTGCAGGGCGAAAAGTACACGCTGGTCGTGAATGCCGACGCTATGGGAAAATCACTGCAGGGTGCCGGCGGCGTTCTGGTACTGGGGTCTGCGCTGCGCTCGCTGGTCGAACGCACGCAGATCAACGAAGGTATCAGAAACCAGTCACCCGAGCGTTGGCTCAAAAACGCCTTTCTCGAACTGCACCGCTTGTTTTCGAGTTTCAACGGTGGTATGATGGCCTCGATGATCTGTCTGCTTATTCATGACGCTTCCGGTTACACGGTGATGATCAATGCGGAACATCCGAAAGGAATTCTGCTGCGCCGCGCGCAGTCATCTTTTATATCGCACCATGAAGGCCTCAGGAAACTGGGCAATACGGCGGTTAAGGGCAGACTGTGGGTCGATACGTTTCTGTTGCAGCACCAGGACATCATTATACTGGGGTCTGACGGCCGCGATGACCTGATCGTGGGGCATTCCGCAGATGGTCAGCCGGTGATGAACGAAGACGAGCGGCGAATACTGCGTATTGTGCGTGCGGCAGACGGCGATCTGCCACGCATTTTTATGGGTATTCGCGGCTCGGGCGAAATTGTCGACGACGTTTCGCTGTTGCGGGTCGAATACACGCACCGGAAAACCGCAAAATCTTCCGCGGAAGTACCGGCGCTGTGGGTCGAGCATGACGCCGCACCGGATGCACAGCAGCGCATCGCCATCCTGCGAAAAATTCTGCAGCGCGACGCCGAAAATATCCGTGCCTGGCAGATTTTGTGCCGATTGAATTTGCGCAGCAAAAATTTTGTCGAGGCAGCATTCATCAGCGAATGTATTCTGCGGTTGAGACCCGACCGTGATTTTTTTATGTACTCTGCCGGATTGTTGTTTTATAAGATAGGCAACTACGAAAAAGCTATCAACTACGCCGATCGGCTCGCGCTGCGAAACTGGCGATTTGCCCCTTACCTGGTGCTACTGGGTATGATTCAGGAAGCGCGGCAAGATTCTGCGGGCATGCGCGAGGCGGGTCTGCTGCTGACAGAACTCATACCTGATCATCCGTATGGCCTGAGGCTGATTAATACGTATGCTGAAAAGGCCTGATTTCAGCGGAAGTCGCCGAGCGTCAGCGTGGGAATCAGCGTCGCAATTGTGCGCTCGAGGCCAAGCGCCACGCCCGCGACACCCTGCATTGCCGGTAGCGCCAAAATGACATCCTCGTCCAAAACGTGCGGCGGCTCGCTGCGCAGAGAACGGATTTCGTTGTAGCGCAGCCAGCGGTCGCGTATATGGTTTGGCCGGAACTCTTCGCGGTAGGCGTTAGCCAGCTCTACACCGTGCAAAAAAATTTCCGCGCGTTCGGCGACGCCGTTCCCGCAATAAGCCATTGCCGCCAGAATTTCAGGATAACCGTGAACGGCGCATAACCCTTTTTCCCTCTGCAGGCGCGGCAGAATAATTTCATCGAAAAGCAGGTTGAACGCGGCAATCGCAAGGTCGAGTTCATTGAGGTGGTGAGGCAGAACGGCATGCCTCGCAAGCCAGGCATCGGCGAAACAGCGCGGATTGGCAAAGTCAAGCGTCTCTCCCGCGCCGGCAAACAGGTCACGCAGATCCAGAATCTTCAGTGCGCTGTCGGGCAACCTGTGCCCGAGATTTTCTGCAAGCTGGCCGATCAGATCGGCGGTTTCCTGCAGCAACTTCTCAAGCGTGCAGTGGCGCTTATACCACTCCACCATGGTGAATTCGCGTGCATGGTTTTTTGTAGCGGGGTCGTCGCGGAAAACCGCAGCAATTTCATAGATCCCGGCCATGCCGGCGCCGTCTTGCATTTCAGCGGCAAATACCTTCTTCATCGCCATTTCCGGCGATGTCGCGAGAAACAAATCTGTTTTCCCGCGGCTGGACGTGAGTGAAAAAGCATCGATATAGGGCTCCATCGCAGCCGCGCTAACCGCTTTGCTCGTGCGCACCTCGATAATGCGCCGTTGATCGAAAAAAACACGTGCGGACCGGATTGCCCGGTTGCGCAGCAGAAGCGCTTTCATAGCGGTGGTGGTTCGCGGTGAAGCACATCCAGTGCGTGCGCGAGGCTCTCGTAGTTCTGGTATCCCTGGCAGAGCGGAAAATACTGCCCTTTGCGGCCATAGATGACCGTGGGAAATGCCTCCGCTCCCATTTCACGCGCGCGCTCAAATTGCTGTTCCGCCAACGCAAAAAGATCGCCGCTCGCGAGACGCGATATACTGCGCTGCGCATCGAGGCCGTGCACCAGGAAAAAATCCGCATAGCTTGACGCTACGGAGAGGTCGCGCCCTTCGCGAAAGTTCAGCGCCATGATTTCGTCCGCCAGCTGCATGGAGCTACTCTGCGGCTTTTCGGCCAGAACGAGAGCGAAGGCCGCCGCAGGCATGCGGGAATCCTGTACTGTGTTGCGGTCGCGCATGCGGGAGCGGTGCGCTTCGGAAAAAACTGCGCCCGTCAGCTGCTCTACGCGCGGCATCGCCTTTTCAATGTACGCGGCGAAATCGCCGAGCGGACCAATGCGGTCGCCGGTGATGAGACCGCCGCAAACGGCCGTGAATTCGAAACGATCGGAAAAGTCGGCGGCGAGTTTTTTTACGGTTTCAGCAATACCCCAGCACCAGCCGCAGTAGCCGTCAAAGGCGACGATAATTTCCGCTTTTTCCGCCATATTCAGGTCCTGGTCTTTGTATCCGGTTTCTTTTCCGGTTTTGGCTTTTCCCGGAAGTTGCGCGTGCCATGTACATGGCAACGCGGCACGCCGGTGAGTTTGCGGCGCTCGAGCAGTTCGTCAAACCAGGTGTCATACGATTTGCCGCGCAGCACTTTCTTGTAACGGTCTGACCAGCGCAAAATGTCGCGGCAGCGGATAGAAATATGCAACTCGTCGTTGTCGGCTTTAATCATCTCATATACGGCGATGTCTTCGGAGTCACCCGATTGGTAGACAATCGCTACTTTTTTTCCGCGCGGCAGATTGTCGTGCATGCTGAGATAGAGTTTCTCAAACTGTTCCCTGTTCGTGTATTCCCAGTCGAGCGCGTTGCTCATGAATACCACGCTTAAATCCGCATTGCGCGGTTCGAGCCGCGCGTCATGAATAAAACCCAGTTGCAGTTCTGTCCTGCGAATCGCGGGCAGACCGGTAAAATATTCGAAAGAACGCAGACAACGGTCGCGTTCTGTCGCCATGCAAAATGTAACTTCGTTTTGCACCGCTTCGCGGCGCGGCGGTTGCACGTCAAAATGCGCAATCCAGCCAAGTTCGATGCCGCGCAGCAGCGAAATCGTATCTGCGTCTGCGGCTTTGTTGCGCACGACTTCGTGAAAATCGTAATGGGCTTTGAGGATGCGCCAGTCGGCATCGATCGCGACAAGCCGGTCGCATTGCATTTCCTGATACATCATGTAATACTGTGCGAAGCCGACGGTGTAGCAGTCCTTGAGGCCCGGATACATGGTTTCGAGCAGGCGAAAAATGCCGTCGACGCCGCGGTCGTTCATTTTGAAAAAATTAAAACAGCCCGCGATCAGCGAAGGCAGTACATTATTGTACCATTTTTGTTTTGCGGGCTTGCGGAAATTGAGCGTTGTTGAAAAATTCCTTGCAATCTCTTCGTTAAATTCGGTATTCTCAAAAATCATATTACAGATTTCGTCGCCATGCGTTTCAAGCACGGTAAACAGCTCCCCGATGCTGCTGTTTTTGTAAGCGTCGCTGCTGATGTCGCGCAGGTACGACTGGTGTTCGGGTGTAATGCGCAACACTGCGCGGCTTGCGCAATGTGCCAGCAGCGGAAAGAGACTACACAGTAAGACGATGCGGAAAAAAGTTTGCGGCAGCATGAGCAGAATCCCTGTCAGGCCGGGATACATCTAAGGTAATCTAAGCGCGAAGTTCTTGCATGGGAAACAAGTCGGTACATAGGCTAGACGGGAAAAGCGGCTCTATCCGTTGCCGTGGCAACATAAAATTGCCTCGCTGCTGTCACAGGCTGAACGGTTCAGCCGATCCCGGTGTGCGGCGCAACTTCGTCGCCGGCTCGGCAGGAGACCAGCGGAGTACGGCATCTTCCCCCTGAATTTCCAGCGCATGTCCGGAAAAGCTGAGATGCGTACCGGCTATACGCTGGTTTTCAAGCTTCACGGTGCTGCCGCGGTGCTCACCCTGCACGTCGGCTATCTGGTATTGCTGCCGAATCGTGAGCCGCGTCTTGCCGTCGGCGCTTTGCCATTCGCCCGAAAAATTGGCCGGCATGATCCAGAAGTACACCACGCGCGAATTATCGAGCACAAATTTGCGGCCGTCGTATTGCCAGTCGCCCATGTGCCAGTTGTGCGAGACAACGCGCGTGCCGGGCTTGAGTTCGCGGAAAAACTTTGGCTTGAGTTTCTGGTTGATACGGTCGCTGAGATAGATGGCGATAATCGTGGCTGAAGACAGATCCGCCGCGAACAGATTTTCGGTCTTGAGTGTGATCAGGTTCGCCACGTTTTGCTGTTTTGCAGCTGTAACTCCGCGCTCGATCAGCTTCGGATCGAGATCGTAGCCGATGCCTGTAGTGCCGAAACGGCGCGCGGCTGCGGTGAGAATACGCGCATCGCCGCAGCCGAGGTCGAACAAAACATCCCTGGCTGTGGGCTTTGTGAACGCAAACATCGCTTCGTAGACTTCACTCTGCGTCGGGCCCCAGACGACGTCGAGCCGCAGTTTGTTTTTGGCGCGCAGCAATTTATCCATCTGCTCTTCGCTCTCAGTGTAGTGCAGAATCTTCACCGTGTGCCCGAGCCTGACCTCGATCATCGGTAAATCCAGTTTGTCGGATCTATAACGTCCCTGATAGCGCGACCGGTCGGTAACGGGCGTGATTGTCACGGTGCCTTTTTCGGGTTTGGGAAAATCTATCTGAACCTGCCCGTTACTTTCTTTCCATTTTGACCCGGCGCTCTCAGCTTTGATGCGAAACTCCATCGTCAGGCTGGGCAGGCCTTCGACGTGTTTGTCATAGAGCTCGAGGCGCATGAACTGGTATGAAAATTTTTCTGACAGGAACCAGTAGCCTTTTTTAGGAGTAGCGAGCGTGATGCTGGTTGCCGGTTTGGGCGCGGTGCAATTCGGCAGCAAGGCAAAACTCAGAACACCGCTGACAACAAGATATTTCACAGCCCGGGTCTAACCGCGTTCGCCGACGCTCTGTCTATGGCTTTTTGATGCGCGCAGCCGGCAGCCACTCATTCCACTCATCGCCAAAACCTTCGTAGTGCACAAAGCTTTTGTGACCGTCTTTTTTCAATACCCGCGCCGGATACCATTTGCCCTTCCATTCGGCGAGAACTGTATCTTCGCTGATGATGCGGTCATCCATCACCCATTCATTCCACTCGGCTCCGTAGCCGGGGTAGGTGATGTAGTGAAAGTTATCTTCTTCTTTCAGAAGCCTTGCGTCGTATGCCTTGCCGTTCCACAGCACGCGGATCGCCGCTCCGGGTTTAACCTGACGGAACTGGAACGGTTTCGCGCTCGAGTCTGGAATGACCTGCGATTTTTTTTCGCTGTAGAAGAAGAATTCTACGCGAATGGAATTTCCGGTGCGACCAAGGATGCGCGCAGGCTGCAGGTTGCCCTGGTAGGGGGCAAGCAGGTAGTTCCCGGTTCCGGGCGCTTTGCGTGCAAGGGAATTGGAAAGTACCAGGCCCGTATCCACACCGGCCGTGACAAAACCGTTCCGCTGCCGCTCGCGGTATTTCATCGCCTCGCCGATTTCGCCGTTTGTCTCGGCGAGTGTTATGCTGCCATCACCGTTGCGGTCACAGAAGGCGCTGCCCGACAGGCATTCGATCCACGTCTGCGTGAATGTCCAGTTGCCGGTCGAGGCATTCGACGCGGTCGAAGACGCGAGCACAAAACCCTGCTTGCCCTTAGCCGCGATGATCTTGAGTGCATCCTGAAACGCCCCCGAATAACAGAAATCACCGGTGAAGATCACGGTTTTGCCGTGAAAGTTTTCGGCGATCAGCTGCGCGATGCGCCTGATGCTGAGCCCGGTCGCGGCATTATTCGAGGTTTGGATGTCATAGTTAGCGACATAGGCTTCACTGCCGCCTTTCACCCCGTGGCCGGCGTAATAAAAATAGAATACCGAATCGGCATCGGCGCCCGCCGCCGTGGCGACGATGGCCTTCTCGATGTTGGCCTTGGTCGCCTGGCTGTCGATCAAGAGTGGCATTGCGGCGGCTTTGACGCCCCTTTTCAAAAGCAGTGAATGCAGCTCTTTGTCTTTGCGCAGCTTGTCAGAGAAGGGGGATAATCCTTTGTCTTGCCATTTGAGCACCCCGACGACGACACCGCGCGTGTTGGTGAAGTTCCATTCTGCGGCGTGCGCTGCGGTAGGGCCGGCGACCAGAATGATTAGCACAGCGGCGATACGGGCAAAGGTATTCTGCATGCGGTAAGGTTGCAGCCGGGCGGGGGTTGCCAAGAAAAATGTGGGCACACCAGGACTTGAACCTGGGACCAACGGATTATGAGTCCGCCGCTCTAACCAACTGAGCTATGTGCCCGATGGGCACATAGCTCTTTGCCATGCGCCTCGACAATTTTGAATTTAAGAAAAAGACACACCGTCAAGCCGGTATTAATTATCCTATGTCTATCGAAATCGACGGCAATAAAGGTATCTACGAAATTGGCTGCGGTATCTATGATGTCACTGGCCCCGCGGCAGAGGTTGGCATGATGGGCTTTGCCGAGGTTAAGCAGGTCACGCAGGGCATCTACATGCGCCTCTATTCGCGTGCGTTTATCTTTGGCGATGGCGAGCGCCGCGTCGTCTACGTCTGCGCAGACCTGTGTATGATCTACCAGGGCGTAAAACTCGCTGTTGCCGCGAAAATTGCTGACGACGCCGAACTGCGGGACCTCTACGATGACAAAAATATTCTGCTCAGCGCGACACACACGCACTCGGGCCCCGGCGGCTATTCGCACCATTTCCTTTATAATCTGACCACCAAAGGATTCATCCCACAGAATTTCGAGGCAATTGTCGAGGGCATCTATCAGTCGATTAAGCGCGCGCATGCGAATATCGAACCCGGCAAAATTTTCATCGCGCGCGGCGAGCTCGATGGTTATGGCTTCAACCGCGCGACACGGCCCTATGCGATGAACCCCGCTGAAGAACGCGAGCGCTACGGCTCTGATCTCGACCAAGAGATGACGCTGCTGAAACTCGTTTCTACGGCAGGCGAAGAGTTGGGCATGATCAACTGGCTGGGTGTGCATCCCACTTCTGTTGGGCCGGCGAACCACCTGATCGGCGGCGACCACAAAGGCCTTGCCGAATACTGGTTTGAAAAAGACAAGAAGGCCGATCTCAAAAGTGCGAAGCCATTTGTTGCCGCGTTTGCCTTAGCTCCCGCCGGTGATGTTTCACCCAATTTATGGGGTGTCGCCGACGGTGTGTCCGACTACGAACACATGGAAATTATTGCCCGCAAGCAGTATGAGAAGGCAGTTGAACTTTATGAATCCTGTGGTACAGGAGGCACCAAGGCGGCGGCGGACAGGGTGCCCTCTCCGGCCGGCGCCGCTTCTGAACAGCTGACGGGGCCGGTCGATTCGCGCCACCGGTACATCGATTTTTCAAAGCTGCATATCGACGCGTTGCACGTCGACACCGTACCCGCTGCAATGGGTGCGAGCTTTCTTGCAGGCTCTACGGAAGATAATGAGTCTCAGGTCACGATCTTCCATGAAGGCGCAACCGTCGATTCTCTGCAGGGTAATGAGCGCATCGTTTCGGGCGCTATTGATTCAGTATTCGGCGCCGTGTGGCCCAAAACTTTGTCCGAAGATTATATCAAAGGCCAGGCACCGAAAAAAATTCTCGTGCCCTCAGGACTCGCGACCTTCGACGGCAATCCATGGACGCCGCAGATTCTGCCGGTGCAGGTGGTGCGTGTGGGGCAGCTCGCGATTGCCGCGCAACCGACCGAAATCACAACGATGGCTGGCCGTCGCGTGCGCGAGACTGTTAAAAAGGCGATGGCTTCGGCGGGTGTGACGCATGCAGTCGTCGCTTCTCACTCCAACGCCTATGCGTCGTACGTCACGACGCGCGAAGAGTATGCGGGTCAGGAATACGAAGGCGCCTCGACGCACTTTGGCCCGTACACGCTCGACGGCTTTTTACAGGAATTCGACCGTCTCGCCTTGGCAATCGCCGACGGCTGCGCTGTCCCGCAAGGAATTTATCCTAAAGACTATAAGCTGACACAGTTGACGTTGCAGCCGGGTGTTGTGTACGACGCTACGTCGAAAGGCCGCAAGTTCGGCGATGTGCTCGTCGACGCGCGGGAGAGCTACAAGATCGGCGAAGAGGTTGTGGTCGAATTTCAATCCGCGCACCCGCGCAATGATTTACTCACGATGGATAATTTTGCGATCGTGCAAAAAAAAGTTGGCGACCGTTTTGAAGACATTCTTGGCGACCGCGACCCGCAGCTGACCTTCGAATGGCAGCGCCTGAAAGGCGCCGAATCGAAGGCGATTTTGCGCTGGAATACAAAGGCCATGGACGGCCATGGTTCGCACGGCACAGGAGGTGCGTCTGAGGGCGAACCTAAGGCCA
>CAYHJO010000036.1:0-2782 GCA_964356715.1 uncultured Turneriella sp. | reverse complement strand
CTGAGGGCGAACCTAAGGCCACGGACGGCCATGGTTCGCACGGCACAGGAGGTGCCTCTGGGGGCGAACCTAAAGGGGCGGAAGCGGGCGAATATCGGCTGGTTCACCGGGGCGTTTCGAAGGCGTTCTGGTTCGGCAAGAAAACGCGCTTTGAGGGTATGAGCCGGGTGTTCAGAGTTGGCTGACATTTTCTTTCCTGATTGACATGGCCGGTGCCGGCCGGTAGTTTTGTCCATGCTGGCTACGACTCGCACAGGGCCGCGCTACGAAGGGCTTAAGGTCACGCGCGAGCAATACCTTGATCTGCCCGATGACGGCTATAAATACGACGTGATCGACGGAGTGATGCATATGTCTCCGAGTGCTTTTTATCCTCATAACCGGGTGGCCGTGAAATTGGCGCGCTTAATCGACGATTATCTGGAAGCAAACAACTTAGGCGAGACCGTTCCGGAAACCGATGTGCTTTTGCCCGACGGCGGTGATCCTTTGCGTCCCGATATTTCTGTGCTCTTGAACGAGAGTTTTGACAAAGTCTACGGTCATATCCACGGCGCGCCCGATATTGTGGTCGAAGTACTGTCCGAATCGTCGCGCGAACGCGATCTCGATCTCGATTTAAAGGCCGACCGATATCTTACGACCGGCGTCAAAGAATACTGGATTGCCGACCCGGATGCCCACGCCCTTCAAATTTGGGTGAATGACAATAAGCGCGCATGGCAGCGGCGACAGGGTGAGGCGGTAAAAAGCGATATTCTTGCGCAGTTGCGCATCGATCAGAGCTGGATTTTTGGAAAATAAGGAATCAAAGAGGATTTTCGCGGGTCTGCACGGTATGAAGATAACAATGCGTTTTGCCTTGATTCTGCTGAGCCTCGTTGCGACGCTCAGCGTGCATACAGACGAAGAAATCCGCTGCGACGGCAGGCTGCTCGGCCCCGGTCGATCGCGCATCGAAGTTTTGAAGTATTGCGGCGAACCGCAGGATAAAATATCATACCTCGATGAAAAGGTAAATCACCGCCGCTACTCTGAGGTACTCGTGGGCACGTTCCGCGAGACGCGGCAGACGGGTACGTACACCGAAACCAGCCGCAACACGGTTTCGAACGACGCAGCGCAGCGTCCGAAAGAAGCCGAACGCAACCCTGTGCAGGCACTACCGACGCACACGCATGAAGAAAGTAAGATTATCACTAACACGACCGTCGTCAGCCAGAACAATTACACGATACTGTCATCGTATTGGGATTGCCAGAAGTCGACGGTCTACATCGACGAATACACATACAACTTCGGCACGGGCAAGTTCATGACATTTGTGCGCTTTGAGAACGGACGAATCAAGGGTATCAAATTTGGCGAGTATGGGTTTTAAGGAAATTTGCGCATGTGCAAAGGCCACGCGCAAATTCTGCTATTTATAGCTACGCTGGCTCGGATGCACCACGTCGAACCTGAGTTCTTCTTTATGCAGCTCCTGCGGTTTGCCGTCGCCTTTGTATTCCCACGCGCCGACGTATGAGAAGTTCGCGTCGTCGCGTTTCGCTTCGCCGTCGTCGGTCTGGAATTCTTCGCGGAAATGCCCGCCGCACGATTCATTGCGGTGCAATGCATCGCGCGCCATGAGTTCACCGAGTTCGATGAAGTCTTTTACGCGGCCGGCTTTTTCGAGCGAATCGTTGAGTGATTCGGCGCTGCCCGGCACATTGACGTCTTTTTTGAAATCTTCTTTAATTTGCTGAATTTCGCCGATGGCTTTTTCTAGGCCGGCCTTCGTGCGGCCCATGCCGACGAATTCCCACATCACATGGCCGAGGTGGCGGTGAACCTGGTCGACGGTTTTTTTACCCTTGGTGGCGAGCATTGCCGAGGTCTGCGTCTTGACGTTTTCTTCGGCTTCGTCGAATTCTGTGCCTGCGGCGGATGGACGGTCGAAACCGACGCCGGCGAGGTAATCACCGATCGTCGCTGGCAGCACGAAGTAGCCGTCGGCGAGACCCTGCATGAGGGCAGACGCACCGAGGCGGTTTGCGCCGTGGTCGGAGAAGTTGGCTTCGCCGCCGACGTAGAGGCCTGGAATTGTCGACATCAGGTTGTAATCGACCCACAATCCGCCCATGGTGTAGTGAACCGCAGGGTAAATTTTCATTGGCATCTGGTACGGGTTTTCACCCGAGATCTTTTCATACATTTCAAACAGGTTGCCGTAACGCTCGGCAATCGTATTTGCGCCGAGGCGGTCGATTGCCGATTTGAAATCGAGAAAAACGGACAGACCGGTGGCGTTCACGCCGAAACCGTGGTCGCAGCGTTCTTTCGCGGCGCGTGAGGCCACGTCGCGCGGCACGAGGTTACCGAACGACGGGTAACGGCGTTCGAGAAAGTAGTCGCGCTGCTCTTCGGGAATTTCTTTCGCCGTGATTTCGCCGCGCTGTAGTTTTTCCGAGACAGATTTTTCTTTTGGCACCCAGACGCGGCCGTCGTTTCTCAGCGATTCGCTCATCAGCGTCAGCTTTGACTGGTAGTCACCGCTGGTGGGAATGCAGGTTGGGTGGATCTGCGTATAGCAGGGGTTCGCGAAAAAAGCACCGCGTTTATGCGCGCGCCATGAGGCTGTCACGTTCGACAGCTTCGCATTGGTCGAAAGGAAGTAGACGTTGCCGTAGCCGCCGGTGGCGAGCACAACGGCGTGCGCGGCAAAACGTTTAATTTCGCCGGTGACCAGATTGCGTGTGATGATGCCTTTCGCGTGCCCATTGACGAGTACGACATCGAG
>CAYHJO010000035.1:22742-26018 GCA_964356715.1 uncultured Turneriella sp. | reverse complement strand
TCGGTCGTGACACCGAGCAGACTCTCTGAGTTCGTGCGAATGACGAAACCCAAACGCTCAGAAATTTTTGGCAAAGATTTTTTCGCTTTGAGCTTCAGCAGCAGTTGGATTGTACCCAGCACGCCGCCGGCAAATACCACTCCGCCGGCGCGAATCTTCTCTTCTTTGCTGAAATATTTGCGCGAATTGCGGTATGTAATCTCATAAGGATGTTCTCCTTCTTTCCGTTGGACATCCACCACTTCGCTCTCGGCGAGAATTTCGGCGCCGAGGCCCTGTGCCAGGTGCAGGTAGTTCTTATCGAGAGTGTTCTTCGCATTGTGCGTACAGCCGAGCATGCAGCCGCCGCAATAGATGCAGCCGGTGCGATCGGGGCCCTGTCCCTTGAAGAACGGATCTTTGACGGTAACGCCGGGTTTGCCGAAGTAGACAGCCACATTGGTCTGGTCGTAATTCTTGTCCTTGCCGAGATCGTGCGCGAGGCTCTTCAGCGTATTGTCGCCGTCGAAGCGCTGCGGCGTCTGTGCGGCGCCGATCATTTTGAGCGCAGTGGCATAGTGGGGTTTGAGTTCCTTTTCCCAGTCGGCGAGATGCGCCCAGCTGTCAGACTTAAAGAACGGCCGCTTGGGTACCGGCAATGTATTTGCATATACCAGAGATCCGCCGCCGACACCGACGCCTGAAAAGATTGTCACGTGGCGAAAAATTGTCATCTTGAAGAGGCCGAACATTTTGAGCGAGGGTAGCCACAGCCACTTGCGCAGCTGCCAGTTCGACTTGGGGAAATCCTGCGGCTTGAACCATTTGCCTTTTTCGATGACGAGCACCTTGTAACCTTTTTCGCTCAGGCGCAGCGCCGAGACCGAACCGCCGAAGCCGGAGCCGATGATGACGTAGTCATAATCTTTTTGCAGGGGTGCCATGCGTCAGGCGAAAAGGCAGAGTTAAGGCTGCGAGTGAAAATTAAAATGCGGATAGCAGGTTTTTACAAGGCTAAAGATGGAATGGCGATCGCTGCGTGAGCAACCGGCGAGCGACAAGTGGCAATATTTTGCTGGCGCTCAAAAGGGGCACGATGAGCGGAATGAGAAGTCGTAAAGGGCGAAATACCGGATTGAGAAATAATCTGCCCTGCCCCTGTATGAGATGTGCTTCTTTGACTTGCCGCCAGCGCAGCGCCTGGATGTGCGCGAGATAATTGTCCGAGAGATCTCCCGATTTGATTCCCGAGAGAATCACGCTGGCCGCGACAATCGCCGTCTCAATCGCGATAGAAACGCCGATTCCACCCGCGGGCGAGCAGGTGTGCGCGGCGTCGCCGATCAGCACGACGCCATCCTTGACCCATTTTTCGATGAGCGCGCGGTTACCTTTGAGCGGGTGAAACGCCTTAAAGTCCGTCAACTGGTCAGCAAATTCTCTGAAAATTGGATGTGCGGCACGGATCTTTTGCCTGAAAGCATCGATGCCCTGATCCCTGATTTTTTGGAACGCCCCCGGCCGGAACACCATGCCACACTGTAGATGGTGCGGATGTTTGGGTAAAATCAGAAACGGTTCACGCCAGCCGAGAAAAAAACTGAAGTAATGGTGGTAGGTTTTCGGTCTCTCGAGTAAAAACCATATTACATCGAGATCATGGTGGTCATAGGATTTCACGAAGCCGCCAAGACGGCTGATTGTACTGAAGCGGCCGTCTGCACCGATAATTACCTTGGCTCTGACCGTGCAAGCTTCGCCGTTCCTCCGCACTGTGAGCGTACGGTCGCTGGATAATGTGGTTACCTTGCTGTCGAACCAGATTTCGTAGCCCGTAAACTGCCGCGCATACGCATGCAATCCGCTCAGCAGATTTGGCTGCGTCATCCACCAGATTGCGGGATTCTTACGATCGAGCCAGGATGCGTCGACGCCGCCCACGCGCAGACCCTGAAAGTAGATGTGCGTGCCGTCGATTTCTTCATGCGGGCAGCCTTGGAGGTGTTCGTACAGGCCGCAATCCCTCATTGCCTGTTGGAAACGCGGCTGCAATATTTCGCCGCGGAACTCACGCGAGAAGTCCGCGTTCTGCTCGAGCACCAGCACGGAAGCGCCGCCGCGGGCGAGCAGGCACGCGGCGACCATGCCCGCGGGGCCACCGCCGACGATTGCCACCTCGCATTCACGCATCAGCATATCACCAATTCATACGATTTGACGCCTTGTCTAGCGAAGTGGTCTGGACGGTATGGTTCGACCTATTCGACACGCCCAGGGCAGGCTCCGCAAACCAAAGGTTTCAGCATGAGCCTGAAGCTCCGCGGCACATACACCGCTCTTATTACCCCCTTCACCGCCGACGGCGAGAAGGTCGATTGGGCTGCGCTCAAACAGTTAGTCGAGCGCCAGATCGACGCTGGTGTCGAGGGCCTCGTGCCGTGCGGCACCACCGGCGAGTCGCCGACGCTGTCGCATGAGGAGCACGCCGAAGTCATTGCGAAAGTGATCGAATGGGCAAAGGCAAAAAATCCGACATGCGTGGTGATCGCCGGTACCGGCTCGAATTCCACCTCTGAAGCGATCTCGCTCACGAAAGCTGCGGCAGCCGCGGGTGCCGATGCCGTGTTGTCGGTGAATCCCTATTACAACAAACCTGTGCAGGCCGGGTTGACGTTGCATTTCCAGAAGATCGCCGATGCGTCAAAGGTGCCCGTGATTCTCTATAACATTCCCGGCCGCTCTGCTGTTGGCATGACCGTTGATACGATTCAAGCGCTCGCGAAGCATGGCAATATCGCCGCGATCAAAGAAGCGACCGGTGATTTAGGATTTATGGCGCAGGTGATTCAGGCGACCGAAGGCAAACTGGCTCTGCTCTCGGGCGACGACAATCTGATCGTGCCGGTGCTCTCGATTGGTGGCGTCGGAGTGATCAGCGTCATCTCGAATGTGTACCCGAAAGAAACCGGCGACATCACGCGCGATTATTTTGCGGGCCGGCAAGCTGATGCGCAGAAAAAATTCCTGAAACTTTTGCCGCTGTGCAAGGCAATGTTCATTGAAACCAATCCGATTCCCGTAAAATTTGCCGCGGCGAAAAAAGGCATCTGCGAAAATTCGCTGCGCCTGCCGATGACGCCGCTTTCCAAGAGCCTTGAGGCGACGCTAATTTCGGCAATGGAATCATTTGAGGCAGCGGGGGTGGTCCGGGGGGTTCGCCGCAAACCCCCGCCAAAAATATTATGCAAATAGGCATCGGGGGGGGCCCCGGGCGGTTTGGTGGCGCGGTTTGGGATA
>CAYHJO010000035.1:10666-22732 GCA_964356715.1 uncultured Turneriella sp. | reverse complement strand
CGCCTCCGAACACCCCGGCTAGCCAAGTGCATTTCGCCTCGCTTATTTGCGGAAAGTGAATCTTTTGTCCCGCGGGGTGGGGTCAGGGGGTAGCGCAGCTACCCCCTGACAAATATATGATCCAATTCGGCATCGTCGGTGCCCTCGGACGTATGGGTCGCGCGATTGCGAATCGTGCTGCATCGGGTGAGCTTTCGCTGGTAACACCGATCGAATTTGCGAAGCATCCCGATCTTGGCAAAAAATACAGTGTCGTGACTGGGTTGCCGTTTGACGCAGAGATCGTGTCTCTCACGAACGCAAAAATCCCGAAAGGTGGATTGATCGATTTTTCGCATGCATCAACCGTGATTGAGACCCTGCGCAAAGCGGCTGAAACCGGCGCGCCCGTGGTTGTCGGCACAACCGGCTTCACCGCAGAGCAACGCAAAGAACTCGAAGCGATGGGCAGCAAAATTCCGCTCATCATCGCGTCGAATATGGCGATTGGTGTGAACGTGCTGTTTTCACTGGTAGACCAGGCCGCACGCGCGCTCGCGGCGCATGGTTTTGATCCCGAGGTTATGGAAATACACCACAACCTTAAGAAGGATTCGCCGTCGGGAACTGCGACTACCATTAAAGAGGTTTTACGCAATGCGTATGGCCTGGCCGACAAAGATGTACTGTACGGTCGCGAAGGCATGATCGGCGAGCGCAAAAAAAGCGAGCTCGGTGTGATGACGCTGCGCGGCGGCGACGTCGTGGGTGATCACACGGTATATTTTCTGGGGCAGGGCGAGCGTATCGAAATTAAACACCAGGCGACGAACCGCGACACATTCGCCGCCGGCGCTCTTGCAGCGCTCAAATTCTTGCAGGGGAAGCCTGCGGGCCTCTATTCGATGAAAGACGTATTGGGATTGAAATGATTTCTCAGACAATGGATCGCCAGTCTCAAGCCGGTTGCGGACATACTCATTCGCCTGCGGGAGCAGGCGAATGAGTATGTCCGAATTTCACATCGAAGGCGGCCACAAAATCGGCGGCACGATCACGCCGCAGGGAAATAAAAACGAGGCGCTGCCGGTGCTGTGTGCGGCGTTGATGAACCCGCAGGGTGTCACCATTCGCAATGTGCCCCAAATTGAAGATATCAAAAACCTGTTGAAGATTCTCGAAGCAGTCGGCGCACAGCTGACACCGCTCGAAGACGGTCACTCATACAAAATCAGCACGCCGCAGATCAAGCTCAGCGAGCTGCCGCCCGAGCTCGCTTCAGGCCTCAGGGGGTCAGTGACTCTGCTCGGGCCATTGCTCGCGCGGGCGAAAAAAGTTTTTCTGCCGCGCCCCGGCGGCGACAAGATCGGCCGCCGCCGCGTCGACACGCATCTGTTGGCTCTTTCAGCGCTGGGTGCAAAGGTCGAAGTTTTTAATGACGGATATATGCTGGTGGCGGATAAACTCGTTGGCACTGCGATTCTGCTCGATGAAGCTTCGGTGACGGGAACCGAAAATGCGGTCATGGCCGCAGCGTGCGCCGAGGGCACCACACTCATCGAAAACGCCGCTTCAGAACCGCACGTGCAGGGGCTATGCCGGTTTCTTGTGGCGCAGGGGGTCAAGATCGAAGGCATTGGCAGCAACATGCTTCGCATCCACGGTGTGGGCGGCTTCGAAAATCTGAAATCCGCCGATCACACGATTGGCGCCGACTATCTCGAAATTGGTTCGTTTATCGCGATGTCAGCCATGACTGGCGGCGACCTCGTCATACAAAATATCAATCCGATCGATCTGCGCATGATCAAGTTTGTGTTTGAGCGCGTGGGCATCAACTGGCGATATCAGGAAGCGGCCAGGGCACACGGAGGTGCCGGGGGCGGCGCAGACACGGATGTCAATGCGCCGCCGCAAATTGATCTCGTGATGAAGTCGCCGTATGCCCTGAAAATACAGACCGATGTGCACGGTGAGATTCCCAAAATCGACGACGCACCGTGGCCCATGTTCCCCGCAGACCTCATTTCGATTATTCTGACGGTCGCCACGCAGTGCAGCGGCACGGTGCTCATCCACGAAAAACTTTTTGAGAGCCGCTTGTACTTTACAGACAAACTCATGGGCATGGGCGCGCAAATCGTGCTCTGTGACCCGCACCGTGCGGTTATTATCGGGCCGTCGAAGCTCTATGGCAGCCGCATGACTTCACCCGATATTCGCGCGGGTATGGCGCTCGTGATCGCGGCGCTCGCGGCCGAAGGGCAATCGGTGATACAGAATATTCTGCAAATCGACCGCGGCTACGAAAATATCGATGCGCGATTGAGATTATTAGGAGCAAAAATTGAACGGGCAGGGTAAGCTCCCCCTCCGCCTTTGGCACCTCCCCCGCGAGCGGGGGAGGGTGAGAGGGGGACATGCAACTTTTTGACGAAGAAGCAGAGCAGACTCTTCTCGGCTCGATTCTGCAGTCGCCGTCGCTGTTTGAAGAAATTGCGCAGGTGCTCAAGCCCGAGGATTTCTACTATGAAAGCCATCGGCTGATTTACGAAGCGATCGCCGCCGAAATCGACCGCGGCGAGCCGCCCAATGCGATTCTGATTATTAACAGTCTGAAGAACCAGAACCAGCTTGAGCGCGCCGGCAACCGCGCGGCGATTATGAATATCGCGTCGCTCGGCGTGCTTGTCGGTGTCAGCACCTTTGCCGAAAAAGTGCGCGAGCTCTCGCTGCGTCGCCGGCTGATCATCAATTTTCGCGAGCTCGAGAAGAAGGCCGGGGACACCGGTTTCAAACTCGAGTCCGTGCTTACCGACACCGAGGTGGCACTCTCGCATCTCGCCGACCGCTACAGCAGTTATAACATCCGCCACATTAAAGAAACCAATAAGGAATTTATTGAGTTTATCAAGAATGTGCGCAATTCAGAAGGTATTACCGGCACTGCGTCGGGCTTTCGCAAACTCGACGAAGCCACGAGCGGCTTTAAGCCGGGCCAGATGATTGTCATCGCGGCGCGCCCCGGTATGGGTAAGACTACCTTTGCGCTCAACATCGCGCTCAACGTCGCGATGAACAAGACTCACCCAAAGGCCGTAGCTTTCTTCTCACTTGAGATGACGCGCCTCGAATTGCTGCTGCGCCTCTTATGCTCGCGCGCATTTCTTGATTCGCAAAAAGTACAGAAGGGCCGCATTAATGACAAAGAGATGGCGCGCCTCGCACACACTGCGAAAGAAGTCTACGAGACCGATTTTTTCATCGATGACAGCGCCGACCTGACAACCTGGGAATTTAAGCAGCGCGCGCGCCGCCTCGGTCGTACGATCAAACAGCAGGGCAAAGAACTCGGCCTCATCGTCATCGACTACCTGCAGCTGATGACCGACCGCGACCGCGCGTCGGATGGCCGGCAGAACGAAGTCGCGGCGATTTCGCGTGCGATCAAACTCATCGCGAAAGACCTCCAGGTGCCGATACTTGCGCTCTCACAGATGAACCGCTCGATCGAGCAGCGCGGCAAAGACCCGCGCCCGCAGCTTTCAGACCTGCGTGAATCGGGTGCGATCGAACAGGATGCCGACATGGTAATCTTTATTCACCGCGAGCACCAGGGCAAAGATGCGCCGGAAGATAAAAAGAATCTCGCGGAGATTATCATCGGTAAAAACCGTGCCGGGCCGCGGGATAACTTCGAGCTGGCGTTTTTGTCGGATAAGAGCCTTTTTACGGACTACGAGCCGGCGCCGAATCCGCAGCAGTAAAGCAAGGCTGGGGATTATCTCCCGGTTATGGAAAATCATATCAATTAATGGTAAGCCGCTTTTTTAGTTATGGAAAACCGTGACAATAGTGTCATTTTATTGCAACGAACGTATCCAAAACGCATCTAACTTGTATGGTAACAACCAATGCCGGTGAGAACACGCCAAAAACAACGGGGTTTCATGCCGGCCTCAGAACTGCCGTTTTTGCGTTTCTGAAAGATAAATCTCTCTCGCCGATCGACGAAAAAGGGCTCATGCGCAAGGCGATTATTAACTACTCAATGTGGTTTGTCCTCTATTTCGCCTACCTCTTCATCGGCAGAACCTACGGATGGTATGGTCTCTTAATGGTCGTGCCCTTGGCGTTTGCGATGCTTTGCATCGTGCTTTCAGTCATGCATGACGGCAGCCATGGCTCTTTCAGCAACTCCAGGTTATGGAATTCCATCGCCAACTACAGCCTCGCCTTTGCCGGTGGGAGCCCGATTCTATGGCACCAGCTGCATGTACGCGCTCATCATGACCACACCAACGTCATTGGCCATGATCAGGATTTCGAGTCCGGCGGACTGATTCGCCTGCACCCTGCGCAACCCAAACATCCTGCTCATCGCTTTCAGCGTTTCTATGCCTGGTTTCTTTACGGGGGACATAGCCTGCGATGGATTCTCGTGGATGATATTAAAGACTATTTTACACACCGCTGGCCGCTCAATAAGGCGCAGCGCAAGACATTACTGATCGAAATTATTCTGGGCAAAACATGGCACCTCACGAGCTACCTGGTAATTCCGTGGCTAGTGACCGGCAGCTGGCAGTTGGCGCTCACCTTCTACGCGATTCACTGGGTGTTGCTCAGTGTGGCGCTGATTCTCATTTTTGCCATGGCTCACCTAACCGAAGTGCAGGAGATGCACGCTACAAAAGAGGAGGGAAAACAAGATTGGGCCTTACACCAGATCGCTACAACTGTGGATTTTGCCACCAAAAACAGGGTTCTCTCATGGATTGTGGGTGGGTTGAACTTTCAGATAGAGCACCATATTTTTCCAAAAATATCGCATACGCGTTATCATCTGATCCAGCCGGTGATAAAAGAATATTGCCGGGAACATGGCGTCCGTTACTTTGAATATCCGACCTTTCGCGCGGTGCTCGCCGGGCATTACCGGCATTTGAAAATGCTGGGTGCCTAGAATCAGAACAGCCACAGCTGTTCGCCTGTTTTTGCCATGTAGAGTTGCGTGAGCTGAATGCCGAGTAGGCGGATTTTCTCCTGTTTGACTTTTTCGGCTGTCATATTGCGGTTGAAGATTGCCCATGCGTGTTCGAAGAGGTTTGCAGCTGAGTGTACGGGCACTGGCAACGTCTGAGAACGTGTTATGGTATGGAAATCCGCAACCCGTATTTTCACAGTAAGGGTTCGTCCGGAGATATTTTTGCGGTTCAATCGATGGCTGAGGTCGTCTGAAATGTCTTGCAGCGCAGCCTCGACCTGCTCTATCGTTTCCAGATCAATTGGGTAGGTGCGTTCTTCACCGAATGATTTGCGATCGTGTGTTGAAACAACTTCATCGTTATCAATCCCCCTGACCAAGTCGTGTATGCGTACGCCCCATTTACCCAGCACTGTGTTAAGGATTTCCATATCAGCCTTCTGCAGGTCGGCGATTTTCCGGAAGCCGAGGCGATGCAGACTTTCGCGCGCCCGGGGACCGATACCGGGAATAGTCTCGACGAGCATCGGCGCAAGGAACTCGATTTCTTTCCCTGGTTGAATAAGAGTCAGGCCGTCGGGCTTTTGGAATTCGGAACCCATTTTTGCGAGTGTCATGCCGGTTGCCATTCCAATACTACATGTCAGTCCCGTCTTTTCATGGATCTCGCGCTTGATTGCCATAGCGAGATTCCTCCAGCTTTTGTGCATCATTCCTGATTCTGAGCAATCGAGGACGGCTTCGTCTATGCTCATCCTCAGGACTCGTTCGCTGAAAGTGCTGAGGATTTCCATAACTTCATCGGAGACCTCGCGGTACCGGTCTATTCTATGGGGCATAAAAATCCCCTGAGGACATAGCTTATAGGCAGTGCTTACAGGTTGCGCTGATTTTACCCCGAACTTGCGCGCCTCGTAACTTGCCGCGCTAACAACACCGCGCCCACTGCCCCCTTTAGGGTCAGCGCCGACAATAACGGGCCTACCCCTGAGGTCAGGTCTGTCCCGGACTTCAACACTCGTGAAAAACGCATCCATGTCGATATGGACTATCGTGCGGAATGTCAATGCCATGGAAGCCTGTGGTCAAAGGGGTATTTTCGGGAGGCGCGTAAACGGAGTTCGGTCTTTATGCAAACCCCGATTCAGGCTTGCCCCACCATTCCCAGGGCATAAATGAGCTGAACGTGAATTGTCGAATTGCAGGAATTGGACCATGGTTAAGGGCAGTCAGAGATATTTGTTTCCATCGTTTGATTCCGCGCCAGAATAATTCTGTGGCTGAAATTTGCTTTTTGCCGTGAGATTTAGCAGCAAGTTTGGGCAGATAAATGTGCAGCGCGAGTCGCAAGAATGCGGAAACCGTAAGGCCCAGCCGCAGTGCGGCCATGCGCAGCAACAATACATCCTCACCGTAGAGACAGACCATATGCCGATGGTGGTGCCGGATTTTCCTGTGCTCAAGCAGCGCATTATCATGGGCGTTCCGGAAAAAATGATTCCATCGTAGTTTCTGTTTCTCTGCGAGACGAAATGCGCAATACCGTGTGATCGTCGTAAAAGTACAGTTTCTTTTTTGGGCCAATTCCCGGATTTTTTTCCAAAGCTGGATGGAAATTAATACTTCCCAGATATCTTTCACCTGAACAGGTTTGTCGCGGAGAAAGGGATGTTGTGTGGTGCAATGCATATTCGCCTTCTATATATTAAATACCAGAAAAGTGGGATATTTTCTCACTTTTCTGGTGTTTTTTGAGATGGGCATTCCGGAGGAAGCGTAACTTTGGTTATGTTTTTCCATAACTAAAGATTCAAGCGCAATCAAATGCGTGCAAGATGGAAATTTGGCCTTTCTGGTTGGCCAAGACGACGAACCTCAAAATGCAAATGTGGGCCTGTTGATCTGCCCGTCATGCCCGATAGGGCAATTTTCTGTGCCTGCTTTACCTTATCACCGTTCTTTACCAGCACCTTGCTCAGATGTCCATAAAGAGTGCGGTAACCATTTCTATGCTCGACAATAACCGTTTTGCCATAACCTTTCTTTGTTCCCGCAAATACCACGGTACCTTCTGCGGAAGAAACGACTTTAGTTCCGATGCCACAAGCAATATCTATTCCTTTATGGAATTTATGCTTCTCTGTAAAGGGATCCTTGCGCACGCCGAAGCCAGAGGTAATGCGCCCTTCGACAGGATGAATAAAGGCTTTGAGATTGAAGAATTCTTTCTCCGTTTCATCAAAGTGCAGCCCGGTGATGAAATAGAAATTTTCTTTGCCCGGTATTGGCACAAGGTCGTCTGTGCGACGGGAGAATTTGCGTGCGACCGCGTCTTTTTCTCCATAAACGGCAATGCCGCGCACATTGGGGAGCAGCCATTCCTGGCCCGAGCCGACATCCCAGAGCGATGCCAGCCGGTTAACGCTCGAAATGGTGTCATGATTCAACACCGTGCGCGCCATCACCTTAAAAAAAGTATCTTTTTTTGCCAATCGATAGCGGCGCCATTTGATGTCTGGTCTCACCCCGTCGGCGACGGCCTTGAGGTTTTCGGTGACCTCTGCGCGCATCTGCCTGATCTCCGGGTCGTTGTGTGCGAGTGAGCGGATGTAGACTTGGCCGCGCGTTGCAGCGGCGCTGAAATAGGCAGAAATTGCTAGCAGGAGAATGAGTCCGGTGACCGGCCTTAGGGCGGTAAACCCCTCTATTTTCGAACAAGAAAGCTTCATAGTGATCGTTCAGGATTTCCATAACCCGAAATAGTGTCTCCGTTATATGGAATTCCAATCCCGGAGGGCACAGTACGGCCATATCTTTCCTGATTTGTCTATCGGCGTTTACCCACCATCCATTGACACAATTATGTCACATTGTCCGCCGATAACCGCCTCATCGATATCCTCCGCAAAGCCGAAGATTTCCTCGCCAAAAAAGGCATCCCCTCCGCACGCCTCGAAGCGCAGCTGATCTTTGCGCATTTTCTCGGCCTCAAACGCATCGAACTCTTCACACAACCTGATCGCCCGCTCGTCCCCAGCGAACTTGAGACTTTGCGCAACGCCCTCGTGCAAAAGTCGCAGGGCGTGCCCACCGCGCAGATTCTCGGCAGCAAAGATTTTTACGGCCGCACATTTAGGGTCACCGCAGATGTGCTCATTCCTCGCCCCGAAACCGAAGAATTGGTCGAACAGGCGCTCAAAGAACAGCCGAAACCGCAGCACATCGTCGATGCCGGTACGGGTACCGGTTGCATCGGCATTACACTGGCGATTGAGACCCAGGCACCCGCTCTTACCCTTATGGATATCTCCCCTTCTGCGTTACTGATTGCTGAAGAAAATGCTCATGCACTGCTCGATGAATCAGTCACCTTAATGACGGCTATTGAAGCAGATTTCACGCAGCCCGGGCTGCGCCTGAAAGAGCCGGCCGAACTGTTTATCAGCAATCCGCCCTATGTGCTGAGTCATGAATATGCGGATTTAGACCGTACTGTACGCGAATACGAACCGCGGCTGGCCCTCGTTGCTGACGATTTCAAAGATCTGCATAAGAAACTCATAGCTTGCGTTATGGAAAACCTGATCGCGGGAGGTTTGTTTGCGCTTGAGACACATCCCGCCAAAACCACAGAGGTCGCCGAATGGGCGCGCGAGGCGGGCTTTACGCGCGTCGAAATCCGTAATGACTTGGCCGCACGTCCGCATTTTATTTTTGCGTGGAAGTAGCCGCCTCCCGGCGACTCTAGCTACGCAAAATTCATGAAATCAAAATACATCATCGGCACGCTGGCAATCCTCACTGTCGCCACATTCGTTTTCATTTTCGATAACGTCTTCTCGATCTGGGAGCAGGCATCGTATGCGCGTTTTCGTCCGGTGACAACCGGCCTCCCGTCCGCGCAGATAGCGCGCGATGTGCAGATTGGTGAAGTCACAGCCGATATCTATACCGCGCCTGCAGCAACCGGCACGGCGCGACCGCTGCTGGTCGTGGTGCATGGCGGTTTTCTGCAGGGCGGCAATAAGAAAAACTACGCATACCTGGGCGGGCTTGGCGTGCGCAATGGCTATACGGTGGCGATTGTACAGCTGCCGCACTATCCGGGTATTTTTACGAAGTTCTTCTTCTCAGCCAAAGGGCTTGAGTCGCGCAGTCTGCCGGTTCAGGCGCAGAATTTTGCAGCATTCCTCAATGAAGTGAAGCAGCTGGGTCCGAAATACGGTTTTGATGGCGAGCGCATTCATGTGCTGGCGCATGGCTCCGGGGCGCTGCTCTTGGGCGGGGCGGATGTCAAACGTTACCGCACTATATCGCTCATTTCACCGATTTTTTCGCTGACGAATGATGTCGGCAAGATTGCGCCGATGCAGCTCAGGGCATTGGATGGCTATGTCAAAGATGCCGTTGCGATAAAGCTATCGCCCTCTGAATGGTTAAAACAGACCAAAAATCCCGTGCTGATAATCTGCGGTGAACGCGATTTACCCTATATTAAGGATGCCTGTAAAACTGCGGATCTGACGCGGCCGAATGCGAAACCTATGAGTCGCATTATTGTGCAGCGGCCGTCGCATTTTGAGCTGATGTTTCACCTGGGCAGTAAGATTGAGGATGCCACCGAACCCTTTAAGAAATTCCTGTTTGATAACGCGAAGCTATGATTTTCCATAACCGCCGCCAAAGGGCAGGTTTACCTACATCCAGAAGGCTTCGGGGAGTATCTTTGCAATTGGCAAGGTTTTGACGCCTTTTTTCCCGTCGAAATAAACTACGCCACCCTTGCCAAATTCAAACAGCACCTGTCTGCAGGCGCCGCAAGGGGGGATAGCGGGTAGCTTGTTATTAACTATATAAATCGCGCGAACCAGTGAATCCCGGTCTTTATCGATAGCCTGTATTGCGGCACTCACTGCAGAGCGCTCGGCGCAGATTGTGAGGCCATAAGAGGCGTTTTCAACGTTGCAGCCCAGGTACACATTGCCGTCGTTGGCCAGGAGCGCCGCACCGACATGGATTTTGGAATAGGGGGCATAGGCCTGCTTCGAAGCCTTTATGGCCATTATACGCAGCTCTGCGATGGTATCTTTACTGATCTTGCTGTTATGGATTTTCATAGCGATAATCTCGGGTCAGGTTATGGAATTCCGCATCCGGTATGGCAGCAAGGACTTTACTGCTATGGATTTCCAGAGCAGGATCTAATCTGAGCCCGTTCGGGAAATCCATAACCAAAAACCGACTTAAAGCAGCGCTGCAATCTGTACGGCATTCAGCGCCGCACCCTTCAAGAGCTGATCGCCGGCGATGAACACATTCATCGCCTTATCCGGCATGCTGACGTCTTTGCGAATCCGCCCGACAAGACAATCCCATTCCCCCGACGCTTCGAGCGGCATCGGAAAATGGTTTTTTGCGCGATCGTCGACCACGCGCACGCCCGGAAATTCAGCAAAGAGCTTACGCGCTTCGTCTTCTGACGGCGCCGCACCCTCGAATTCGATATTGATCGATTCGGCGTGCGCGCGCAGAATCGGCACGCGGATGCAGGTCGGGCTGATCGCAATCTTGGCGGTGCCGAGAATTTTTCTGGTTTCCTTTACCATTTTCATTTCTTCTTCGTTATAACCCTGTGCATCGATCGCGGTATTGTGCGAAAACAGATTAAAGCCATAGGGGTATGGCATCTTCTGCGGAGTAAATGGTTTGTTGTCGAGCACTGCCCGGGTTGAGTCTTTGAGCTCCTCCATGGCCGCCCAACCTGCGCCAGAGGCCGCTTGGTATGTAGAAACGACGAGACGGCGCACCGGATATTTTCTGAGCAGCGGGTAGACTCCCATCAGCATGATGATTGTCGAACAGTTCGGGTTGGCGATCACTCCCTGGTGCTTTTTGGCATCCTGCGGATTGATTTCAGGAATAACGAGAGGTGTGCCTTCGCGCATGCGGAACGCAGAACTGTTATCGACCATGACGCAGCCTGCGCCGACCACCGCCTTTTCGAATTCCTTGCTGACAGAGCTGCCTGCCGAGAACAGCGCGATATCAGCGCCTTTAAATGAATTCGCGGTCATCTCTTCGATCACGATGTCTTCGCCTTTAAACTGCAGCTTTTTACCTGCACTACGCTTCGTCGCCAGCAGACGCAGAGAATTTACCGGAAAGTTCATCTTGTCGAGCACCTTCATGAACTCGACACCGACCGCGCCGGATGCCCCGGCTATCACCACATTTTTTCCCGCCATGGCGCAGTGTTTTTTTGGCGAGACAGGCTGAAAATCGAAACAGTCAATGTCCTGTGACGGCGTTTTTCAGCGAGGGGGGCTGCGGCTATTATGGCGACAGAACCACGCGCAACCATGGATTTACCGATGAAAACCACGCGTTTACGCCTGAGCAAATTACGCGCGTGCTCGATAAAGGCTACCGCCGCTTTGGCTACGACTATTACCGCCCGTATTGCCGGGGGTGCCGCGAGTGCACGCCGTACAGGGTGTTGGTGAATCAATTCAAACCGAACCGGAGTTACAGGCGTACGCTGAAATACAATGCGGATCTCCGCGTTGTCTGGGCCAAACCGCAGCCGACGCAGGAAAAATTTGAACTGTATGTCCGCTACCAGCTCACCCGGCATAAAGAAATGGATGCGAGTCCCGACACGCGTCGCGAACTGGCAATGGCGATGGTGAGCCAGATGTACATGAACCCGGCCTCGACACTCGAGCTGACTATCGCCAAAGACAGCGTGGTGCTCGGGTATGCAATCTTTGACCGCACACTCGATTCGCTGTCGGCGGTGTATTCGGTGTTTGATCCCGAAGAGGTGTCTCGTTCGCTGGGTACATTCAACATTCTGTGTGCGATGGAAAAAACCAAAGAACTCGGTCTGCCTTATCTCAACCTAGGCCTCTACCTTGCGGGTCACGAAAAGATGGCTTATAAAAAGAACTTCGGCCCGGCGGAAGTTTATGTCGGTTTCTCCTGGAAATTGTTAGCGTGAGCCCGGTAGACGGGCAAACACCCAAACCGGGAACCAGTAATTATAGAAAAAATAATTATAGAAGGGCCTGGGGGAGTTTAATCGCGGCACCCGAATTGAG
>CAYHJO010000035.1:0-10656 GCA_964356715.1 uncultured Turneriella sp. | reverse complement strand
ATGCGCTTCATCGTCCGCTGCGGCGTGCCGAGTATTTTTTCCAGATCGTTGTATTTTACCTGCTCGATTTTTTGAAGTATGAACAGATTACGTTCCTGATCGTTGAGAGATTGCAGAAAATTATCGATATGCTTTTCGAGCTCTTTCTGGTAGATTTTGCCGACCTGGTCGTCCTTTTCCCAGGTATCGCTTTCCTGCGTGTTCTGCAGATCGCGAGTGAGCCGCCGATGCGTGTCACGCACGTAAGTCAAAATTACGTTGCGCGCTGTCTTCACCAGCCACGATTCGATGCGGTCGGTCGAGATATCGAGTTCAGGCAGTTTGTCATAGAAGGTGATAAAGACCTCTTGCAGCAGATCGAGTGCTTCGTCGCGATCGCGCACGGAGCGGGAAATATAGTTGAGAACGCGGTTCTTGCTTTTGTTGTAGATGCGTTGAAAATCCGCTTCGCGCGTTGAATCGGGCTCGCCGGGCGGCATTATCTGGTTTTCATCGCGGCCCATGGGTGTCGGTAAGCGCATTCCAAAACTCCCTTCACACGGCAAGCGGGTTGCGGGCGGTAGGGGTCACTTGCGGGGTAAGACCAGCAGGAATTCCGTAAACTGTCCCCTCCGCCAGCTAATGCGTATTTTTCCGCCGATCTGTCTGATTTTCCTGGCGACAATATCCATGCCCGCGCCACGGCCAGAGTAGGCACCGCCGGGCTCGGAGGTTGAAAAGCCTGGCGTGAAAATCAGATTGATGACATCCTGATCTGCCATGCCCGCAAGTGCGTCGGCAGGCTTCAGGTTTTTTTCCGCGGCGCGTCTTCGTATCGCATCGATATCGAAGCTACGGCCGTCGTCGCGCACGGTGACTAAGAGCTCATTGTCATTCTTAATCGTTGAGATCAGTATTTCCGCCACTTCACTCTTACGGTTTCTTGCGCGTTCATCGGGAGTCTCAATGCTGTGTACCAGCGAATTTCTGACGCACTGCACGAGCGCATCGCGCAGAGCGGGGGCGTAACGACGTGGGATTTCCTCTGCCGAGAAATTTACATATTGTAGCTCGGCCTTTTTTCCCAGCTTTTCACCGATTTCATTCACCATTTTCGGCAGTGATTCGCGGAGCACATCTATCGGACTCATATGCATGCCGCTGGTTTCGCGCTGGAACTGCAGAATTCTGCGGATCATCCCGTCGAACTCTTCGAGTGCCTTCTGCAGTTCTGCGTAACCCAAATGGACTGCAATCATGTCGAGGTTCTGTAATGCTGCGTCTTGCATCAGCTGCTGCAGCCGGTTTTCGAAGGTGTGAGTCTGGTCGGCGATGAAGCCGATCTTGAACAGTTGTGCACTGCCTTTAATGGTGTGCGTCGCCCGGTAAACTTGTTCAATGCGTCCGTGCAAATCCATTGTGCTTTCTGCTGACAGCGCCGAGTCAATGTCTTCCATTTCATTTTCGATGCTGCCGTAAAATGCCTGCAGTGCCTCAGGGTTCACGCTGAACAGCGTACGGACGATCTCGAGCTGGCGATCGGCGCGCGCTTCGCGCTCCTGCAGCTCTGCTTTCAGAATCTCATCTGCCGTAATGTCCTTGCAGGAAACAAGGGCAGCCATGATTTCCTGTTTTCTTTTTTGTCGCGTAAAATTGAAATCGATGGTTTTTTCGCGGCCGCTTCTGATGCCGCGGATTTGAATTTTGAGTAACGGGTTCAGCTGCCCGACCATTTCGTCTTCCATATTGGCATTAAACAATACGTTTAGAAAAAGGCGCGTGTCTTCTGAGATATTTTCACCGGAAATTTTCAAAACAATTTCCGCGAAAGGTTTTCCCGCGAATTCTTCTGGTTCGAGTTCGAGTATTTCAAAAATTTTCTGTGAATATTTATTACGGACGATCCTGTCCCGGCCAATGAGAAAAACCCCTTCGTTCAGCGCATTTAGCACCGCGTCACCTTCGGCGCTCAGCTCAGCGATAGTGGCGGTCCGCTCGATGATTTTGAGTTCCATAGACTCGATAAGTCCTTTGTTTTCCCGGGCGAGCCTCTCGAGACTGCTGTAGGCATCTTCTTGCCGCATGCTCAACAGCACCGATTGTGAAAGAATGAAACCGATCAAACCGAACGGCGAGAGATCGGGAAAATTGAGTATGTTCGCCACGCTGAGAATGTCGATGGTAGCGGCCGCGCAAAGGCTCGCGAGCCCGACTGCAAGCGTTCGCGCGCCGCGTTCGCCGGCGAGTATTGCGCGCACTACGGTGACGGTGGCATAGAGAATCATGAGCAAAGCGAAAATCTGGAAGCCGGCAAGGGTTTCGGTATACAGGCGCGGCGGCAATACGAGCACTGCAACGCAGGCAGGCACAGACACGGCCACCAGGGCGATGAATACCCTGCGATGGAACTGTTTGACAAAGACGATGCGCAGAAACCATGCGCTGAGCGGCAGTGCGCCGTAAAATGTCAGAAACGCCAGTCGCGAATTCCATACCCACGGAAAATCGGGCAACAAAACCATAAGGTAGCGGTTGCTTTCCACCAATGCGCGCAGCCCGAGCACCACACAGAGAAGTGCAAAGGCTAAATTTGATGCGTCGCTCGTCCGTCGCAGAAACATGAAAAAATGGTGCAGGCCAATAAGAAAAATTGCTCCGAAAAGAAATGCCGCCAATGCGTTTTCATTATTCACGTTACGCAGCATCTCCGCCGCGTGCCCGAGCCGCATCGTCTGCAGCACGCCGCCGTGCCGATCGTCATAGTTAGAAACGTGCAAGACTAGCAGAATGCGGCCTGCCGCATCGGCCGGCGGCAGTTTTGCGAGTCGCGGGATACTGCGGGGAAGAGCTTCAGCTGGTGATTCCGCCGGAGTTCCCTCTGCGGCGACCAATGTGCCGTTGGCAAATAATCTGTAAGCCGTGCTGATATTGCCGATGCGCAGCGCGAAATCCCCGCGGTTCTGCCCAAGCAGAATCAGCAATTGGTAGCTGGCCCAGCCATCGGCTGGCAGTTCGGCGTTTTCGTAGCGTAGTCCTTTCCATGTACCCCGCACGTCGAGTGCGACAGGTCTTGTGCGCGCCTGCCCGTCGGGGGAAATAAATTCATGCCAGTAAAAATTCCATTGCCCGTCGAGCGCGACGGTATCGCCCACAGTAATCGCCGTGCGCGAAAAATCGATCACCGCATGTTCGGCCCTGACGCTGGCAAGGTTCGCCGGGTGGATCGTGCAAATCAGGGAGAGCAGCGCTAACAGTGTAGCGGCGGAAAAGAGTTTCACCGGGTCGTCTGCGCGAGAACCTTTTCAATTGCGGTTCGAATCGCCGCTTCGGAAACCGGCTTGTTGATGAATAGTGCGGCACCGGCATCGAGTGCTTTAAGTACAACGCTTTTGTCATTGATGGCTGAAACGATAATTATCTGCGCATCAGGGCGGATTTTTTTCATCTCTTTGAGAGCCGCAAGACCGTCGATTTTTGGCATTGTAATGTCGAGCGTGACGAGATCCGGTTCCGTCTCACGGAACAGGCGTATGGCTTCTTCGCCGTCGCGCGCAGTCGCTGCAATTTCCAGATCAAAATTTCCCAGAAATTTCGAGATGACATCGCGCATGATCTGCGAGTCGTCGACGATGAGCACTTTAAGCGCCATTGATACTCACTTTTGAGCTCGAGACAGGTTGAAAATTAAAAATGCGCTTAATTGCCAAAGCGGTACCGGTAAGCCACCCCACCTTTGATACCGAGCAAATAATAGCTGTCTTCGTAAATACTGTGGTAGTCATAGGCTACGTAGACGCGCAGTCTGTCCCAGACTTTAAACATGAGGCCGGCCTCACCCGTAAAGCCCACGCGTGTTGCGGTGGTCGTCGAGCTGTCAGTAGATGCGGCCAGCGTCGCATACATATAGTGTACACCGTATGATCCTTTGGCGTAGGGGGCGCGTATCAGGGCTTTGAAAAAGGTTCCGATCTTGTCTTCGTATTTCCAGAGAAAAAGTTCCCACAGCCAGTCACCAACGGGTACGTAGGCGGCTCCGGCGACGTAATGTGCGTAGAGGTGTCCCTCGGTGTTGATGGTGCCATAGCCCTGAATTGTCGGTGTGGCAATATCGGAGTAGACCGGCATATATTCATACTGCACGCCGTAGTAAAAGGGAAAAAAGAACCGCACTGTCAGATCGAGCCCGCCTCCCGTGCCGCCAATCCGCACTTTTGAAGTGCTGTCTACCTTTCTCGGAACAGGAATGAGTTTATTATGCCACACAGCCCAGGTCGACACCTGAAAATCTGCGGCCGGGATCTCCCAGTTCAGCAGCGGGATTTTTGCTGCCAGAAGATCTTTATTCATGAAGAAAGACAACGCCACCGCAAGCAGCAGAGAAAAGCGTCGAAATCGGGAGTGAACAGAGGTTGCTGCCATTGTCGCTGTCTTGTATCTATTGCTGGAAATAACTGTAGAGCAGAAATGTCCGGTCGGAGATGAAGCCGTCGGCCGCACCATAGTTCAGGTAGGTAGGGAAGAATGACTTATCGTTCACAGTCCAGTAGAAGATAACTTTTCCATTATCATGCAATGTCCCGGCGTCTGCCGGTTGCGGCCCCAGTGTGAATCTCGGGCCATATGCGCGGCATCCCATTTCGAGCGTCACGCTGACCGAATATTCCACGAGGCATTTGGCACTTTGATACCCCGGTGCCGCTTTGAAGGCATTGAGATAGTCGTCATCGGGAATACCGACAAGAATCTCGAGAAATCCGCCCGCTGCCCGCGGTTTTGTCTGGAATTCATTGGCCAGTGCCACAATAGGGCCCATGGCCGCAGTGGTCTTGGGGTCAATCCAGATCATTTTGATCGAATCGTCATTTAACAGGTGAGTCAGCACTTCGCGCAGTGTCGGGATTGTCTCGCCGTATTTAAGGCGACAGAATACTTTTATCAGCAGTATCGTGTAATTCGTTACGTCGCCGAGGCAAAACATTCCGGTTGTCAGGCGCGAGTTGAAATCAGGGTCGTGGTAAAGGAATGGCACACCGTCTTTGGTCAGCAGCACGTCGATTTCAACGGCATTGGCACCGAGATAGCTCGCATAGTTGATGCCCTCGATGGAATTTTCAGACGCGCCGCAGGCATCGACGGTGCGGCAACCGTGGTGGCCGATGATGTAGAGATTACTCGGAGGCGTCTTGAGCGCGGTGTCAAATTCGAGTGATATGGTTTCTGTCAAAGCGCTTCTCGAAGCGCCATATTCCCCCGTGTACCGGACATGCGGAATCGTCGGTGCGGTACCTGCGCAGATCTCTGCGCCACCCTGGTTGGAGGCAATGCGCAGGCGCATCAGACCGGTTGTCTGCGATGCGGGGTCGCGTGTGCGACCCTCAAACACAACGGCATTGTTGACGCAACCGGCATTAAACACGGCATAAGTTTCTGCCTCATACGAGTAGAGCGCCAATCGTGAGTTTGCATTCTTGATCGTGAGCCGCCCGCGGAATAGCGAAGAGCTGGCCTTGCCCTTAAAATTGCCGACCAGATGCGTCATGACCGCAGGCGGAATAGGCAACGAGTTCCTGAGTAAACCGCTATCGCCAAATTCGGGTTCGTCTTCTGTCAACACAGAACAGCCGCCGCAAAGCAGAGCTGCCAGCATCGTGAGTCGGATTTTTTGTTTCATTAGAATCTATACCCCGCAAACATCGTTGTATACTGGAAAAAACGATCGTAATCTGAAAACGCAAGCCAGAATTCATAACCCGGCCGTGCATGGTTCACCTGCAGGCCGAAGTAGATGCCGCCTTTTCCGCTATAATATTCAGCCATCAGCAGGACAGAAAATCCTTCAAACGAAAAGCTGCGTTCCTGAAAAACGGAATTGCCGAGACGCACATAACGGTTATGCAATACGTTGATGCGGAAGGTGAGAGAAAGACTGTCGGGCAGCCAGTAATAATAATGGCTCAGATGATTAAAGCCGACGGAAAAGGTCGGATGCGTCACTAGCGTGGCGGTTAAGGCGTCGAAGCCGCTCGAGGTGAAAACGCCACCCCAGACCGCCGCCGAGTTGCCCACGCTGACGCTGAGCCACCGGCCGTGAACGACGCCGTAGATTCCTGTCGACAGAAAATTCTGCAGATAGAGCACACCCAGCGAATTGCGCCATTGCAGATATTTCAGGAAATTCTTATTCAAATGCGCTTCGAGCAGCGGGAAAAAACGCGTCTCCGACTCGGCGATCTTTTTGGGGATAATCGTCATGCGCAACCCGGTGCCGAAAATCCAGCCGGGGTCGTTATTTTCGGGGCTGAACAGAAATGTGGAATGCTTTCTGCCCCCTGTCGTGACAAGCTCAGTTCTTCGACCCGGCTTTTCGGTGCGGATCGTCTGTGCTTCTTCTGCGGCATAGACAGGCAGCGCAAGCGAGACGAGTATGACGCGCAAAAACCTCATTTTCAGGATAGCGTAGCGATGGGCACGCAGCCTGCAACCCATTTATAGGGCCGCGAAATGGGTAATGATTGACTGCGCTGCAGACTGGTTTGCGCTGCCCTCGATGTCTACGCACGAAGTTAAGGCAGGAAAACTGCGCTTTTCTTATGAAAAACACGGCAGCGGCCGCGAGATTTTTGTGCTCGTGCACGGCTGGTGCTCGGTGCGCAATTTCTGGGGCCCGGTGCTCAAAGATTTTATCGAACTGGGTACGTGTTATAATATGGACCTTATTGCTCACCATCCCGCGACGCGCGCCGAAGACATACACGATCTCGACCTGATAAAGGTAACCGCATTGCAGGCCGCGGCGATTAAGGCAATGGTGGGCAAACAGAAAATCACGCTTGTCGGCCATTCCACGGGAGGTCTCATCGCGCTCAACATGGCGGTGCAGAACCCTGAACTCGTCAAACGCGTCATCGCGATCGGGCCTGTCATCCATGGGCCGATCAAAGGGCCGCTGGGGTTCGCCAAAGAGCTCTACAAGCTCAATCTGCATGCCGCGCTGCATCTGCCGTTTGCGTTTATCCGCTCGTTACCCGACGCGTTCCGCAATATTTTTGAAACCGGCGTGCACGATACCAAAGCCTTCTTCAAGCGCTCCGATGCGCAATCCTATGTGACGGCGTACCGCGAGCAGATGCTGAACCTTCCCCCTGAAGCGATGGGTGCGTGGCTCAACATCATCGACAAGGCGGATTTACGGCCTGTGCTCACGGGCAATGCGGCGCCTGCGCTGTTGATTACGGGGTCGCATGACAAAGTCGTAACGACGCAGCAGGCGCGCGAGATTGCCCGCAAGATGCCAAACGCGGCATACCACGAGTATTCAAACTCGGGGCATATACCCATTCTCGAAGAAGAACGCGAATGCTTCGAGAATATGAATATCTGGCTGAAGGCTCATTAGTACCTTTGCAGATCCGATCGCGGCGTGGCCGCGATCGGATCTGCGTTTACTTTACCCAAAATGCCATGATGGTCGACATGATGCCGAGTGCGACCAGATAATACCCGGCGTTAATAAAAAAAAGTTTCCATGATTTATTTTCGAACGCAACCTGATTGAACAGAACCGGCACGATGTAACCGATCGTTGTCCACGCAGCCGAATTGATCGCGAGACCGATCGGAATGTGCGACGGCTGCATGCCTGGCATTTTGCCCGCTGCCACCATGGTCTGCATGAGCGAACGCCACGCTTCAATATTGTGCGCCAGAGTGTATGCCAGCAGAAAAGCGCCGATCACCATCAGGCCCATCGACTTTATCATCGCCTTCGCCGGCGGCTTCTGGCTCATATCCACGCCGACTTCTTTTGCCCATGCTTTGCCAAACAGCGGGCCATACCATAAAAATCCCAGAACCATGTTACCGAGAATGCCGGCAGCGATCGCCGGCCAGTAAATATTGATCATATTGCTCCTTAAATTTGCGGGCAGTGCGCATGCAGTGGATGCAGAACTGACGGGCGTTTTCTTTCAGGCGTCTCTGTCGCACTTCCGCTGCGATGTAAAGCGCGAATTTAACAACAGGCGCCACTCGCCGCCGCTTCGCCAGTCGCCGCTGCCGGCAGACAGTCAAATAAGCCATAGTGCACAGAACGATCGCCGGCGATACGGAAATGTTCGGCATACCGGGTTTCAGACAGCATCGCCGCGGTGTTGCCGCATACGAGAAACGGCATGCCGGTCTTAATCAGGTGGTGGTCGTCGAGCATAAAAGCGTGCGGCGCTTCGGGTATCGTGCCGAGATAATAGGCGACCTGGCCATAATCTTCGCAGCGGTCTTCGAGTGCGAGTTTGAATGCGCGAATGGTCAGCGAGGTGAAATTTACCATGCCGATCTTGCGCTCAATGTCTTTGTCGAGAATCGGTACGGGTGTGGTCTTTACCACACGAAAATCCGCGACGCCGTGTTTTGCCATTAAGCGGCGGAAATCTTCTTTATACAATGCACCGCTAAGGCACTCGCCCATCAGCACCGGGTCGCTTTTGAGTTCGGCCGGTATTCGCCGGTCGGCGAACACATCGGAAAAATACAGCTCCCCGCCACTTTTCAGCACCCGAAAAATTTCGGCGAACACCTTGTCTTTGTCGGGCGAAAGATTGATGACGCAATTGGAGACGACTAAATCGACGGAGTTGTCGGCGATGCCCGCGGCTGAGAGGTCTTCCATGTAGCCGTTTCTGAAATCCACATTGGCGGATGGATAGCCGAATTTCTGCATTTGCCAGTCGGTATGCTGGCGCGCGAGACCGAGCTGCTCGTCGGTCATGTCGAGACCGATCACGCGTCCCCGTGGGCCGACGAGTTTCGACAGCATAAACGCGTCTCTTCCCGTGCCGCAGCCGAGATCGAGTACGGTTATGCCTTCGAGCACAGAAGGTATCGGCGAGCCGCAGCCATAGAAGCGGTCCTGTATTTCAGGGTGAATATCGTTAAGAATCGGGCGCAGGTGTTCGCCCATGCTGTCGGCGGTGCAGCACGCGCCGGTTTTCAGATCATTCTTTGACTTGAGCACACTGCCATAGTATTCGCGGATATTCTCGAGTTGGGTTTTCATTGTCTTCCTTTTTAATGTGCTGCGGTTGAGCCGCCCATCTCTCGGGCAACAGGCGCAGCTGCTTCTCCGGTGAGTGTCGCGAAAAGCAAAATTGTTACAGATTTTTCCGTTTTATTTTTGCCACAGTGCCGCAATGTTTTACAGCCTGTCGGGGCACAGGTGCAATGGACAACGCAATGGCAGAGCAGACTTCACTGAAACCCAGCGATCACCTCGTGATTGTCGGTAACGGCATCACGGGCATCACTTGCGCGCTGGAAGTGCGTAAACAGTCACCTTGCAGAATTACCGTCATTTCTGACGAGGGTGAGTATTTTTTCTCCCGGCCCGCGCTGATGTACATCTTCATGCGGCAGATGCGGCTCGGCGATACACAACCTTATGAAAAGTCGTTCTGGAAAAAGAACAAGATCGAACTCAGACAGGGTTCGGTGGTTAAGATTAGCAGCAAGGATAAAAAAATCGAATTCGCCGATCAATCCGCGCTGGCCTATGACACGCTGGTCATCGCCACTGGTTCACAGCCCAATAAATTCGGCTGGCCGGGGCAAGATCTGCCGGGCGTGCAGGGCTTCTATTCGCTGCACGACCTGTCGCTGCTCGAAAGAAACGTGCACGGCGTTAAACATGCGGTCATTGTCGGTGGCGGGCTCATTGGCGTCGAGGTGGCAGAGATGCTGCAGTCGCGCCGCATCGCGGTCACTTTTCTCGTGCGCGAAAAATATTTCTGGCAGATCGTGCTGCCTGCCGAAGAGGCCGGCCTCGTCGGCAGGCACATAACGCACCACGGTGTCGACCTGCGTTACGAGACCGAGATTGCTGCGATCGAGGCCAAGGAAACGGGCAGAGTCGCGCGCGTCACTCTGAAAGACGGCGGGCAAATCGAATGCCAGCTGGTCGCGCTGACTGCCGGTGTGTCGCCGAATGTCACGCTGGCGCGCGCTTCGGGTGTCACTGTCAACCGCGGCGTTGTGGTAAATGAGCGTTTTGAAACGAATCTGCCCGGTGTCTACGCAGCGGGTGATTGCGCCGAGTTTACGACCGCGCCGCCGGGCCGCCGCAGCGTCGAGCAGGTGTGGTATACCGGCAGGCAGCACGCCGAAACGCTTGCACAGATTCTCACGGGAAAAGATGTTGTCTATCGGGGCGGAATCTGGTTTAACTCGGCCAAATTTTTTCACCTCGAGTATCAGGTTTATGGCGATGTGCCCGCGTCGCTGCCGGAGGGACATGAAACTTTTTTCTGGCAGAATGCGGCGGGCGACAAATGTCTGCGCTTGAACTGGCAGGCAACCTCGCGCGCGGTAACCGGCATCCATGCGGTCGGCATGCGCATCAAACAGGATGTGTGCACAGCATGGATTGCGGCAAAAACACCCGTTGAAAAAGCCATGGCTGATCTTAGGTCGGCAAATTTTGACCCTGAATTTTTCGCACGCCATGAAAATGAAATTAACCAGGCTTTCCTGGCGCGGCACAAAGCTGTGCCCTTGTAATTTATTCGCGACGCGGCCTTGCGGCGGCAAAAAATGCCCGCGTGGCAGAGATACATGGCGAGTGGGATGCCAGATTCACGGCGCTCATTGACGCTTTCAGCAAAAACTTTGCGGAAAAACAGGAAGTCG
>CAYHJO010000034.1:0-26738 GCA_964356715.1 uncultured Turneriella sp. | reverse complement strand
TCCGCAGAGCGCGTATCCTTCCTGTATGATCTCTTCCAACGCACGAATCGGCGCCAAATGCGCTTCACTGAGGCGTTCGGCGAAGCCATGGCACGAGCGGAAAAATCGTTTCCACAAGGTGCGCCATTGCAATCACTGCAGATGTATGGTTCGTTCAACTAGGCTCCTGGCCGCTCTGGCTGTATTGATCGCCTTTAGTGGCTGCACGCGTGAAAAAATCAATATTGAGAAGTCGCTACTCGATAAAGTCCTGGTAGAATTCTCTGAAGAACGCCTTGCTCACTACCTGAAAGGCGGCGAACCGAAATCCAATACCGTTTTTCTCGAAAAAGTGCTCGGCAGACATTCGCTGCGCCTGATCGATTTTCGCCCGGTGCTGCGCAGGTTTGAACCGGAAATTGAAGCCCGGATTATGGGCGGATAAGCACCGCTCCCATCCGCGGCATAGCCGCGGATGGGATAGAAATACGGTTATTTCTTCGGCGTAGCCGGCGCGCCGGGTGCCGGAGCGGGCGCAGGTACTGCGCCCGCGGCTGCTTCACGCTTCTTGCGCGCTTCTTCACGCAGGCTCTTCACGTGCTCGACGATATCAAAATCCTTGTTGGTTTCGATACGGTATTTCTGCGTCGCATTTTTCATCAGCGTGCGCTGCTTTTCCATCGCTGACGCCATCACCATACGGCCTTTGATCATTTCGAGACCCTGGTCGACTGGAATCGTGCGCAGACGCGCGTCTTCGCGCTTTGCTTTTTCCCACGCTGCGTAGGCTTCGGCGTCGCTGATTTTGATTTCCTGCAGTTTCAGCTGGTCAAACAGGTACATGTTCGCCAGAAAGTACTTTTGCAAAAACTCGAGTTTTGCCTTTACTTCGGGACGCTTGGCATAACCGTCTTTCTGCGCTTCCATGTTGAGCACCAGCATATCTTTGTACTGCTCTGCGAACAGGTCTTTGCCGAAGGATTTGAACATTTCTGCCAGTTGCGGGTTGCCCGTGCGGTCGGGATCTTCGAGCAATTGTTTGAATTCGTCTTCGGGAATGAAGCGACCCATGCGCTGCTGCAGCTGCTCTTTCATGAGCACGCCAAAGCCGCTGTAGGCTTCATCGAGCTGTTTCAGGCTGATGGATTTGCCTTCGATTTTCCACAGCCATGGCGTCTTATCGCCGCCGCAGGTGATTGCGATCGCCGCGGTAATCAATATTACTGCGATATTTCTGATTTTTTTCATCTGTCACTCCTGTGATATACGGATCGGTCAGCCTGCACGCTTGCGGCTTGCACGGCTTCCATCTGTTATGTGGGGTAAGATCGGGGTGAATCAACACCCCGCAAAGCATAATGGGCGCCTGTCAGGCTACCTTGAGTCTTGTGTCGTGACGGAATTCGCGAAGGAGCCAGAACAACTGAATGGCGCCGACGAGCGCTATGCCGCCGACAGCGCTCAGCATAATTTCCCGCCTGAGCACGCTCGTGACCGCATAGACAACAAAAATGAACAGCGGCACGCGAATAAATTCGAGCACGAAGGCCCATCTTTTCCGCATCATTAATCCGCCTGCGGCAGCCAGGCCAACGACCACCGGTATCGCGAGAATCAGCTGGCTCTGGACCGGCAACCCCTTAGTCTGCTGCAGCACCAGAAAAACCGGCAACGAGAGAATATACACAATACCCGCGTAGAGCTTCATGCTGCCGCTATTTTCAGGATCATACTTGACGTACGTTTTTGGATTGATTTCGGGTATGGAAGTTTTGCCGCCGAGGTATTCGGGTTTCCAGCCCGGCCCCTTAAACCAGACTTTGACTTTATCGAGCCCGCGGCACTTGGCTGAAAGCTGAAACAAACCCCACCAGTAGTGCAGCTGCGCCCACACCGGGTTAAAAGTCGTCAGCGGTTTCACCGTGCCATAATAGGGTTCTTCTTCTTCTTTCTGGAACGTGCCGAACATTTTATCCCAGATGATGAACATGCCCGCATGGTTCTTATCGATGTATTTAGGATTCACGCCGTGGTGCACACGATGGTGCGAAGGAGTATTCATGAAATATTCGAGAAAGCCGAGAGTTTTCACCAGCCGCGTGTGGATGAAAAACTGGTAGAGTGTGTTGATCTGAGAGCAGACCATGAATTGCAGCGGGGAGAAACCGACGAGCGCCATCGGCAGATAATAAGGGAAAGAAAACAGGCGCTGGAATGCACCCTGCCTGAGCGCGACGGAAAGGTTGTATTCCTGGCTCGAATGGTGCGCTTCATGCGAACCCCAGACTAGCGCAATGTTGTGCGAGTTGCGGTGGAACCAGTAGTAGATGAAATCCACAATAAGGAAAACTGCAATCCAGGTTGCAATATTCACCGGCAGGCCGTAGGCTGCCCCTTGCTGTGCGCCGGAGGGACGATGCACAGCTTCAAAAACGATAATATAGACCCCAAAAAGCAGCACCTTGGTGAACACGCCCACGAGTTCCTGCATCATGCCGGCGCTGAGGTCTGACACCGTATCGTTAAACCGGTAGACTTTGCGTTTGGTGATGACAGCCACCACCGCTTCGATGCCAATCGATATGAAAAATACCGGGACCGCCATCGCGATCAGATTGGAAAATTTTGCCTCTGCACCCATGTTACCTGCCTGTGGAGATTGCCTTCTTTTTGCCGCGTTTTGGCGTGACCACTTTCTTTTTGGCCGGGCCTGCTGATTTTTTTGGCACCCGTTTTTCCTTCTTTCCCGGTGTCGCGGATTTCCGTTGATTCGCCTTTTTTTTGCTCCCCGGCGCGGGCTTTGGCGCAGAAAAGAACTTCTGCATCGGGTTGGCATAGAATTCTATCCATCCCGACTGGTACTGCACGCCCTGCCCTGGGGGAATATCGTCGTGCTCGATGTCTACCTCGGTAATGCCTTCGCGTTCGGTCAGCAACACCGAGAGCACAGAATCGGGAGCGTCTTCGGGAAATTCGGACGAGCGCCAACTCTGCACAATTTTCTTGTTTTCGATCAGCAGCAGATTTTTTCCGCTGATATAACCGTCCCAGGCAGTAAATTCGCCCCCCAGTAGCCGCGATGCGCGTGCCGGCGACCCCGTCATGGCAGTGTGTTTCGCCGAATCGAGCCACGCATCGTAGATGGCTTTTGCCGGTGCGTGCAGGGAAAAGCGGACGAGGATAGATTCATGCATGGCCATGGGTAATACAGCTCGCACGCAAGGACAAGAAAAAAACTAAAAACGTATATGTTTTTTGCAGCTGCGCTTAAAAAAAAGACAGGTTTTTCACACAATCCGCATCGGGTAACCAGCGCCGCTCAGGTAGCGCTTGAGATCGGGAATGCGCATTTCGTTAAAATGGAAAAGCGACGCAGCAAGTGCTGCGCGCGCACCGGCGTCGAACGCTTCGGCAAAGTGCTGCATTGTACCCGCGCCGCCCGAGGCGATGACCGGTACATCGACCGCAGAAGTGATCTTGCGTGTGATTTCGAGGTCAAACCCGGTTTTACGCCCGTCGGTATCCATCGAAGTTAAAAGGAGTTCACCCGCGCCCAGAGAAACCGCTTCGAGAGCCCAGTCGACCGCTTCGCGTCCGGTGGCCGTGCGTCCGCCGTTGAGATACACTTCATGGAATTGACCGTTAAATTTTACGTCGATCGCGCAGACGATGCACTGGCTGCCGAAATGTTCAGCCCCTTGCTTCAGAAGCTGCGGATTCCGGAAAGCCGCGGTGTTAACCGAAATTTTATCAGCCCCTTCGGCGAGAATAAGCTGCATGTCTTCGAGCGTGCGTATGCCGCCACCGACGCAGAACGGGATAAACACGCGCTCGGCCACGTGCTTCACGAGATCGATGATGATTGCACGGCGGTCAGATGACGCAGTGATATCGAGAAACACAAGTTCGTCGGCACCCTCGCGGTCGTATGCTTCAGCGCACGCCACCGCGTCGCCGGCGTCGCGCAGGTTTACGAAATTAATGCCTTTGACGACGCGCCCGTCTTTGACGTCGAGGCAGGGAATGATACGCAGCGCGTTCATCCGTTTTGTGCACCCGCTCCGGGGCGGATAATCTTGACGTAAGGCATTTTGCCGATCGTTTCCAGATGCATTTTCCCGATTCGGTCGCGGAACTTCTTTTCGCGGTTCTGCTCCGCGGCCTGACTGCAGTCGACTGCCGCGGCCTGCACCGCCACGAGCAGCTGGCCTTGCATTTGCCGCTCATAGGCCGGGCTCATGACACCGGTATAACTGACATCGAGTGCGGCAAAGCGCGCGGCATCCATAATCACGCAGCAGATGCCCTGCTCGGCCATGTGCGTACGTTCGCGGTAAAGCGTCTGGTCGAAATGAATTTCTCCCGGTTCCACCAGGCAGGTTTCATCGGGTACCGATTCGATAAACACCGGTTCGTCCTTGAGCGCGTAGATGCGGTGCTCACCGGTAATGGCGACAGCGTATTTGCGTTCGTCGATGAAACGCAGGAATGCATGAAAATGCAGCGGATCGCCGTGGACCGGCAGGATAAACCGGGGTTTGAGATAGCCCATCAGCTTCTCGATGTCGCCGCGGCGGCCGTGTCCGCTGGCATGCACGCGGATATCCCCCGTGAGACCGATCACTTTTGCCCCGGCGTCGGCTGCAAGATTCAGACATTCGTAGATACGCCCTTCGTTGCCGGGAATCATACTCGCCGAATAGATCAGCGTATCGTCTTTTTTGAGGCGCAGCTTCGGTAACATCGCGTGCGTGAGGCGCGAAAAGGAAGAATTCTTGTCGGCCTGACAGCCCGCAACGAGCCACAGCGCGTTCTGGTTCGTGAACGAAGGCGGCCGCATCTGGTGCAGTGGCACACTGACCTCACCCGACATGAAGGCAGCTTCCCACTGGGTTTTGAGAGAACGGCCGGCAAAACCGATCGGGCGCCCGGCGTTGGCGGCGTTCACCACGAGGTTTTTGATACGTTCGACCTGCGAGGCAAAGGTCGTGAGAAAGATGCGCCCCCTGGTCGATGCAATCAGTTTGCTGAGGGATTCATCCACCTCTTTTTCGTCGACAGTTTCACCCTCGAGCAGCGAGCCCGTCGAATCGACGAACAGAAAATCGACGGGCGCGAATTTTTTTAGCTGCGCGGTTTTGTGCCGCACCTCGCCGCCACGCATTTTAAAATCGCTGCTGAAATAGATGCGCTTTCGGCCTTCGGGCAGTTCGGCTTCGAGCCCCACCGAAAAACACTGCGGAATCGAATGTGGCATGAAAAAAGTGAAGAGTGCGAAGTCGCCGATGTCAATGCGCGTATTTTCTTCGATCAGCCGGAAATCCCACCGCGCAGGATCGACACCCCGGTCGCGCAACCGGTTTGTGAGCAGAGCCGCCGTGAACGGAGAAGTGTACACCGGCGTTCCCGCGGCGATCACATGCACCAGATGCGGAAATGCACCGATGTGGTCTTCATGGCCGTGCGTGAGAAAGATCGCGGTTGGCGGAAACCCCAGCAGCAGCTGCCGGTTAGGCAGATTTTTTTCCATGCCGGGCGTATGGTGGTTGGCAAAACCCGAACCGACATCGACCCAGATTGTCGTACCATTGAGGTGGAAGAGTGTGAAGTTCGTGCCAAAACGGCCCACACCGCCGCCGAAGGCGAAATACAGATGATTGCGCTCAAGCCGGCGCGGATAGTCGATAATTCCGGCCGGATCAGCGCTGACCTGTGGAACCAAATTTCCCCTCGCCGCGCCGGGTCTCTGTCAGCGTGCCTTCTTGCCATGTGATAGCATATGTTTTCTCGAGCAGCAACTGCGCAATGCGATCGCCGTGCTTGATAGTATAATCTGCAGGACCAAGATTGATGAGCGGTACAAAGATTTCGCCGCGATAATCGGCATCGATGGTGCCCGGCGTATTCACCGGTGTGAGGCCGTGCTTCACGGCCATGCCCGAGCGCGCACGAATGGAAATATGATAGCCGGGCGGAATTTCGACGGCAAGCCCGGTGGGTACCGGAGTGATCTGGCCCCGTAAAATTGTCAGACCATCGTCCAGACAGGCATGCACGTCATAACCCGCAGCATGCGACGATTGCCGGGATGGCAGCTCTGCCTGCGTTTTCAGCCGCGTAAATTTAACGACAATGGATTGCATCGTTCCTGTAACGCATGGATCTTCACTCAGCGCGTAAAACCAATATCGGTAATAAAAAAAGGGCCCGAAGGCCCTTAATCGGTCACTTCGGCTGCGCTCCGCGACCGATTAAGGTTCGTTGAGCGCAGTCAAAACGCACCTTAGCAGGAATAAGTAGAAAGGAATTCGAACGGATGCGGACGTGCTTCCCACGGCCAGATCTCTGCTTCAAATTTCAGCTCTTTGTAGGTGTCGATGAAATCCTTGGTGAACACATCGCCCTGCTCGAAGATCGCGCGGTTTGACAGCATGGTCTCAACCGCTTCGCGCAGAGTGTGTGGCATCTGCTGGATACCTTTCTCGCGGATCTCGTCGAGAGACAGTTCGAACAGGTCCTCTTCCATCGGCTTACCCGGATCGATTTTATCCTGCACGCCTTTCAGGCCCGCCATCAGCATCGCTGCAAAGCACAGGTATGGGTTGGATGTCGAATCGGGGAAACGGAATTCGACGCGTTTTGCTTTGGCTCCCGAAACAAACGGGATACGGCACGAAGCGGAACGGTTCTGCGCAGAATACGTCAGAATCGAAGGTGCTTCAAAGCCGGGAATCAGGCGCTTGTACGAGTTGGTCGAAGCGTTTGAAAACGCTGCTATTGCGCGCGCATACTTCAGAACGCCGCCCACATAATGCAGAGCGGTTTCGCTGAGGCCCTGGTATTTGTCGCCGGCAAAAGTGTTTTCGCCACCTTTCCACACCGACTGGTGTACGTGCATACCGTTACCGTTGTCGCCAAAAAGCGGCTTCGGCATGAATGTCGCTGTTTTGCCATGGCGCTTGGCCACGTTTTTCACGACGTATTTCAGCTTCTGTACGTTGTCGGCGGCCTCGATCAGAGTGCCAAATTTGACGCCGATCTCTGCCTGCGCCTGCGCGACTTCGTGGTGAACCACGAATGTCTCAAGGCCAATTTCATGGAGCGTTTTTACAATTTCAGCGCGGATATCCACCTGTGAGTCACGCGGCGAAACGGGGAAGTAACCGCCCTTAGTGCCGGGACGGTGGCCCAGATTGTGGCCGTCGTTGTAGTTGGCAGTTGCGGTGTTCCACGAACCTTCGTTCGAATCGATTTCATGGTACTGGCAGTTGATATCGTCGCGCACACGGATTGAATCAAAAATGAAGAATTCATTTTCCGGACCGAAATAAGCTGTGTCGCCGATGCCTGTTTTATTCAGGTAGCTCAGCGCTTTTTTGGCGATCGAACGCGGGCACTTCTCGTACATCTGGTTCTTGTAGATGTCGTAAACGTCGCAAAAAATTACGAACGTTGCGTCTGCTGTGAATGGGTCGAGAAAAGAACCTTCGAGATCGGGAATCAGCTGCATATCAGACCGGTGAATCGGTTGCCATTTGGTTATTGAGCTGCCGTCAAAAGGCAGGCCTTTGAATGATTCTTCTGAAATCGAATCTACGTGATACGAAACATGGTGCCATGCGCCGCCGATATCCGAAAAACGGAAATCGTAGAACACCACGCCACTCTTCTTGGCAAAGTCGACGACTTCTTTCCAAGAGCTGAATTTTAATTTAGCCATATAGTCTCCTGTAACTTAATTCTTGTCGGGAACTCTGAACGGCCAAACAGGCAGTCGCCAAGCTATCCCTCTTGCCGAAAATTCAGCAAACTCAGTGCCAAATTAAGGACTTATGGAAGAGCGAGTCTTTTAGACACATTGTCAATAATTGAATAATGGAAGAATGTGTGATGTAAAACACCCGCACATTCTTCCGTATACTTGACGGCACCGCTCCGGCAACAAGCAGCGACTATGCAGAAATACCAGACTGTGCTCTCCGCGAGCATTCAGGCACCGATCGAGACGGTATTTGACCGCCTCGCTGACCACAACGGTATGGGTGAGTGGCTCGATGCGGATATCCGCCGCACAAAAGACGCAACGGCGAGCGGCGAAGGTGTCAACGGCACCGGATCTGTGCGCACTTTGCGTATTCTGGGCCTGCTTGATTTTGATGAGACAGTGGTGAAGTGCGTCAAGCCCCGCACCATCGAATACGAAATCACCCGCGGCTCGCCGCTGAGAAACCATCACGGTGCGATCACGCTGAAACAAAACGGCGACAAAACACAAATCGATTGGGATATCAAATTTGACATGGCAATCCCCTTCGCCGGAACGATTGTCGAATTTCTTTTGAAATTCGCCGTCGGCCAGGGTTTAAAAAAACTCAAAAGCCAGCTCGAACAGTGACCGACTTCCGTAATAGATACGGTGCCTGGGCGTTGATCACGGGGGCCTCGAGCGGCATCGGTACCGAATTCGCGCACCAGCTCGCCGCGCAGAAACTGGATCTCGTGCTCGTCGCGCGCCGGCGGGACCGGTTGAATGAACTCGCGACGGCCCTCAAAGTTGAGCACGGCGTTCAAATCAAGGTAGTGGCGCTTGATCTCGCAAGACCGAACTTTATGGCAACGCTCAAAAAGCAAACCGCAGGTCTTAACATCGGCCTCGTAGTCAACAACGCCGGCTTTGGTACCGCCGGCGAATTTATCGAAAACCCGCTGGCGCGCGAGCTGCAGATGCTCGATGTCAATTGCCGTGCACCACTTATCATTGCGCATGAATACGGCAAACGCATGGCTGCGCACCGCCGCGGCGGCATGATCATCGTGAGTTCTGTCGTTGCGTTCCAGGGTGTCCCTTATATGAGCCACTATGCGGCAACCAAGGCGTACGACCTGCTGCTGGGCGAAGGGTTGGCATATGAAATGCGCAAACAGGGGGTGGATGTAGTTACTCTCTGCCCCGGTGCAACCGCGACGGAATTTTCGCACGTCGCCGAGACGGCCCCGCACAGCGCTGCGATGCCGGTAGGTCCGGTCGTCGCTGCGGCGCTCGATGCACTCGGGCACAAAAGCGTCGTGGTCCCCGGTTTCCGTAATAAGCTGCTGGTCTTCTTCACACGGCTGATTGCGCGCCGCTTCGCGACCCTTGCCGCCGCGCGCGTCATGAAAGGCCTGGGCCGGGGAACCTAACGCCATGCCCGCAATGGTGCTCAGAACCTGTCTCCTTTTCTCTGTGAGCTGCGGCATTTCTGCGGCCGCAACCGCCGCGCCGAAACCCGCCGCAAAACTTCTTGTCTGGGTGAGCCACACGTTTATCGGCGGCCCCAGGTGCACGCCATCGGGTCCCGTGCAGAACTTTGAACCACCGGGTTTTGCCGCCGAAAGGGCGAAGCTGCTGCGCAACGGTGTCACACCCGAACGCGAATACTTTCGTGATTACGCGACGTGCGAGGCATGCCGAAAGTGCGCCAATTACCGGCGCGAGATTCTGTTTGAAATACCGCTGGAGCAGCTCGGGCAATCGGTCAGTCAGGGCTATCGTAAAATTACCCCGCCCACATATGAAGAGCTGAAAGCCTATGAAGAAGGAAAAAGATTCAGAGTCAAACCGGACGTCGGCGGCCCGCAGGTTGATTGATTTTTAGTCCATGAATTCATTCATGGGCTAAAAATCACAGCCAGCGTTTTCGCAGAAAGAAAGCCACCATTGCGACGGCAAGAACTCCCATGCCAATAATGGTTTTTAAGTAGCCATAATGGTCTTCGGTCATTGGTAAATGCTTGAAGTTCATACCGAAATAGCCGGTAATGAGCGTCAGCGGCAGCATGATTGCGGTCATAATCGTCAGAATGCGGATAATGTCGTTCGTGCGTTTTGTCGAAATCGTATTATAAGCTTCAATCGCCGACGAGATAGCCTGCACAATGCCGTCGATCGTATCGATGATCTTAATCGCATGGTCGCGCACGTCCCGAAAGAAGGCCTGTGAATCCTTTGAAAAACTCCGGATCTCATACTGCTGCATTTCGTCGAAAATTTCCTTGTGCGTCAAAATGAGCTTTTTGATCAGGGCCAGCGACGACTTCAGCTCGAACACCATGGCGATATCGAGATTCGCGCTGTGCGACATCAGCTGTCCTTCGCAGCGTTCGAAAGCCAGATCGATGTCGTGCACAATATGCAGCGTGTGATCGGTTTCAATATCGAGAATGCGGTGCAGAATGAATTCGGGCCCGCGGCGTAACAGATCGCGGCACAAGGCTTCATCCGCCAGCAATTTATCGATCGTAGAACGTTCGCTCTCAGAAATCGTGATAATCGTTTTTTTGGCGATGATAAAATTGAAATCCTTTGTGGTAATATAGCTACCCGCAAGGTGCACGCCGCGGAAACACAGGTATGTGTAATGGGGAAATTTCTCGCGTTTGATGCGGTTTGAACTGTTGAAGATATCTTCCACGGTCAGCGGGTGAATCTCATAGCGGTGCAGTAAGCGGATAAGATCCTGCTCATTGCGCGGATAAAGATGCACCCACGCGGCCCTGGTGCCGAACAGTGGAATGACTGATTCACGGTCCCGAATACGCTCATGCGATCTGAGAGTAACAATATGGTGTTCGTGCCAGTCGTGCACAATGATCTCGGGTGCCACCGCCGGCCTGGGGGCGAGGCGCAGCCACGACATCACCTTGTATCTCATGGTGCGGCCCTGAGCATTTCCCTGAGTGCGCCGATGAGTTTGGCATTCTCGCCTTCTGAGCCGACACTGATACGCACGCAATCAGAGAACTGCGAACCGGCATAATAGCGGATCAGAATTTTATAAGTGCGCAACCCCTGCACGATATCGGCCGCCGCCATTTTGGGCGGCGCTTTGGCCAAAAGGTAGTTCGCGGCCGATTCATAGACCACAAAACCCAGTGCCTGTAGTTCGCCGCGCAGAAATTCGCGCCCGACCAGCACCGCCGATATCGTGCGCCGGTGCCAGTCGGTGTCCTCAAGCGCGGCGGTGGCGAGGCGCGCGGCAATGGCGTCTTCATTGTACGAATCTTTGTGCGCCATGAGGCCGTCCATAAGCGCCGCGTTTGAGGTCGCAAGGTAGCCGACGCGCAGACCCGCGAGAGCGTGCGTTTTGGAAAAAGTGCGTGTCACAATCAGGTTCGGCAGTGCTGCGACAAACTTCATCATCGTCGCTTCGGGTCCCGCAAAATCGTTATAGGCCTCGTCGATGACCCACAGCTTAGCCGATTTGCTGATCGTATCGGCGATCTTCTGGCGTTCAATATATTCCCCGGTAATAGCATTGGGGTTCGGAAGAAAAATGACCTTGGCAGCCGAGTTTTCCAGCGCCCGCAGGTCGACGCCGTAAGGCTGGTTTTTTCCCGGCGCCATCGGCACCTCTGAATAAATGCCGCCGGCATTCGTAACAAGCGTTTTATACAGGCTGTAAGTCACGGCGGGAAATGCCGCCGACTGCGTTGACGAAAGCGTTGCGCGACAGATCAGCGCCAGCGCCTCGTCAGAGCCATTCGTCACCATCAGCTGCGCCTTGTCGCACGACCAGAAAGCCGCGAGCGCCGAAAGCAGCGGCTCACCAAGCGGATGCGAATATTTTCTGAGTACATCGCCCTGTCCCACAAGTTCAGCCATGAGGCGAAAAACGCGCGGCGACGGCGGCAGCGGACTCTCGTTGGTATTGAGCTTGATCCAGCCCGGTTCGTTTACCTGCTCGCCCGGTGAGTAGTGCGCAGCGCGGGAAGTAATTTCGTTTAAAAAATCCGGCGAACCCATATTTGCCTCAGAGCGAAACGCGTTTGAGCCCGAGAGTCTTGAGCAGTTTTTCCAGATCGTCGAGCGAAAAAAAATCCACCGTGATGCTGCCCGACTTTTTCTGCGGATTGTATTTTATGCGCGTGCGCATACCCAAATGCTCTTCGACCTTCTGCGCAACAGCCCTGATATTCGCGTCGGATTTTTTGTTTTTCTGAGCCTTCTTCTCAGGGCGACCGGCAAGTGCCTGCCTGACTTTTGCTTCAATGTCACGCGCGTTGAGCCCTTTGCCGGGTGCAGTGATTTCATGGAAAATCGCCAGCTGCAGATCGGTATTCTTCAGCGACAGCAGCGGCCGCGCCTGACCTTCGGTCAACCTGCCATCGGCAATCGCGGCCTGCACGGCATCGGGCAGATTGAGCAATCGCAGGCGGTTGGTGATCGTGACGCGGTTTTTTCCCACCTGCTCGGCAAGTTCTTCCTGCGTCATGGAATAATCGCTCAGCAGCATCTTGTAGACCGCGGCTTCTTCGATTGCATCGAGTTGTTCGCGCTGGATATTTTCGATCAGCGAGACTTCGAGAGTTTTGCGGCGGTTGAGTTCTTTGACGATGCAGGGAGCCTTCGAATAGCCGAGACTGATCAGCGAGCGCAGACGGCGCTCACCCGAAATCACCATATAGTGATCGCCCTGCTTCTGCACAAGAATCGGCTGCAGCAGACCGTGCGCCTTGATGGTCTGCGCAAGTTCGTCGATGGCGGTGCGGTCGAATTTCTTGCGCGGATTTTCAGGGTTCGGTCTGATCTTATCGACGGCGATTTCCTGCACGCGCTCGCCCGCCTCGGGCGCGTTGGTGCTGTCGAGCAGGTTTGACAGACCGCGCCCGAGGACTTTACCCGCGCTCTTGCTCATACCGCCGCCTGAGGCGCAAGGATGCGCCAAGGCTGCGGCGCACATGGATGTGCTCTCATACCGCAGCCGCCTGTCTGTTCAAAAGGTCGCGGGCCAGAGTTTTGTACGCAATGGCCCCTGTCGACTGCGGATCGTACACGCTGATCGGCTGACCGAAAGACGGCGCCTCTGACAGTTTCACGTTGCGCGGAATAATTACGTCGTAGACCTGTTTTTTAAAATGCTCGCGCACATCCTGCACGACCTGCGATGCGAGCCGTGTGCGCGAGTCGAACATGGTTAATAGCACGCCTTCGATTTGCAGCGCGGTATTGAGTTTGGTTCGCACGAGATTGATGATGCGCAGAAGCTGTGTCAGGCCTTCGAGCGCAAAATATTCGCACTGCAACGGAATCAGCACCGAATTCGCGGAGGTCAGTGCGTTGATCGTGAGAATGCCCAGGCTTGGCGGACAATCGATCAGCACAAAATCATAACGTTCGCTGAGTTCGGCCAGCCGGCCTTTGAGTACAAAATCGCGGTTGGGGTTGTCGCGCACGTCTATTTCAAAACCCGACAGATCGATATTGGCGGGTATGATCTCAAGATTCTTCTGGTTAGTGGCGACGGTCGGCGCCGCCACCGATGCATCAATCAGCCATTGATAGATGGTTGATTTGGCCTGCGTGATATCGAGCCCCAGACCACTGCCGGCATTGCCCTGCGGGTCGATATCCACAATCAGCACGCGCTGCCCTTCGTTTGCCAGGTAGGCTCCGAGGTTGATGGTGGTCGTGGTCTTGCCGACGCCGCCTTTCTGATTTGCCAGTGCTATGACTTTCATATGTCAGGATTCCACCTCGACCAGCCGGTCTGCGGAGATTTTTTTCCACGAACGCGGAAAAGCGGATTTCGCGGCGCGCACACGGCTAAAGGTATAGAGCCCGCGCGGGATGATTGTTTCTGCAGACGTAAACTTCACGAAATTATCAATGTTATAGCCCAGATCAGACACGCGCGCAAGTCCTTCTTCAGAAAAAGGCACGCGCTGAGACCGCCAGTAAAGCACTTTAGGCTGAGCGCGACGCGGCGCGACGCCGTCTGAGGCGGGCGCGTCGCGCAACACATGCAAAGCTAACTCGAGCGAAACCAGTATTTTGCGGAACGCGCGAAAGACCACAACGTCGGCCTTATTGTCTTTTCCGTATTTCTGTGCAAAATCCTGCACCACGCCGTGATAGACATGCACGTTTTTCAATCCAACCGCTGCGGCCGCAGACTGCGCGAAACGGCAGCGCTTCTCCTGCGAGTCGAGCAGATGGAATTCATGCTGCGGGAAAAGAACCGCCAGAGGTAATGACGGCAACCCGGCACCGGCACCGAGATCGAACACCGACAAAGCGACTGCACTGTTCAGCGGGAAAGCCACCTGCGACTCGGGTGCGATCGCCGGCAATATGGAGTCGAGAATATGCCTGAGAAAAAGCTCTTCGGGCGTGCAATCACCGATGAAGCCGGCCGGCATTGCTTCAGCAAATAACAGTGCGGCGTAGGCCTCGAGCTGCCTGCGCTGTCCCTCCGTTAGGTTATCTGCCAGCGGCGCGTATGCGATATCGGAGAGCTGCACCCGTACAGAAACGGAATGAAAGATGCCCCGTAAAGTGCGTGCGGTTATGCCGGCAGTTGCGGCGCAGCAGCCAGGCGTAACGTGAAAGTGCTGCCTTTACCGGGTATAGACGTGACCAGCAGATCTCCGCCCTGGTTTCTCAGCATTTCACGGCAAATTGCGAGTCCAAGTCCGCTGCCCTTTTCGCCCGCCGTACCCACTGTCAGCACCGGTCGCTCGCCGCCCAGCAGCGCAGAAAGCTGGTGAGCGTTCATACCAACGCCGCGATCGGTGACAAAAATCTCTACCGGTTGTTCACTGGCAAGCCCGACTGAAATTTCACCGTCTGTGTGGGAATACTTGATTGCGTTGGTCAACAGGTTGCGCAGCACGTGGCGCAGCAAATGCACATCTGTCGCACAGATTAGCTCAACAGGCAGCCTGTTCAGCACCTGCAATTTCTTTTCGCGAATGGCTTCGCTGAGAGACTCGACCAGTGCTGCGCACACGAGATAAGGCTGCACCCGTTCAGCAAATCCGCCAGGCGCACCGCGATTGAACCTGTGCAGTTGCAGCAGACTTTCGATCATCTGCAAAACGTCCGCAGCGGATTTTTCAGCCAGCCCCAGCAAGTTCGAGCGCTTTTGCTCTTCGAGCTTAGCCATGCGCACTGTTTGCAGAACGCTATAAAGCCCCGACAGCGGAGAACGCAAATCGTGTGAAACCAGTGCAATAAAATTATCTTTCAACTTGTTGGCATTTTCCGCCAGTTCTTTTGCGCGCTCTAGTTCAAGCGTCCGCTCAGTAACTCTCAGCTCGAGTGTTTCATTGGCACGCTGCAGCTTATGTCCTGCGGCTTCGCTGTCGTCGAGTGCGCGGGAGAAACGTGCCGCCAGCGCCGAGGCGTAAAACAGCACGATACCGAGAAATCCGAATTGGACAAGATAGCCGGTGCGCAAAATCTCGAGAGTGTTCAACGCGTCATTGAGTACCGCCAGCGCAAGAAACAAAAAACCGGTTACCAAAGCGGGCGAACCCGGCTGCCGATGCCGTGCAACGCGTAGGAGCAACCAGGCGACGGCAATAATGCCGGCGGCAACAACCGGCAGGTAAAGGTACGCCGTGTGACTGTAGATGCGCAACGGGGCGAACAGCACTGCGCCAGAGAAAATCAGCGCGACAGCATGAAAAATGTGGTGCAGCCTGCGCCAAACAAATTCCGGAAACATTTCGTAAAAGAAACCCAGTGCGAACGGTATACTCCAGAAATAGGAAAGATATTCGAGCTGCGTGTAAAGCCAGAACGGTGCGGCAGGCCACATCACGATCAAAAACTTTTCACCGGTCGTTATGGTTCTCAGCAGGATCATCAGGCATACCAGTGCGAAAAACAACGCCGCGCGGTTGCGACGGCGCAGCGCGTAGATTACAACGTGGTAGAGCGCCATAATGCCCAGAATACCCGTGAGCAGAATATCCGGCCTTAGATTCGCCGCCACTTCCTGTTCAATGCCGGCAACCGTTCCCAACCGGATTTTGCTGAATATTCCGCCTTTGCGGTGGTGGTAATTTGCCGCGCGCAGAAGAATTTCGATTTCCTGCGCCGGGGGAAATACCGCCGTCAGGGGCTCGGTGCCAGGCACGGTCTCGCCGGAGTTGACTCCCGGCTTACCCGAGGAGGCCAGCACACGCCCGCCCACACTGAGGTCATACGCCGAGAGCTGCGCCTTCATATGGATAGCAAAGACGTCCCGCACGCGCTCGGGCAGACGAATTCTGAGCCGGTATGTCGCGTGGCCGTCGCCGGCCCAGGTCTGCGGCAGCACGATAAGCTCGGGTTTTTCAGTGGTCATAACCGGTGCCGAATTCAGCAGGCGGTTACGGTAAATCTCCCACTCACCGTTGAGAAATACGACGGGCGTTGCCGCAAAATCGTGAGTCGTAAGATCGAGAACACCTGCAAGCGCCCGCTTTTCTTCTGCGCGCTCTGAGGGCCTGCAGGCTGTCAACGCCGCAACGGCGAGTACCAAATGCATCGCACGGCGCAGCACATACGCGTGCTTGTGCCGCGCGCGCTAGCGACAAGGCTTTTTCAGCCTTGCCGCTCAATTCAGCGAATCAGGCCAATCTGCCGGCGGTTCAATACAAAGTAAGACAACCAAGCGGCCACGGCGGGAATCAACACCGCCGCGATAAGTACCATCAGCGCACCGGCATAGTTTTCAGCCAGCGCAGAGTTCACGAGGCGTTCGGGCAATTTCATCGGACTGTAACCCAGCGCAGTCGCCACAGCGGGCTTATCGAGCATGCCGAAAAGCGTGCCGAGCAAAGGCAGAATGATCATTTCCAGTACGCAGAGGTAGACCAGCGTCAGCACAATGCCGACCGCCGCGGAAACGACAAGAATCGTCAGCAACAGCGCCAGAGAAATCGCCGTCAGCGAATAGACCAGATCGCTGGCAATCTGTAAGGCAGGCAGATCAAACGGCTGCCCCTCAATCGCAACGCGCACACCATAATCGATCAACACGACCACAAGTTGCAGCAGATAGGTGCCGATCGCCAGAGCAAAAAAGGTCGTCAATTTGCTGATAACATAGGTGGCCGGTGTCTGTCCTTTCAGCTGTATCTGGTGGAAGGTCTTCCACTCGAATTCTTTTCCGGTCTGGAAAGCAACGACCAGTGCAATCACGATCGGGTTCACGTACTGGCAGAAAAAATGGAAGATCTGCCAGACGGAATTCGCATTGGCGGGCATGGCCTTTCCCTGCGCCTGTGCCTGCTGCGCGACATAGCGCATCGCGGCAAATTCGATGACCAGCACAACCACGAGCAGCGACAATGTCACGGCGAGCACGACGATATGCGTCTTGAGGCGGTAGAGCTTATGCATTTCTGCGGCGATCGACGCCCTGATTTCCGCCACTTTGCCTGAATTCATAATGCCTCCCGCGCGCATCAGTGCTCTCCCCGGTGCGATTCCATCAGCTGCATAAAGAAATTTTCGAGCCCCTGATTGAGTCGCACAAACTCTTCGACTTCGAGGCCTGCCGCAATAAGGCGTTTCAACGTATCTGCGGGTTTTTGCTCTGCGCCGAGTGAGAGAATAAAGGCGTCGGCTGCCGCGCTGTCAGCTGAGACGGATATGCCCGTTTCAGAAAAGATTTTCGTTGCGCTGGCGGCGTTTTTAACCACCGCGCGGAAGGTATTGCCGGTGCGGTTGAGATCCGTCACATTGCGCGTCGCGAGCACTTTGCCGTTTTGCAGAATCGCGACGGTGTCGCAGATATGTTCGACCTCGGGCAAAAGATGGCTGCAGAGAATCACCGATTTTCCCAAACGGTTGATTTCCTTGAGAATACCGCGTACCTGCACAATGCCCTCGGGGGCGAGACCGTTGGTGGGCTCATCAAAGATCAACAGTTCGGGATCGTTCATGAGCGCCAGAGCAATGCCGAGGCGCTGCTTCATGCCGAGCGAAACAGTGCTGAACGCTTTTTTTTCCGCCGGGTCGAGGTGCACGGTTTCGAGCAGTTTATCCACCTTGCTGGTGTCGAGCCGAGTGAGGCGCGCAAAAAACAGCAGATTGTCGCGCGCCGACAGCGCCGGGTATAAAAGAGGGATTTCAATCAGCGAGCCTATGCGGTGCCGCACTGCAAAACGGTTCGGCCACACGGGTTGTCCGTCGATGTCGATGGTACCGGATGTGAGCTTAAGGAAACCGAGAATCAGCTGTATCAGCGTGGTCTTGCCCGAGCCGTTGGGGCCGAGAACGCCCAGCCTTTCACCGGGAGCGATTTTGAGCGAAATATCGTCGACTGCACTCTTGCTGCCGAATTTGCGTACGGCATTTCTGACTTCAATGAGCATTCGAGCTCTCCTCTTCTGAATGAATCGGCGCGCCTGTAACATGCCGAAAGAGACATGCAGCACACGCGAGAAGCAGCAATGAATACCACTGCGCATCTGACAACTTTAAAAACACTCCGCGCGCATCGTTGCGGAAAAATTCGACAATAAAGCGACCGCTACCGTAAAGAACGAGATAAACCAATAATCCGTAACCGGGCTTGAGCTCCATATACAGAATGCGCAGCAAAATGAGGCACAACAGAAACAACAGCAGCGCCGATAACAGCTGAATCGGAAACAGCGGTTGTACCACTGCGCTCGCCGGCGCCAGAGCATGCGTAAAATGCAGACTCAATGGCCCGTCGTAGTGCAAACCGAAGCAACAACCGGCGAAATGGCAGCCAATGCGGCCAAAGGCAAAGCCGAGCGCAACGCCCGGCAATGATACATCGGCAAGTTTCAACAGCGGAATTTTCCACGCACGGCTCACCCACAGCGCGGCGAAAAATCCGCCTGCGACACCACCCCAGCTAACGACCCCCAAAGGATATCTGAAAAATGACGGATATGCGAGGCGTTCGGGAAAAAAAATCAGAAAATGGATCAGCAACGAGAAGAGCACGCCGCCTGCGACCAGCAGCGCAATAACGTTGATCGCATCGAAGGCACCGATGCCGTGTCTGTTTGCGAGCCGGATAATGAGCAGAGCACCGGCGAATATGCCGGTCACGGCCAGCACGCCGTACGCAGTGATCATTTTCGTTTCGCCCCAATACGTGAATTCGAATAAGATCGGATACATATCAGTTACCTATTTTCTGCTGCAATTTGCGATCGCATTGCGGATTGCCGGCGGTAAAAATGAAAAAGCCGGTCTATGCGACCGGCTTTTCAATTCAACCAATGGAAATTTCTTATTTGTCCTCTTTCAGACCTTTTTCCATTTCTTTTTTAAGTTCTTCTTTAAATTTAGGATCGTTCAGTTCTTTTTCCAGATTCTTTTTGAATTCATTAGAACCAGCTGTGATGCAGGCGATGCATGCAATAGTGATAATTGCCGTCAAAACTGTTCCGATAATACTCATGACCATACCGGCGGTAGCCGTTCCTGTCGCCTGATTTTCTTCTTTCAGCTTTTTTCTCGCGATTGCGCCGAGAATAATCCCGACAACTCCGACGATTCCCCCAATCCACGCCAACGGACCGAAGAAAAGAAATACGAGGGAAATGATTCCCAATACGAGTGATGCTACTGCCATTATTCCTCCGAAAAAGATACGCGTTCACCAGGGATTGTATGGAAACACGTCCCCGAAATTCAGCGTTTGATGACTGGCAGGCTCATTAGCAGCGGAGCCACGTCAACTGATTTCAGCGCCTGAACCGGAAAGCGAGTCCGCTGGCTTCTATGGTTTCGCCGTCCTGCGAAATCAGCACGTCGTAAACGCCATCGGCGTTCTTTTTCTGCGCCTGCAATTGCAGCTCACGCAGCACGTCGGCATTTTTCACCCCGCGCTTCGACACCTTCGCTGCAATCGGCCCCAGATCTTCGATCGAATCTTTAAGCGGCCCCTTATAGTGCATGGTCACACCGGTGCCATCCACATTGCCACCGACCGGCCCGACAGAACTGTCGAGATAGACAATCGAACCGTTGTCGGGGTATGTGCGGTAGCTGCGGCCGGCGCAATGCGACGCTATGCACAACAACAGCAGAACCAGGCAGCGTTTCACGGGCATATGCCAATGATCTGAGGCGGCGAGGTGCAGGCAAGTGGGATTTATCGCACTGCTCTGCCTTAGGCGCCGCCGCGCAGCGCCTGCGCCTAAAGGCATGGCCTGCTGAAAAAACACTTTTCCACCTGTTCCGACAGGGCTTTCGGTCAATATGCAGTTTCCCGAAATTATCTGGTATGTCATTGTGCCGACCGCAATTCTGACATCCGTTGTGACCGCGGGACTGGTATATTTTCTTGCGCTGAAGCTCTATTACGATAAGATTGAGAAGCCGATCGACAATTTGCCCGACCGCATTGCGCTCAAGGTTGAAGAAGCCGGCGAACGCCTGCTGCCGAAATTTGAAGATAAAGTTAAGAAAGGCTTTATCGCGGCGCTCAAAGACTCCACGAAACTTGGCCCTGAAATGACCGTCGGCGTGATCGAAAGCACGCTCAAGGGCATGGACCAGATATTTACCGGGCGTCGTGGTTCGCCTTAACCCGTCACAGGCTCGACGATAACAATAATGCCGCTACGAAGCCACAACATACTCGCGCTGCTGGCGCAGATCGCGCATGAAATCAAAACGGAGAAATCCGCAGAAGACTCGCAGGCGTTTCAGCAGCTGGTCGCGACCGAAAGCAGCTGGGCTGAAATTTTTAAACACATTGACTCGATCTCTGACTTCGCTCTGCGCCATAAGCTGCGCAATCTCGAACTCGATTATACGGTTGCTTTTGTCCGCGCGCAGATGCAGCAGGTGCTGCCGCGCGGTGGCAACGATGTCTGGGCGCTCGAACGCACTTCTTACCTGACAGGCCTTTTCTCCAACGCTTTTAACCTGTGGGATGAATACTGTGCGGCGCTCGACATGCTCGAGGTCGATCTGCGCGATGAGCTCGAAAACCGGCAGCTGACGCCGCGCCGCGTGAAAAACCGCATGCACGATCCCGAACTCGTGCGCGAGATACTCGGTGCGATGAATCTCGTTTTCTTCGAAAAAACCGGGCTCGGCGGCGAAGAAGGCGCGATCAACAAACTCGAGTCGCACTCCGCGCAGCTGGTGCTCTGCGAGCGCGTACCCGGCATTCCGCTGTCCCTGGCTGTCATCTACCTGATCACGGGTTCACGGCTCGGTTTTCCGCTCTATGGCGTGAACACCCCCGGACGCTTTCTGCTGAAATGGCAGTTGGGTGAATTCGAAGTATTTATCGACGTATTCGATAAAGGTTCCCTCGTGACCCGCGAAAATCTTGAGATGCTTATCTCTGCGAATCTTTCGGGCTATTCTGCACGCCTGCTCGACGCCGCACCGTTTGAAATCATCACGCGCCGCTCGCTGGCGAATCTAACAGCGCTTGGCGTGCGCAGCGACGACAACGACCGCGCGCGCAAACTCGAAGGCCTGTCGCGCGGCCTGTTTGGTTTTTGAGCTGGTGATGTGTGTGAGGCAAAGCCTCACACACATCACCAGCTAATACTTAGAGAACGGTACAAATTCCTCTTCTTATACTGGTGTTTTTCCATCTTCTGCAGAATATCATCCAGCACGCGCATCGCTTCGTGTATATGCGGTCCTTTGTTGAGCATCACACATTCGGCGCGCACCGACATCGCGGCGTCGGTGATCTCGGCGCGCGAGGGCTGCCCCGTCTGCGCCAGATTTTCCAACACCTGCGTCGCCCAGATCACCGGCACATGAGCGGCTTCGCACACCCACAAAATCTCTTCCTGAATTTCTGCCAGCCGCTCAAAGCCCACTTCGACGGCGAGATCGCCGCGCGCAATCATGACTCCCGCGGGATTTTGCTCGAGCGCCTGCATTAAGATCGCCGGCAAATTGCGGAAACCGGCCTGCGTTTCAATTTTGAGAATCAATCCCGTGTCGCGGCCTTTTTTGCCTATCTCTTCCTGTAGGGTACGCACATCCGCTGCCGAGTGAATGAAGGAGGCGCCGACGATGTCCGCATGTGCCAGCACGAATTTGAGGTCAGCATAATCTTTTTCTGTGATCGCGGGAATGCCCAGCGCCGTGTCGGGCAAATTGATACCTTTTTCCCCGCGCAGGCGACTGCCCCCCTCGCGCGCACGTTCAATACGCAGCACAACTTCGCCTTTGCCGCAGCTCTCGGCGATCGCGGCGATTTTACCGTCATCGAACAGCACGCGGTCTCCGGGTTTTATGGCCGGGACGGCTCCCGGCAAAGTACAGCCGATGCGCGCCGGTGTACCTGCGGCTGCATCGGCGGGAAAGCCTTCATCGTTGCCGGCAAACAGCACGAGAGTATCGCCCGGTTTGAGCAGAATATCCGCCGCCGCAAAAGGCAACGGGCCGCACTCGCTTTCGGCTATGTGTTTTTTGTCGCGCCGCAGGGAAAACAGCGTTTTCTTCAGAATGTACGCCGGGGCATCACAGACTGCTGACAACTCTTCTTTGCTGCGCTCTATGCGGAGTTCCCGCTTTTTTCCGCGGCTGTCACGAAAACGCAGCACATCCCCGGTTTTGAGCAGGGCGTTGAATTCTAAGGGAAAATTTAGGCCCGGCATCGCCTCATCTGTATTGCGGATTATCGTGCGTGCAGCTTCTGTCAGCCGGCCGAAAACGTCGCGCTTCACCCGCAAATGCAGCACTTCGGCACCGCCATGCACGGCGCCTGTACGCAGCTTGGGGCCGGCGACATCCATCAGTACGCGGCATTCGAGGCCTGTTCGCTGAGTGGCTTCTTTTAGATTGGCAATCAGCGCGTTCCACTCATCGCCGTCGCCATGCGCACAATTAATGCGCAGAATGTTCATGCCGGCTTTGAGGCTTCTCGCCATCCACTCGACGTCGGCCTCAACGGCCGAAGGTGCGGTAACCATGATATAGACATGCCGCGATTGCGGCTTGTGACCCAGCAGTGCCTTCGTGTTGCGATGCAGCAAGTGCTCTGCCTGAGCCCAGTCAAGCGTCGTAGCGACAGGCTCACGGTCGCCCAGATGCTGCAGCACGCGGTTGAGATTATCGAGCACAAAACCTTCGCTGCGGCCGAGAGAAGATAATCCCTGCGCAGCAAGCATCAGCTGCAGGTCGTGCAGATCGTCGCGCCGCATCGCGAGATAGTGAATCAGGTTGCGCAGGCTCTCGCGGTTCTGCGGGTGCGCATGCAGCAGAAATTCCTGCCTGGCGCTTTCGGCTTCGACCATCGTCTGGCGGAGTTTTTTGAGTCTTTCGGACAGTTTGGCGAGAGGCATAAAGCAACACCGCGGAGGGTATCGCCATCGAACTACAGGCGGATTCCCGGCACAGGCTTTTTTGCGACCGAACACAAAAATGTCTGTGCCGGGAATGCGATAGCCCGGTCTTGCATCATGGCCATTCTCTACGTGGTGCTTTCCCTGAGCGGCAAAACCAAACAGCTCAAAGCCGCTGTCGCTGATTCTTCGCTGACAGAATGCCGCGCTGCTCCAAAAAGGGTTCGTTGTCGATAGAGCGCAACTGGTCGACGAGAACATCTGACGCGCGTTTAGTCCGGCTCGGTTCCATCGTCGGCGTTGCGCCATCCCTGGCGACGAGCTTCGATTCATGCGCCATGCTTCTCGCGAAGCTCGTGCCGGCGGCGGTATTATTTGTACCATAAAAAACGCATTGAAAAACAGAATCGGATAAATACAAGGGAGCTTTAACCGAGATGAACAAGACAGTCACCAACGCAGATCAAGCCATCGCCGATATTACTGACAATGCGGTATTGGGTATCGGCGGTTTCGGGCTTTGCGGTATTCCGGAAAACTCTATCGCAGCGCTGGTTAAGAAAGGCGTTAAGGATCTGACCTGTATTTCCAACAATGCAGGAGTCGATAATTTTGGCATCGGGCTTTTGCTCAAAACCCGCCAGGTGAAGAAAATGATCGCCTCTTACGTGGGTGAGAACGCCGAATTTGAAAAGCAATTGCTTTCGGGAGAACTCGATGTTGAGCTAATTCCGCAGGGAACCCTGGCAACCCGTTGCCTCGCTGCCGGCTATGGCATGCCAGCCATCTTTACGCCCGCAGGCATCGGCACCGAGGTTGCACAGGGAAAAGAGACACGCAAGTTTGTTGTCGATGGCGCTGAAAAAGAATTCCTCATGGAATACGCCTTTAATCTGGATTTTGCGCTGGTAAAAGCCTGGAAAGGTGACACGCACGGCAATCTTATTTATCGTGGCACCGCGCGGAATTTTAACCCGCTCATGGCGATGGCGGGCAAAATTACCATTGCAGAAGTGGAAGAACTCGTGCCCGCAGGCGAACTTGACCCTAACCACATCCACACGCCCGGAATCTACGTTCACAGAATTTTTCAAGGCAGCAATTACGAGAAACGGATAGAACAGAGAACGACCAGGAAAAGGTGAAGTTATGTTAGACAAGATCGGAATTGCGAAGCGCATCGCAATGGAAATAAAAGATGGTTATTACGTCAACCTTGGCATAGGAATTCCGACATTGGTTTCTAATTACATACCGGAGGGTATGAATGTCGTTCTGCAGTCTGAAAACGGCTTGTTAGGGATGGGTCCTTTTCCGTTCGAGGGTGAAGAAGACCCCGATTATATCAATGCGGGCAAACAAACGATCACCACAGTCGCAGGCTCTGCTATTTTCGATTCCGCGATGAGCTTCGGCATGATCCGCGCGAGAAAAGTCGATCTGACCATTTTGGGCGCCATGGAAGTCGCCGATAACGGCGACATCGCCAATTGGAAAATTCCGGGAAAAATGGTCAAGGGCATGGGCGGAGCGATGGATCTGGTGGCTTCAGCCAAGAACATCATCGTGGCGATGCAGCATGTCAACAAAGCAAACGAATCAAAATTGCTGAAGAAATGCACGCTGCCTTTGACCGGCGTTGGCTGTGTGAAGAAGGTAGTAACTGAACTCGCCGTGATCGACGTGACAGAGCAAGGCTTCAAGCTACTGGAAACAGCACCGGGCGTCAGCGTCGATCAGGTAAAAAATGCCACAGAAGGCCGTTTGCTCATTGCAGGGAATATCCCTGAAATGAAAATATGAGATTAACCCGAAAGCAATTTCTCAGCGGCGATTGAGATAACCCGCGATTTTGCGCGCGACCACGCGGGCCGTGAAACGGTTACCAAACGCGAGGAATTTGTTCACTACCCCATGGATGATGACCGTTTTTCCCTTGAGAAATTTATTCACGCCGTAAACAGCCACCGATTCTGCTGTCGCCGGCTTGAGTATCTTGGAATTAAACAATTTTGATTTCTGCACACCGGCTGTACCGGCAAACTCGGTAACGGTTGCACCGGGACACAGCACAGACACCTGCACGCCGCGTGGTTTGAGTTCTTCGGCAAGGCCTTCAGAGAAGTGCAGCACATAGGCTTTTGTGGCGTAATAAACAGACATCCACGGGCCCGGTTGAAACGCCGCCGTCGAAGCGACGTTCAGAATCTTGCCGCTCTTGCGTTTTACCATTTCTGCTCCGTAGAGATGGCAGAGCTCCGTAAGAGTACGCGCGTTGAGGTCAACCTCCTGCAGCTCGCGTTTCAGATCGAGATCGACAAAGTCACCGCTCGTGCCGAAACCCGCGTTATTGACGAGTACATCCACCTCGAGCTTAAGCTTCTTTGTTTTGGCGAATAGGGTTTGCGCGGCTTTCGGTAAAGACAAGTCCATGGCGATGTCGGTCACTTTAATGAGCGGCGACAGGTGCTTGTGCATTGTCTTCAAATGTTTTTCAGTGCGCGCGACGACAATCAGGTCATAACCGTGCGCGGCAAACACCTTTGCCATTTCAAAACCGATACCGGTAGATGCTCCCGTGATCAGCGCAACTGGTTTCTGCATGTGCCGCCCTCGCGCGCCGAGTCAGGCAGTAAAGCCGACACACTCTAGCCGATGACGCGGCGCGAGAGCAGAATGCCCAGCAAAAAGAGAGTGAGTGTGATAAGAAAAACAGTGTAGCCCACTAGCCTGTTTACGCTGCGGTATTCTTCTTTGACGCGTATTTCATCCCCATCGATGTGGTAGCTGCGCGGACCGATGAAAAAATCGTGCACCAGCTGTAGAATACCCATCGCCGAGAAGATGCCGAGTTTCAGCAGCGCGGCCTTTGCGGCGGGCAGCACGAACAGGCTACCATTCAGCCAGCCATTGGCATAGATGAGACCCAACCCGGACAAGAGAATCGCGGCAAACAGCACATAGGTCATTTTGCGGAAAGAGATGGCGTAGGTAAAAATCAGGCGAGCGCGAATGTTCTTCAGAAAGTTCTCCCGGCGGGTCAGAGCAACGAATCCTATAAAGAAGATATTGCCGCCGAGCCAGGTGGCGGCGCAAAACAGGTGCAGGGTCAGCATAGCGAGATAGAAGAGATTCGCATCCATAACTCCCGGGAAATATCGCCACGATTGCCGGCAAACAGTATTCACGAGGCTGTCAATCGGGAGTCATTACCACAGAGTGCACTGAGAGCGCAGAGGTAAGATTCCCATAACAGTTCTGTCTCTGCGTCCTCTGTGAACTGTGGTGAAAGAAGACTTATTGATGACTTCGGGGGGACTATTCATTGACGGGACAGTTAGAGACCTATTAATAGTCACATGAAGACCATTTCGGTTTCGAAATTCAAGGCGCATCTCAGTGCCGAGCTCTCGAAAGTCAGAAAAGGGCAGACATTGGTGATTACCGACCATGACTTCCCGGTGGCGCAAGTTTCCCCCTATGAGCCGGAAAACCAGCTCAGCATCGTTCGTGCCACCCGCAAACCCGGCACCGTGAGAATGGACCATGGAATCCATATCGATGTGGATGCTGTTGCCCTATTGCTCGAAGACAGGCAAAGATGATTTGCTACCTCGATTCCTCCGTGCTGCTGCGCTTCTTGCTGGCGGCTGATGATGCAATTCACCCTTTTAACGTCGGAGACGAATTCATTG